>JBBRYW010000055.1:0-17750 GCA_038237235.1 Gaiellales bacterium
CGCTCGCCTACGGCTCGCTCCAGCGAACCGCTGACGGCTCCATTCAGCTCCTTCTCCAACATCCCAGCAAGACTCCAATCTCGCCCTCAGGCTCAGTAATAACGGGGACACGAACGTCTCACGGGAGCTTGGCAGAGAGGGGACTGCGTCAGATTCCGGCCAACGAAGACACAAGCGTCGGCAGGTCGCCCGCCAGGACGTTCTCGGTGATCTGCGCCTTATGGTTCCGGCCTCGGATGAAGTAGCCCGACAACTGATGCGGGGCAGCTGAACGCCGGGCCATAATTCACGGCCCACCTTGTGCCAGCCGTCGAGACCCGACCCCAGCGTGGTGCGAGCTTCGCGGAGTGCTTGACGTGCGCCTCCGTCTGTCGCAAGTGCGCGGGTGACTCGACCGAGACGACGCCCTGGAGGTCCGGACGGCGTACCAGCAGGGCTCGTGCCGCCACTGGTAGGCGGCACGCCCGAGCACGTGCACGGACTTGACCCAGACGATCTGCTGGCGAATCTCGAAGCCGCAGGCGACGAGCCCCTGCCAGACCTCGAGCGAGTGCAGCGCGCTGTGCCAGACGTAGGCGACCGCTGCATCGGTGAGCGCGTAGGCCTCGCGCCAGTCGGCCCGGTCGTCGTTCGCCACCAGGCCCGTGCGCGCGGCGCCGATGGGCTGGCGCAGGCCGTCGCGCCAGCTGTGGTCGACGCCCACCCCGTAGGGTGGGTCGGTCGCCATCAGCGCCGCCCGCTGACCCCGCATCAGCTCGCGAACGGCGTCCGCGTCCGTGGCGTCCCCGCAGAGCAGGCGGTGCGGCCCCAGCTCGTAGGTTTCCTCCGGCTTCGACTCAGGCTCGTCCGGAAGCGGCGGCAGGTCGTCCGCGGCCGGCGCCGGCTCCTCCGCGATGCCGTCCAGGATGCGCGCGAGCTCGTCCTCGGCGAAGCCGGTCAGATCGAGGTCGCTGCCCTCTCTGCCGAGCTCCGCGAGTAGCTCGGCGAGCGCGTCGTCGTCCCACGCGCCGTAGGCCTGGTTGTCGCGCAGCATCCAAAGGCGAGCGCGCTCATGGTCGAGATCGGCATAGACGACCGGGATCGTGTGCCAGCCGAGCTCTTGCGCGGCGCGCAGCCGCATGTTGCCGGCGATCACCGTGCCGTCCGGCAGGGCGATCAGCGGGCGCGCCTGCAGCATCGCCGGATCGGCAGCGAGCGAGCGCTTCAGTTGCTCGAGCTTCTCCGGACCGATTCGGCGCGGGTTCTCCTCCGAGACGCGCAGCCGTACGAGCGGAACCTCCACGACGGCGTACTCGGCCGCGCGCTGACGGTCTCCAAACGCTGCGCTCATCTCCGCCCGAGTAGCGGAGGGAGCCCGCTCGCACCCGTCAGCGGCTCAGCGCAGTCAGGCCTGCCCGGCCAGCTCGGCGGCGACGCTGCTCGCGGCCGCCCTAACGGCGGCTCGGGTTGGTCAGAGTCGGCTAATGAGCCAGGCGTACGGGCGCGGCGGACGCCCGGGCGGCGCGGACGGCGACGGGAGCGAGGCGCACAGATGCGCGCGCGTGCTCGCTCCGGACACCGTGGAGAACCGGTCGCTCGTTCCCGCCTGCGGCGCAGCGTACGGACTCGCGCCGCCGCCCGCAGCACGCGGGGCAGCGTCTCGGCGAAGTAGGTCACCGCCCATGGCTCTCTCCGCTCGCAGGCCGCAGCCAGCTCGTCGACGTCCGGCTCGTCGGTGAATTGACGCCCGAGACGGATGACGGCGGGTCCACCGCGGCGGTAGCAACGCTCGAGCTCGCGGCGCGCCCGCCTGTTACGCGGCGACCGCGAAGATGTTCCCGAGCCAAGCGAGACCATCTAACTACCCGGATCCTGCGGTAGCGCAGGAGTAGCGCAAAGAGCAACGTCCTCCCTGCCGCTCACCATGGGTGTTGCGAGACATCCCGGCGAGCGACAGGGAGGCACTCTTGAAGGTGAAGATAACAGAGCGATCGGCGTTGGTCCGGGTGGCCGCGTCCAGTCAGCAGATCACGGCGCATGCGGGCTTGCTGCTCGTGCGCGAGCTGGCGGCGCGACTCGGCGTCGGGGAGCTCCTCGACCGGATCACGGTCAAGAAGCGCCGGCGCGGCTACTCGCCGGCGCAGGCGATCCTCGGCCTGTGCGAGACCCTGATCGCGGGCGGCGAGTGCCTCGACGACATCGCGCTGCTACGGGCCGACTCGGCGCAGCAGCTGCTGCGCGGCCACGACCTGCCCGAGCCGACGACGCTGGGGCGCTTCCTGCGCCGCTTCAGTCTCGGTCACATCGCTCAGCTGAACCGGGCACTCGACCAGGTGTTCGCCCGCCTGCAGCCGCTCGTCGGGCGGGAGACGGTGACGCTCGATCTCGACGCGACCCTGATCGAGCACCACGGCCCGGTCGGCTCGCGGCAGGGTGTGCGCGGCACCTATACCGGCAAGGTCGCCTGGCATCCGCTGCTCTGCTTCATCGGCGAGAGCGGCGAGTGGCTGCACGCGAAGCTGCGCCACGGCCACGCGGCCGCCTCGACCGGCGCCACCCGCTTCCTCGGCGAGTGCCTGCGCCGCCTGCCCGAGGGCAGCCGCCTCTTGCTGCGCGCCGACGAGGGCTTCTGGGGCCAGAACTTCTTCGCCGAGCTGGAGCGAAGGCGGATCAGCTACGCGATCGGCGCGCCGCTGATTCCCTCCCTGCGGACACGGATCGACGCGATCGCCGAGCAAGACTGGCAGCCCTCCAGCTACCGCGCCGGAAGCGAGGTTGCGAGCGTGCCTTGGCGTCCGAAGACGTGGAAGCGCGAGCGGCGCTTCATCGTCCGCCGCGACCCGCTCGAAGCCGGCGAGCAGCTCTCGCTGGAAGGACGCGAATGGCACTACTGGGCGCTCGTCACGAACGACCAGGAGCGCTCCGCCGACGAGCTCGAGTGTTGGCACCGTGCGAAGGCGAACCTCGAGAACCGGATCAAGGAGGCAAAGCTCGGGCTCGGCCTCGACAACCTCCCCTGCCAGAGCTTCCACGCCAACTGGGCCTACCTACTCTGCACGCTCCTCGCCTACAACCTGCTCGCTTGGCTGAAGCTGCTCGCCCTGCCCGAGGGCGAGCGGACGAGCTACGCCAAGCGCCTGCGCTTCCGCTTCATCGCGGTCGCCGGAACGGTCGGCCGCTCCGGCCGGCGACTCGTGCTGCGCCTCTCGGCCGGCTACTCGCTGCTCGAGGACTTCATCAAAGCGCTGCAGCGCATCCGCGGGCTCGGCCGCGCGCCCGCCTGAGCGCACCCGGCGAGCCGCGCAAATTTGAATCGGACGGCCGCGAGGGGCGAAGCCTGCCCGCGCCCAGGCCAGCGCCGCACGAGAAACCCATCAGCCGGCGCCGCGGAGCCCCCGCACGCGAGCGGGGACGATCAGCGACGGTCGAAAACGAGTCCCGAGCGGCCCCTCAGCTCCTTACCGCAGGATCCGGGTAACTAGCGTAAGGGTCTGGGTGGACGCCGCCCTCTCTGGCCGCAGGCAGTGCCTTTGAAACCATGGTCGAATCGTGCCGCAATCGCGCTTCGCTCGTCACGCGCAGGCCCACGCGGGTCTGCGAATCTCCCACTGCTCCCAATTCACCCACCACGGGGGTAGCGACGCTCGAGCTCGCGGCGCGCCCCGCCGGTAACGCGGCGACCACCGGTCGATCGCAGCCGAGCTCGAGACGGCGGAGCCGCGATAGGGGTCGGGCCGGCGCACGAGGTACGCTGACCATCCGAAGGGGGTGTGGTGCGTGGCCGATGGCTGATCGATCGAGTGGACCGAGGCGACGGAACCCCGTCACCGGCTGCTCAAAGGTCAGCCCCGGCTGCGCGCACTGCTACGCCGAGACCCTGAGTGTCCGCTTCGGTCGCACGACGAAGTCGTGGACGCCGGCGAACGCCGCGGAGAACGTGGTCGCTCCGGCAGCGGCTCCGTGAGTTCCTGCTCGAGCATTCGGGGAAGCTGCGCGACATCAACGAGCCCAGTAACTCCGTCGTCTTCGTCGGCCCACACTCGGCTGGGGCGACCTCGACCAGGAAGGGTGTCGGCTACAGTCGCGGCTGCTCGACGACTATCGGCGCCTGGCGGCGCTCGTCCGCGCCCTGCTGAAGGGGCTGCCAGCAGATGGGGCGAACGACGTGGAGCAGGCGCAGGACGAACTCGAGGAGCTGATCGACCAGAGCCACCTGACCTGGGTGAAGACGCACGAAGAGGCATTCGCGAAAGCCGAGCGGGCACTCGATAAGCAGGTTGAGCTGATCGGGCATCTATACGACGCCGCCGAGGGTGATCCGATCTACGTGCCTGACACGAACGCGCTCGCCTGGAACCCCGACCTTGAGACGGCGGGACATCCTTGTCGGCTCGTCTCGCCAGTGGCTGCTCTTGACGAATGTATACGGAGACGTTAGTCTTTAGGCGTGAGCATCGTAGCTCCTAAGCAACGAGCGAGTTGACACTAGACGTCGCACCTGCTTGACTCTCTGTCGGTTCTAAGCCGAAGGTAAGGGGTTCTTGTCATGGATCGTCGGTGGCTCTTGCGGCAAACGGCGGTGAAGGCGCTTCGCAGTGATGGCTTCCATGCGTGCGGTTGTCGGTCTCGACCCAGTACGTCGCCGTCGCGTCCGAAGCACCGAGCTTCGTGGTGAGCCCTTTGCTGCCGCTGCCCTACCGGTTCGTACACCGATTCGATCGGAGGAAGCCGTATGGAAACGAGATCACGTCGTTCGTTTCTGGCACTCGGGGCGAGCCTCGCGGCCGGCGCCCTCGTGGAGTCAGGACCCGCGTCTGCGTCTAGTCAGGCGCCAATGCCCAAGCCGCCCGACCTGGCTGCCGTCGTCCTCGAGCGGGGCGCGAAGAACGCCCTCCTCGTAAAGGTTGCCACTAGTCCGTCGGTGCCCGCGGGCACGAAGGTGACCCTCGTCGCGACGTCTGAGACGTCCGTGTGGAGCTTCGCCCCGCCCGGTGACCTCAGGAGCTTCGACCCCGGCGACGAAGTGGTTGCCGCCGGCGAGTGGCGCGACGCAACGTTCGCGGCCGACTACGTCTCGCCGTTGTTCGACGGAGTCCAAGACGAGATCGAGTCCGTCCGCGGATACGCAATCAGCGTGTCGAGCGGTGTCATCGTGGATGCGTCCGCGGCGCGGACGAGCTTCGACACCACCACCAACGCGAACCTCGTCGACATCTCGCAGGCGGCGGCGAAGCGAACACTGCGCGCGCTCGTGCAGCGGAACACCACGCCGAACCCCAAGCGGGCATACGTCGTCGAGTTCTCGTAAGCGGTACAGCTCGATGAGCCCGCTCCTTACTGACCTCGAAGTCGCAGCCGCCGTGGTCTCGAGTGCCGGCTTGATCTGGGCGGGATCCGCGAAACTCGTCCACCGCGCTGAGACGGCGATCGCGCTGAAGGACTTTCACCTGACGCGCGTCCCGAGCACGAAAGCCGCCGCGTTGGCTAGTCTCTTCGAACTGGCAGCCGGCTCCGGGCTCGCCGTCGCGGTGCTGAGCGGGCACGTCGTGACCGCGACGTCTGCCGCGGCGGTGTTCCTGTTCGCAGCGTTCACGTTCCTCGTCGGCCGCAGCCTCCACCGCGGCGAGTTGTTTTCCTGCATGTGCTTCGGATCTTCGACGACGCAGGTGTCGCGACTCGTCCTCGGCCGCGCTGCGGCCTTTCTCGCAGCGAGCGTCACGAGTCTCGCATTCTCGTTCTCGGCGTCGGCGAGCGAGGTGGCGTTCGCGAGTCGCCTCTCGATCGCCTGCAGTATCGCAGCCGCGCTCGGCGTCGTCACGCTGCTCTCGCGGCTGCCCGTGATTGTTCATCGCGTCGACCCGTTCGCGGCACTCACCGACCAACTTGTCGTCCCGACGGAGGGAGCTTCCGGTTCATGACCAGCACACTTTGGACAAGCATTGGCCTCACACTGGCGACGGTCTGGCTCTTGCTCCTGACGGTCAGCGTCATGCTGTGTATCCGCCAGCTTGGTGCACTGACGGCTCGAATGGAAATCGTCGCGCTCGGGAGTGGCGTCGGTCATGGTGCAGCGCTCGGGTTCCGGATCTCCGATGACCTTGCTCGAGCTCACCCGGGACTCGGAGTCGGACGACGCATCGTGCTCGTCGTCTCTGCGACCTGCGCAAGCTGCACCGAACTGCTTCAGGAGCTGGAGCGCGGTCATCAACCAGAGGCGATCGGTCAAGTCGACGGGGTGACAGCGCTTCTGGTCGGGCCCGGCGACGCGAGTCGCGATGAGGCGCGGCGGAGAATCTCGCGCGTTACCTCGGACGTCGTGCTTGACCCGCTGGCGACCGCGGTGGCGCAAGCACTGCGGATGAAGACCCTGCCGGCGGCGCTTTACCTGGTCGACGGCGTCGTGGCAGGCAACCTCATGTTCGTCGACCGGCTCGACCAGCTGGACGATCTCGTCAGCGACGCCGATCTCGGTGACCGTGACTACAGCGCGCTCTTGTCAAAGTCTCAGGATGAGCTCGAGACGCAACTCGTGGGTTGAGGAGGGAGAACCAGCATGACCGCTTCTCGTGACGCCATGGAAGTCCGCATCGTGCGCAACGGCGATGTCGACGAGATGGTGCCGCTACCGACGTTCCGCACCGAACCCCTCGATGAGGCAGCCATGGAACGCGTACCGCTCGGGCGGAGCAAGTTCTTGCGTCGACTCGGCGCCACCGTCTTTGGCCTCAGCGTCACGTCGGCGGTGAAGGCGAGCCCGCTCTTGGCGTGTCTCGGAGGTTCTGTCCGCGCGCAATGCGGACCGAGCGCGTCGCATAACCGCTGCTGCTGCTGTAACGCCTATTCGGGTTGCTGCGACGCGAACTGCACCGACCGCAACAGCGGCTGCGGAGGCAGCGGTCCTCCTTGGGGCTGGTACTTCTGCTACAACCACACGTACTACTACTGCCGCGACTTCTGGAGCAACGGTGACGCGTGCATCTGCAACTTTGCGTTGTCGTCGTGCTAGCGATTGCACTCGCCCCAACGCAGGTGACGTGATGATGCAGAGCATCGCGATCGCTGCTGGTCTGAGCGGGGCCGTGGCTAGCGCCCTTCTTCAGCAGCGCATTCCCTGAGGGCCGAACGCCGCGTACGGCGCGGCCTACGCCGGCGTGTTCCGGGGTACGACAATCGAGTTCAGCCTTCGCCGGTTCATCCGGAGCGGCTCTCTGTTCATTGGCGTCGCCACGCTCACCGGCGCCGCCTCTGGCGCTGCCCTTGGTGGTTTTATAGGCGTCATTGGAATCGGCCCGTTCCTTCTCGTGCCGCTTGCGGTCGCTGTCGCCGTGATGGTCGTCCTCGACCTCGCGGGCCGGCCCCTACTCCTACAGCGGAACACCGAGACACCGCGCGATTGGATGCATCGAGAGGCGTGGCAGTGGGCGCTCTTCAACGGCATTGCGCTTGGGTCTGGCGTCATGACCCGAATCGCGTTTCCGATCTGGTATGTGCTGCCGCTCGTCGCGGTGGCAACGGGGTCCGCAATCGTCACTGGAGCGTGTTGGGGAGCGTACGGCGGCGCCCGGGCGATCGCCTCGATTGCCCTCGGCTTCAAACAGATCCGTGCGCGGCGGCCGCCGAACGTCTCGCGGGATCTCGGCCTTCCACGCTCGCTCCGCGTCACCGCCGACGTCCTCGCGCTCGGCGTCGTATTGCTACTGGTGTTCGTCGACGCGTCCTAGGAAGATCAGGAAGACGGAACAACCCCGCCGCCCGCAGTGGTCTCACGTTCTGGTCGCGATCGTGGTAGCGGCAGTTGCCGTGACCGCCCTCTTGACGATCGGCCGCAGGAGCGACGCCGGGGCCGTTCAGCGGCAGCGCATATCGAGCTTCGTCCTCGCCGACTTCCCGCTGGCGAAAGGCGGCCTTCTCTTCGAGTTACACCCAACGACCAATGCCATTCTCGTGGATGCCGATTCGCGCGGCCCGTTGAAGCTTTGTCAGTACGGGACCTCGTTTGCCGGGCGCTGGAAGGGCGGTTGCCGGCGCCTTCTCGACCGCACGGTCCGACTTCCCACGACGAACGGGCAAATGCACGTCGCCTTTCGTGTTCTTCCTGAGAATGGACGAGCTACGCGGGTGGCTCGGCTTGCGCTGCGTTGGCACTGCGCCGACCACGATTTCTATTTCTCGTCGGCTAAGCCCCTCGGGCATCGCCCCCAACCACACTTCGACTGCTGAAGACGAGCCCAAAGCTCGCATGCTGAGGGCGAGCGCTCCCGTACCCGCACGCAATCGCAAAGCTCGAAGTGGATCGGCAGGGCAAGGCAGGGAGGCGAGATGGGCGATCACGTCATCGACGACCGATACGCATCGGCGCCGACCGTGTGACGCGGGAAGGGTGTCAAAACTCTGATCCAGATTCGGCGAGGTCTGGCAGTGTTGCGACGTCGGCAGGATTCGAGACGGTTCGCCTGCCCTGCCGGTTCGGTCGCGGCTCGGCTCATGGGCAGGTCTTTACGGCGACGCTGCTGCGCTGGCATCGGGAGCTGGTTCGCAGGAGGTGGACGTATCCTCAGCGCAAGCCTGGCCGTCCGCCGACAGCCCGTCCCCTGCGGGAGTTGGTGGTGCGGCTGGCGCGCGGGAATCCGCGCTGGGGGTTACCAGCGGATCGCCGGTGAGCTGCTGAAGCTTGGCTTTCGCCTCTCACCGAGCACTATCCGTGTGCATGCCTCCGCTGGGCTCGAGCCGGCGCCTCGGCGCGGAGCGATGAGCTGGCCTGTGTTCCTTCGCCAGCAGGCCGCGAGCATGCTTGCCTGTGATTTCTTCACCGTGGAGACCGTGTCGCTGCGTCGCCTGTATGTGCTCTTCTTCATCGAGCTCGGCACAGCCGGCGCGTCCATCTCGGAGGTTGCACGACCAAAGCCGACAGGAGCCTGGGTCCTCCAGCAGGCGCGCAACCTAAGTGCTCTGGCTCGGAAGTTCGCCGACGTATTTGGGAGTCAGGCTGCTCGGGCGGCGAGTTGGTCGAGTCGGTGCGCGAGCTGGTCGAGGTCGGCGCGGGTGAACTTCCACTCGAATGGGGTGGCGATCTGTTCGTAGCGGCGGCCGAACGCGAGCAGGCGCTGCTCGAGCGTGTCGAGGTCGGGGAAGTCGTTGGGGGTGAGTAGCTTGCGCTGGACGATCGAGAAGTAGATCTCCGCTTGGTTGAGCCAGCTGGCGTGGACCGGGGTATGGACGAGGATCAGGTTCGGCCAGGCGCCCTGCAGCCGCCTGATCGATGCCTCGCCGCGGTGCGCTGAGCCGTTGTCGACGATCACGAACACGCGCTGGGCCTTGCTGTACGGCTCGACTGTCATGAACTGCTCTACGAGCGCGTCGAACGGGACGATCCCGTCAGCGGTCGAACAGCTTCGCGCGCCGGGCGTCCCAGGCGGCCAGGTAGCAGAGCGCGCCACCTCGCTCGTACTCGTGCTCGACGCGCTGCCCGCGCTTGGCGCCGGCGGCGGGAGCAGCGTGGCGTGCTTGCGCTCCCGGGCTTGGATCGAGGGCTTCTCATCGCAGCAGACGACGTAGTCGCCGGGATGCAGCAGCTCGCCTTCGAAGCGGCCGCCGTAGAGGTCGAGGATGCGGCCGGCCTTGGCGGTGAACGCGCGATCGCGGGGAAAGATCCAGGAGCGGTGCTGCCACGGCTTGATCGCGTCCTCGGACAGCCAGCGCCAGACCGTCACCCCGGAGATCTGCTCGCAGATCCCGCGCGCGACAGCCTCGCGCGCCAGCTCTGCGGATGACCAGCGCGCCAGGGGCACCTCGCTCTCGGCGGGCAGCTCGCAGGCCAGGCGAATCACCCCAGCGCGCACCTGAGGGGGGAAAGAGCGGCGGTCTGCCGCGCCGGGGCAGGTCCTCGAGGCCGGCCAGGCGCTGCTCGAAGAAGCGCTTTCGCCACTGCGAGACGACATCACGCCCGCAGCGCAAGCGCGCGGCGATCTGATCGTTGCGCAGCCCCTCCGCAGCCATCAGCACCATCTGAGCCCTGGTCACTTGCCAATACGGCAACGTATACGAGCGCGCCAATGACTCCAGCACCGCGCGCTCCTCATCGCTGAGCTCGATCCGATACGGGCTATGCCTTGGCATCAGTGCCCCTTCACGAGAGGACAGGATGCCAGGCACGGTACGGCCCAGAGCGGACGCTAATACGCCGCCTTAGTTATGAAAAGGAGCACTTAGGATCCCCGCCGGCAGCACCGACCCCGCGAGAGCGGCCGTTTCGGATGTGCGCATCCGAGACGATGAAGAGCGGGGCGAGCACGGTGATCAGCGTGAGGATGTGGTCCTGCAAGTCCTTTGAGAGCGGGAGACCCGCGGCAACGATCACACCGACGGTTGCGCTCGCGATCGTAATCAGCTGTGCCGACGTGATATCTGGTGTTCTTCCGCTGAACATCGAGTCTCCCTTCGCGTCGATTTCGGTCATTGCCGCACCAACTGGCCAACTGACTCGCTGAGCTCCCGGCCGACCGCCTGCCGCACCTGCTTTCCGACCTCCGGGCTCAGGCTCGCTGCCAGGTGGTGAATGAGAAGAGCGCCGCTCAACCGGCTGATCGACTGATCGGGGCCGGGATCCCCACCGTGGATCGCAAGCCACAGCGCAATGATGTCGGCGACGCTTCGCTCGACATGAGAGTTGACGGGCATCGTTTCTCCTTTCGACGGCTACTCGACCACGGGCAAACCGTGCGCAACCGTTCGCTGTTGACACGTGACGTCGGACCGGTGCCAGCGAGTCTCGGAATCCAGCTGTTTCATCTCGATGACCGCCGTTACTCGTATGGGCCGGGAGCCGGCGGCACCGGTGGCCGCGCGACGTTGATCAGGTCGCTAAGGGTGAACTCGCCCTCGACCCGCGCCGACAGGAACGGCCGCCAGGTCGGATCGACGCTGAGGAAGGAGAGCGGGTCGCCGTCGAGCAGCCCGATCAGCACCTCGGCGACGATGCGGCCGCCGACCGGCCCGAGCTGCGCGCCGTCGAGCAGCTCCGCCTCGCGGAGCACGTAGAACCAGAGCGGCACCCGGCCGGCCAGATCGCGCCGCGTCCCGTCACTCAGCTGGATCCGCTCGAACAGCGCAGCGTCGTCGAGCTCCGGCAGCCCCATCGCCCGCGCGACGTCGGGGCCCGACGGCAGGCCGAGCGCGCGGCCGCGCAGCAGGTTCCGTGCCGCAAGTGACTGCGCGACGCGCGCGTCGAGCCCCGGCGCGAGCACCTCGGCCTGCGCAACCTCGTTCGGCAGCGCGCCCAGGGGGTTCGCGAGCTGCGTGTCGATCCGGTAGCTCGGCTGCGGCAGCCGGGCGTCGTTCGGCCCGGCGACGTCGTCGATCTCCGGCAGCAGGTACTTCCACTGCACCCCCCACTCCTCGGGCAGCGGGCGAAAGCCGTTCAGGTGGGTTAGGTCGCCGCCGCCCTGCGAAAAGAGCGGGATCCGGTCGGCGTTGTCGACGACCGGGAGCGGAATCACGTCGTTGATCAGGTAGCTCGGTCGCGCCATCGAGTGGCCGAAGCGGTAGGCGGCGACCGAGAACTCGACCGGCATGAAGGGTGCTTCCCGCCAGCGGTAGAAGAGAAGCCGCGCGCGCGTGATGGCCTGCTCGCCGGCGCCGGGGGCTTGGTAGGCGTTCGGGCGCAGGATGTTCGAGACGACCTCCTCGCCGACAAGGCGGCGCAGGAAGTCGTGGATCACGACCCACTGGTAGTGCCAGCGCACGGTCTGCTGGGCGAGCTTGAACAGGTCGGCCTCGCCGAGGCCGGGGTTGTCGGGGACGAGCAGGTCGACGACCCGGTTGTGGAAGAGCGCGAAGGCGACGTGCAGCTGCGAGACGATCAGGTTCTCGTCGTTTCGGGGATCGCCGATCAGCGCCCGTCCGCCGGCGCCGCGCTGCAAATCGGGGCCGGCGACGCTCGCGTTCTGCGAGCGCGGATCGCCGAGTGCGAGCCTGAGGCCGCCCGGCTCGTAGAGGTAGGGCTCGTCGGAGGGGCCGTTGCCGTAGAGCGAGTCGAGGTCGAAGCGCGGCGTTCGGAAGTCGGTCAGCGCGTCGGGGTCGTTCTGACGGGTCAGGCTGGAGACGGGGTCGAAGGTGATGTCGTGGTCGACGAACTGGCCGAAGTAGGTGTAGGCGGCGGGCAGGCGGAGGGTGCCCTCGAGCTCGGCCGTGTTCTCGTCCTCGTCTTCCACTCCGAGCGGCTTGTCGAGGCGACCGTCCTCGAGCCGCTGCACCATCCGGCAGCCGAGCTCGACCAGGCTGTCCGTCTTCAGCTCGTACACCGGCAGCCGCCGGAACATCCGCCCGAAGCGCCCCGTCCGGGTCGAGGAGGACGGCGTCGCGGGAAGCCCGCGCGGCGGAACGCCGCGGCCGCCGTGCGGTGGCGGGTTGGTCGGTGTTGTCGGGCCGGGCTCAGTCATGCTGCCTTCTGTTTACGATCCGTATCACGTTTAGGCAGTGATTGTCAACGGCGCGACAACACAACCTCGACTCGCGCCCGATCGAGACCTGTAAAGCCCGCGCCCGTCGTCGAGGATCTGCGGGTCTTCCCTCGGCAGCACAAGGACGCGCAGAGGACGCGTGTCCCGTCGCGGCAGAATCCGCGCTCGATACGGCCGACGTAGCTGCCGCTGCCGGATCGAACCTGTCGCGGTGTAAGCCGTCGCTTTCCGTGGCCTGCAGCTCTGAGCTCGGCTTTGCACTCACGAATCACACTCCTCCCCTGCGGAGACCTCATGTTCGTCCACGACCCGGGAGGGTGGCGCGCTCGAGCGTCTCTGGTCAGGCCGCCGAGGGCCCTCAGCCGTCGGGCAAGCTTCGCTGCAGCTGCGACAGCGAGACGACCACTGCTTGCACCACCACCTCGAGGAGCTGCAGCTGCCCCGTGCGTCGCCCTCCTTTGCCGCCAGGCGCTTGCGCACGATCTGCTCGAGCGGCACCGTCTCCAAGAGACCGGGGCTCGGCTCGGGGGCGTTCTCGCGGCCGAGAAGCTCCGGTGTTGCGGCCGAGAAGCTGCAAGACGAGACCGGGATTCCGTCGGCAACGCTTCACCGGCTGCTCGACGGCGCGGCGCGCGAGGGCTTGCCGCAGGGCTGCGTCGTGATCGTCGACGAGGCCGGCATGGCCGATACGCGCGTGCTCGCGGCCGTGCTCGAAAGGATCGACGACGCCGAGGGCAAGGCCGATCCTGATCGGAGATCCCAAGCAGCTGCCCGCCGTTGGCGCGGGCGGCCTCTTCGCCGCCATCGTGGAGCGCCACGGTGCCTTCGCGCTGCACGAGAACCGCCGTCAGCACGACTCGCTCGAGCGAGATGCGCTGGCGGCCATTCGCCGCGGTCTCGGCCGCGACTACCTGGCCTTCGCCCAAAAACGCGAGCGCCTCGTGGTCTCCGAGGATCCGCTCGGCCGTGCGAGGTCGAGCAGCCCGATCGCCCAGGAGGAGATCGACGCGTGACGATTGAAATGCGTCGGTATGCCGTGGGTGTTGTTCTCGCACGGGCTTCGCACATGAGCCACGAAGCAGTGCGTTGCCACTCGGAGCCCGCGTTGCGGCGGACGCGAGTGCGCGAGCGTGCAAGCGCAAGCGAACCTGCGCGTTCGTACTTCGTTCTCTCGACCGGTGCTGGGCGGGCGCGCAGCGCGCGGGAAACTGAGCGCTCGTGGGGCACGTCGTTGCACAAGCTCGCGGCTAGGCAGGGCCGCCGAAGCTGAGGACGGCAATGGGCGTAGTTGCGCGCGAGCAGTCGAGCGCTCCCTTGCCGCCCAGCTCGAACCAGCGCCCGCCGCGGAAGTCGTCCGCGCGCCGGCGCGCGGCGAGCGAGAAGTGTCCGAGCTGCCGCTTGAGCTCGTAGCCCTGGAAGCTCAAGGAGCGGAGAATCAAGCGGTCAGCGCGGGCGTGCCTGGCTCGAAAGTAGGCCAGGAGCGTCGAGCGGCGCTTGGCAGCGCTGCCCAGGCGCCCGCCCGGGGAGCCGCTCGAATACCAGGCGAAGTGATTGCGCGAGAAGAGGCCGTCGAGCCGGCGGCCGTCGCCCCGGTTGTAGGCAGCGACGAAGGCGGCCAGCGTGGTCTGCAGCGCCTGCACGTCACAGCGCGCGCCCGCCCGGGAACGGAAGGGATCGTTCTGCAGCGGCAAGAAAATGTCCGTCGTGCCACGCAGGCCGATGCGCACGCCGCCGATGCCCCCGACCGGTACGGCGACCTGCGCCGCGTAGCGCCCGTCGGTGTGTGCCGCCTCGCTCGCAAAGCCCGTCGTGGGCGGCGCACCCGTCCGGCTCAGCAGTTGGACGAACACGGCGGCGGCGTTGAAGGGGCGGCGCCCGCCGCCTGCGTCGGGCGCGTCGACGCTCCAGGAGACGCGAATGACTGCCGCGGCGGGCGCGTCGAGCGGCAGCGCGCTGGTCAGCCGTGCGCGCGCGCCTTCCTTGGCGGGCGCGCGCGCGGCGACGGCAGCCGAGACCGCCGTGATTGCGAGCAGAAGGAGTGCCGTCCGCCGCACAGCTCTAGTACACCACGGACGCGGCAAGCGTTCCGCCGACGTGATTTCCCATCAGCCAGCGCCTAGTCATGAGGGCATCCGGGTCGTTGATCGACGTGAGTTGGGAGAGGGGCGTAGCAGTTACCCGGTGGCGCGTCGAGCCCGTTCGAGTCGCCGACCCTAGTGTACTTCGCCCCAGATGATCCAACCGTGGGGGGTACGTGCAACTAAGAACGACAGCTCCGAAAGACTCGCGCTGTGGTGTACTTTAGGAAGGCGAGCTAGTACATAAACCGACCTCGCCCAGACCACAGCACCGCAGAACGGTCGAAAAGTCTCACCCTGGTGGGCTCTCAGAGCACGTACGCCGGTAGTGCGTGCTCCGGTGGCATCTATCCGCGGGCTACCTGCCCGATGTCTCCGAGCGAATAGCGCTGGAAGGGCACGGCCAATCACTCCGGCAGCATCCTTGACATCTCGACTCGCGAGCGGCAGTGGTCGTCGTGGGCAAACTGCGGCGCGAGTCTGCTTGTTGAGAAGGCTTCCGAAGACTTTCTGCCCGTTGAGGATCGCGAGTCTCGGTCCGGGATAGCGCCCGCTCGCCATTCGGCCAGCTTGGGCTGTTTCTCCTGCGGACGCGAGCGAACAAGACTCGAGAACGCAGGCGAAGATGAACAACGCGATCACGAGCGGTCGAAACTTACCCTCGTTGGTCGGCACGGCGCGACTCCTCCCTAGGAAGGTCGATCCCCCTGTTTGAGACGACCCAACTTTGGCCGTCGAGTGTGACCGACAACACACCGACATCACGGATTGAACTTGATGACGCGTCTACGGTGAAAGCTAAGAAAGATTGGAGCGCCCGCGGCTCGCCTGAAAGATGACGATCCGTGGGAAAGACTACGGTCACGACGTCGCCATCCGAGCCCCACACGTCAGCGGGGACCACACAGCTCAGCTTGGGTCGCCAACGCCGGTAGTGGACACTTCGCTTGGCTACTTTAACCGCTCGTACTAATTCTTCGTTGTCGGCCCAACTGGGCGACCCAGTCTGCGGTCAGGGGCGGCGCCTAGAGTGACGGTCGGTCACCCTAGGTGATGATCGCTTGCCCATCGAAGAGCCCTGCATCGAGATTTCCACCGGTTGCCGTGAAGGAGCACGCGGTCAGGTCCCACTTGACAACCTGGTAGCCAAAGCAACGGTTCGTTGGTACGCAGCGAGCATTCGGCCCGCAATCGTTGACCGGGCAGTTGGCCCCGAGGCCGGTGCAGAAATTAATGACCTGAATCACGTGACCGCAAGCAACCGAGGGCAATGTGACGCAGCAGCTGATACACGAAGCTGAGCATCCCGTCGTTAGGTGTGGCCACGCAGTTCCGGCGCGATCAGTTCGACAGGTTCCGCACGCGCCGTGAGAACTCGGCGCAGGGCAACATCTACCAATAGAACAATCTTGTGACCCACATGCGTTTATGCCGCCGCAGCACTGCCACGATGCGACCCCAAAGAAACCTTGCGAAGCGGCAGCCAATTCCTGTGCGCCGGGCTTCGATTCTGGGACATCTGGAATTAGCCGTGTAGCGGCCAGTTCGCCAGTGGCGCTTTGGAAGCCCACGACTTGTACGCCGTGACCAGCCGCAAACTTCGGAAGGCTGCGCATGGGCGGGCTCGCCGAAACGGTAAGCGGCTCACCATCGGCGATATCCACAGCCAGTCCGAGCGCTGACGAGGACCGCACTGCACCGTAGTGATTGAAGATAGAGACCCACGCTTTATCGATGGCGAGAGTTCCGTCGGGCTCAAGCGTGCCTCGACCATAGATACAGTCACCCACGCTCAACCCACCGATTCTCCAAACACCTTCTTTCCAGACCTGGCTGACGTCCCGCATGCGGATCCGCCGCAGTTTCGCGTCAGCATCTTCTGCAACCAAGATTCCGGCGCCTGAGTCGACCACTCGTCCAGCAATGAAGGCCGGATCTTCGAACGAGATCTGCCCGAACGGACTTGTCTTGCTCGAAGCGTCGGCGGCGTCGGCAACTGCGCCCAATACCGTCGCACCCGCGCCAGCTGCGAGAGCTTTCCCCAAAAGGTTACGCCGAGTTAGCTGATCCATCTATCTGTCCCCTCTCTTAGGCCCCTCTCGTGTTCGTGCCGTTCGATGGCCGGGACGCGCCTAACGTGGAAGCACGATCTTCGGTCCCCCGTACATGTCAACCTTCTCGTCGTCTCTGTTTACCACTTCGTGACGATAGTGTCAAGCCCGAGTTGCCAGTTGTCGAGTTCGAGCCGAAGTGGCCCAAGGCCGCGGAGAAGCTGACCAAGGACCGCGAGAACTGCTCGCGTTCTACGACCTCCCCGCCGAGCACTGGCGCCACCCGCGCACTACGAACCCGGAGAGCGCCTTTGCGACGGTCAAGCTGCGCACGCGGGTGACCAAGGGCGCCGGCTCGAAGGCTGCCGCGCTCGGGATGGCCTACAAGCTGCTCGACGCCGCTCAGGATCGCTGGCGCGCGTTCAACGGCGCCGAGCTGGTCAAGGAGGTGCTGGAGGGAGCAACGTTCAAGGACGGCAAGCGGGTTACCGACGATCAGACACCGACGACGGACGAGAGGGTCGCCGCCTGATGTCCCTCACTCTCTCATCCACAACATTTGACAATTGCTCTCCGGATTGTCGTCGGGTGCTGGCGACTCCGGCGCGAGGGTCTGCATGCTTGACCGGCCGAGGCGGGCGAATCACCCACTAAGGGCCTCGAAGAGCGTTACCGGCAGTTCTAGACGCCTCGCCAGGCCCTTCAAGTCAAGGTTGCTATGAGCATGCGATGACGGTCTGGGTCGGATCCCATCCGCTCGGCTTCGGGCACTGGTTTACAAACATCCAGTACGGGGGCGGCACCGCAGGCTCGTCTGACATTCCCATGAAAACCGCAGTGATCGTCCCCCGGCGACAGTCGACCGTTCCCTTCGCGGTTGCAACGGGATGTCGGATGCCGATCTCAGCAAAGTCGTCCGCCGTTCGCTCGACCCACGCTGAAAAGGAAGCAACGCCGGGTAGGTAACGGCTCTGTCGGCCCGCCTTTACCGAAGCGCAGGTAACGATGGTAAGTCCGTAGATCGCGAGGGTACAGTCGTTACAAGCGAGACATGCCTACACGCGTCTTCGGTTGGATTTCGTTCGTGGCGCTCGCCGCGGCCCTCGTGCTCGTAAGCGGGCCGAGCGCCGTCGCGCATCCGCGATCGAGCACGCCGGGTCTGCCAGTGCCGGGGGTGGCGCTCC
>JBBRYW010000056.1:0-17694 GCA_038237235.1 Gaiellales bacterium
ATGCCCCTGCAGGTGATCGGCCTGATCCACTGGCAGGCTCTCAGGCTCTGGGCAAAGCGCACGCCCTTCCACCACAAGCCGGCGTTCGTGCCCGGGAAGGGATCGGTGCGGGCGTGAGTGCGCTACGCGTTCGGGATCGCCGCAGCAGCGCCGCGGTCGATCCGGCTCCGCGGCCGCGCAAGCTGCGTGAGGATTGCCAATGAGCGCCGTCGAGCGGACTCTGCGGAGGGAGCCGCGCGTTCCCGGGGCGGCCTTCGGCCGGGCCGCGGTCGCGATCCTGGAGCGGGTCCTCCCGCACGTCGAAGGGGGCGCGCTCGTCGTCAATCTTCCCGACGGCTCCGCGCGCCGCTTCGGTGCCGGCCCGCAGGTTGAGGTGACGATCGAGAGCGCGAACTTCTTCCGCCGCCTCGCCACGCGGGGCAAGCTCGGTCTCGGAGAGTCGTACACGGCCGGGGAGTGGCGCGCCGACGATCTGGTCGCGTTCTTCGAGCTTCTGCTCAGAAACAGGGAGGCCGCCGCGAGGCGACACGGCTGGTTACGCCAGGTCGTGACGGCCCGCCCGCGCCTGAACCGGCGCACCGGCTTCCTCGCCGCCCGCCGCAACATCGAGTACCACTACGACCTTGGCAACGACTTCTTCGAGCTGTTCCTGGACGAGACGATGACCTACTCTTGCGCAATCTTCGAGCGGGACGACGAGACGCTCGCGGAGGCGCAGCTGCGCAAGCTGCGACGGATCTGCGATCAGCTCGCGCTCTCTCCGGACGACCATGTGCTGGAGATCGGCTGCGGCTGGGGCTCGTTCGCGCTGATGGCGGCGGGCGAGTACGGAGCGCGTGTGACGGCGACGACCATCTCCCGGGAGCAGGCGCTGCTCGCGCGTGACCGGGCGGCTGCTGCTGGCCTCTCCGGCCGGATCAACGTCCTCGAGCGCGATTACCGAGAGCTAGACGGCCAGTTCACCAAGATCGCCTCGATCGAGATGCTGGAGGCGATCGGCGAGCGCCAGTTCGGCACGTTCTTCGGCACCTGCGACCGGCTGCTGGCTCGCGGCGGGCTCGCCTGCGTCCAGACGATCCTCGTGCCCGACGAGCGCTGGCAGGGCTACCGCTCGACCCCCGACTGGATCGAGCGCTACGTCTTCCCCGGCTGCCTCATCCCCGCGCCCGGCGCACTCGAGCGGGCGATCACGGGTTCGTCGGAGCTCGTCGTGCGCGGCTCAGAGGAGATCGGCACCCACTACGCCGAGACTCTGCGCCGCTGGCGGGAGCGGTTCCGGCGGAACGTCGAGCGGGTGCGCGCGCTCGGATTCGACGAGCGCTTCGAGCGAACGTGGGACTTCTACCTCTCCTACTGCGAAGCCGCCTTCCGCACACGCTCGCTTCGCGACGTACAGCTCGTCCTCGCCCGCCCCACGGCTCAAGGGTTTGAAGCGGCGGCGTGACCCTCTACGGCGTCCTGCACGCGATCGGCTTCCGCGAGCTTCTCCGCAACCTCTACCGGATCGAGGTCAGCGGAGGAGAGCACATCCCTCCGAGTGGAGGCTGCGTGCTGGCGGCGAACCACGAGTCGCTCATCGATCCCTTCATCCTCGGTGTCGCCACGACGCGCCCGATTCATTACATGGCGAAGGCCGAGCTCTGGGAAAATCGCCTCGTCGGCGCGGTCATGGACGCGTTCGAGACATTCCCGATCGACCGCGGCACAGGCGATACCGTTGCGATGGGCCGGGGCGCGAAACTGCTCGAGCAGGGAGCGGTGCTCGGCGTCTTCCCGCAAGGGACGTCGAAGCCGTTCCGGCGGCGCCCCTACCACCGCGGCGCCGCGCGCCTGGCGCTCGTCACCGGCTCGCTCCTGATCCCCGTGTGCATGGTCGGAACCGAGAAGATCCTGCGACCTCACAAGGTCAAGCTGGGCCTGCCGAAAGTGAAGATCATCGTCGCACCGCCGATCGAGGTCGCCGCTGCGCGCCCGACCATCCCCGCGGCGAAGAACCTGACGAAGCAGCTCGAGGACACGATCGCAGAGCTTCGGCGTCCGTACGGGCAGCCCGCCCACGTCTGGCTCGATTGATCTCGTCTGCATGGATCCTCCTCGGTATCGGCGCGGCAGGCGCGGGCGCGATGATGGCTCTTCTCTGGCTCGTTCAGTTGCGGATCAAAGACGCGAGCCACGTCGACGTCGGCTGGACGTACGGGCTCGGTGGCCTTGCCGTTCTCTATGCCGCGCTGGCTGACGGCGATCCGGCCCACCGCGTCCTGATCGCCGCGCTCGCGGCTATCTGGAGTCTGCGGCTCGGCACGTACCTGCTCGTAAACCGCGTCCTGCGAGGCAAGGGTGAGGATGGCCGCTACCAGGAGCTCCGAAGCCGCTGGGGAACCTCCGCGCAGGCGCGCTTCTTCGTCTTCTTTCAGGCGCAGGCGCTCCTCGACGTGATCTTCGCCGTGCCGTTCCTCGCGATCGCGCTCAACCCGCACGACGGGCTGGAGCGTCTCGAATGGGCCGCGGCGGGAATCTGGCTCGTTGCCGTGGTAGGCGAGGCCACGGCCGACCTGCAGCTCGCGGGCTGGCGGAAGGACCCCGAGAACAGGGGGAAGTCGTGCCGGGCCGGGCTCTGGCGGCTCTCGCGCCATCCCAATTACTTCTTCGAGTGGCTCGTCTGGGTCGCCTTCGCGCTTGCCGCGCTCGCGGCGCCGTGGGGGTGGCTGGGGCTCATCGCGCCCGCGCTCCTACTCTTCCTGCTCTTCCGTGTCACCGGGATCCCGGCGACCGAGGAACAGGCACTCCGTAGCCGTGGCGAGGACTACCGCCGCTACCAGCAGGAGACGAGCGCCTTCGTTCCGTGGTTCCCGAAGAAAGGGACGACGGCGTGATCGAAGCCCTGGTCGAGCGCGATCTCCTTCCTGACCCGGTGCTCCGGCTCGGCATCCAGGCGAGCTGCGCGCTTCGGCTCCGCAGAGAGCGCAGGGGCGGGCCTGCCGCGCAGCAGGAGCGACTGACGGCGTTCGTCGAGGAGCTCCGCCGCTCGCCGATTGCCGATCAGGTCACCAAGCCGAACGAGCAGCACTACGAGCTGCCGCCGCGCTTCTTCGAGCTCGTGCTCGGACCGCGCCTCAAGTACAGCTCCTGCCTGTGGTCGAGAGGGGTAGAGACCCTCGCCGAGGCCGAGGAGGCGATGCTCCGCCTCACCTGCGAGCGTGCCGGGGTCGAGGACGGGATGGACCTGCTCGACCTCGGTTGCGGCTGGGGGTCGCTCAGCTTCTGGCTCGCCGAGCGCTACCCACAGGCCCGCATCCTGGCGGTGTCGAACTCGCGCACACAACGTGAGCTGATCGAGTCGCGCGGCGTCCGGAACGTCGAGGTTGTCACGGCCGATGCGAACGTCTTCGACACCGATCGCCGGTTCGACCGCATTCTCTCCGTCGAGATGCTCGAGCACATGCGGAACTACGAGGCGCTGCTCGGCAGGATCTCCTCCTGGCTGAAGGCGGACGGGAAGCTCTTCGTCCATGTCTTCAGCCACAGGCAGTTCGCGTATCCGTACGAGGGGACCTGGATGGCCCGGAAGTTCTTCACGGCGGGGCTGATGCCGTCGCACGACCTGCTGCTGCACTTCCAGCGCGATCTCGAGGTTGAGCGCCGTTGGGCTGTCGGCGGCGGCCACTACGCACGAACCGCAGAGGCATGGATCAAGCGGCTCGACTCGAACGAGGCGCAGCTGCTGCCGGTGCTCGCCGAGACCTACGGCGACGACCGCGCCCGCGCCTGGCTCGCGAACTGGCGCACCTTCTTCCTGGCCTGCGCGGAGCTGTGGGGCTACCGTGGCGGACGCGAGTGGCTCGTCTCGCACCTCCTCTTCAGGCCGCGTGAGAACTGAGCGAAGCGTCGAGGTCGATGCGCCGCCGGCCGCCGTCTTCGCCGTCGTGGCAGACCCTGCAACCCATCCGCGCTGGCGGCCTTCCGCAGTCGAGTTCCGCCAGCTCGAGGCGGGGCCGATCCGGCCCGGGACGAGGCTGACCGAGACGGTCCGCTTCCTCGGCCGGCGCTACACCACGACGTACGAGGTGACGGAGCTCGAGCCGGACCGCTGCTTCGGCGTCCGCAGCCTCGACGGGCCGCTCTCGCTCGAGCTCCACTGTCTCGTAAAGCCGTCGGGCGCGGGCACGCGGGTGACGTTCACGCTCGAAGCCGCAGCGCCGCGGCTGCTCGGACTGGTGCTCGCCTGGTACCTCGGCGACGAGGCCCGCCGCCTGAAACGACTCGTTGAGGCCTAACGCGACGGATCGCCCCCTAGCATGCTGGGGTGTCCGTAGCGTCATCCGAAGGCGGCGACCACGGCCACTCGCACGGCCTCGTCAATCGCTCCATCGCGCGCTCGCGGGAGGGGGTCAAGGCCGTCTCGATCAGCCTTGGCATACTCGCCGTCGCCGCAGGGGCGCAGGTCGCGATCTTCGCGACGACAGGATCGGTGGCGCTCCTCGCTGATTTGATCCACAACTTCGGCGACGCCTCGACGGCCATTCCGCTCGGCATCGCCTTCTTCCTTCGTAGCGCCAGAGGCGAGAGGCTCGCGGGACTCGCGGTCGTCCTCGCGATCTTCGCCTCGGCCTGTGTCGCGCTGTACGAGACGATCCTGCGCTTCGTTCACCCGCAGCACCTGGACCACCTCTGGGCGCTGGCCGGCGCAGGCGCGATCGGCTTCGCCGGCAACGAGCTCGCGGCCCAGGTGCGCCTCGGCGCCGGCAAGCGCCTCGCGAGCGCCGCGATGACCGCGGACGGGAATCATGCTCGGATCGACGGATTCGTCTCGCTCGGGGTGGTCGCCAGCGCGATCGTCGTCGGACTCGGCGTTCCGATCGCCGACCCGATCATCGGCCTCGTGATCACGCTGATCATCCTCCGAATCACCAGGGATTCGTGGCGGACGGTTCGCTCCGCCGAAGTCGACCTCCGTCATGTCGACATGCGAAGCGACGAGAGAAGCTAGGCGGGGGTGCCGGCCCCCGCGGCCTCCCGCTTTCGCCGCGAGGTCTGCGACTGCCGCTTCGTCGCCGACAGCTCGACCTTGCGCAGCCGGATGCGCTGCGGCGTCACCTCGACGCACTCGCCCTCGCGGATGAACTCGAACGCCTGCTCGAGCGACAGCGGCCTCGGCGGGATCAGCCGGACGAGCTCATCGGCGGCCGCCGAGCGCATGTTCGTCAGCTTCTTCTCCTTCGCCGCGTTCACATCGAGGTCATCTCCCCGGGCGTTCTCGCCGACGATCATCCCCTGGTACAGCTCGGTCCCGGGCGAGACGAAGAGGGAGCCGCGCTCCTGCAGATTGAGCAGCGCGAACGACGTCGCCTGACCGCGGCGGTCGGACACCAGGCTGCCCGTCGGGCGCGTCCGCAGCTCTCCGTGCCAGGGCTCCCAGCATTCGAACACGTGGTGCATGACGCCCGCGCCGCGCGTCTCCGTGAGGAACTCTGTGCGAAAGCCGATCAGCCCGCGGGCCGGTACGAGGTACTCCATCCGCGCCCAGCCCGTGCCGTGGTTGACCATCTGCTGCATGCGGCCCTTGCGTAGCGCGAAGAGCTGGGTGACGACGCCGATGTACTCCGCCGGTACGTCGATCGCCACGCGCTCGACCGGCTCGTGCCGGCGACCGCCGATCTGCCGCGTGAGCACCTCCGGTTTGCCGACGGTGAGCTCGAAACCCTCGCGGCGCATGATCTCGACGAGCACCGCGAGCTGCAACTCGCCGCGGCCCTGCACGTCCCAGGCGTCCGGTCGAGCCGTCGGCCCGACGCGAAGCGAGACGTTGCCCACGAGCTCCTGCTCGAGCCGGGCCTTGACGAGCGTCGCGGTGACCTTGTCCCCCTCGGTGCCGGCGAGCGGGGATGTGTTGATCCCGAGCGTGATCGAGAGCGAGGGCTCGTCAACCGCCACGACCGGCAGCTGCCTCGGGTCGTCGGCGTCGGCGATCGTCTCGCCGATCGTCACGTCCGGCAGGCCCGCGAGCGCGACGATCTCACCTGCGCCCGCCTGCTCGGCGGGCACGCGGTCGAGCGCCTCGGTGACGAAGAGGTCCGTCGCCTGCGCGTACTCGATCGTGCCGTCCGACCGGCACCAGGCGATCCGCTGCCCGCGGCGCAGGGTGCCGTGGCGGATGCGGCACAGCGCGAGCCGCCCCAGATAGGGGGAGGCGTCGAGGTTCGTGACGAGGGCCTGCAGCGGGTGCTCCGGGTCATGCGACGGCGCCGGAACGGTGGCGAGCAGCGTGCGGACGAGTGGGCCCAGATCGGGCTCGAGCTCGTCCGGAGAGAGCCCGGCATGCCCGGCACGTGCGTTGCAGTAGACGATCGGAAACTCGATCTGTGCCTCGTCGGCATCGAGATCCAGGAAGAGCTCGTAGACCTCGTTCACGACCTCCTCGGGGCGCGCGTCGGGCCGGTCGACCTTGTTGACGACGAGCACGACCGGCAGCCAAGCCTCGAGCGCCTTGCGGAGGACGAAGCGCGTCTGCGGCAGAGGTCCTTCGCTGGCGTCCACCAGGAGCAGCACGCCGTCCACCATCGTCAGCCCCCGCTCGACCTCGCCCCCGAAGTCCGCGTGGCCGGGCGTGTCGATGATGTTGATCTTCGTATCGCCGATCTGGACGGCCGTGTTCTTGGCGAGGATCGTGATGCCCTTCTCGCGCTCGAGGTCGTGGGAATCCAGCACGCGCTCGGCGACATTCTGGTTCTCGCGGAACGAGCCGGCCTGCCAGAGCAGCGCGTCGACGAGCGTCGTCTTGCCGTGGTCGACGTGCGCGACGATGGCGACGTTGCGTAGGTCATCGCGGCGGGCGGGGTAGTCAGGGCCGGGCATCATGGCCAGAGTAGATGCAGGAAGGGAGCGCGATTGAGCCGCTACATCGGACGGGCGAACGTGCGCAAGCGACTCGAAGGGCTCGAGGGCGCTGAGGGACACTCGCGGTACGGAGAAGGTCTGGCTTCCTTCGAGCTCCCGGGCGAGCAGCTGACCGTGCGGCCGGCATTCGGCCTTCCGCACGAGGGCGAGTACGAGCTCGTCCATACAGCTCCCCTGCTGGCGGCGTTGGCCAAGGATCACCGTGTCGGCGTCCTGCTCGTTCGGCTCGGCGGGTACGCGGTAGGCGTCTTCGACGGCGAGCGGCTGGTCGCCTCGAAGGTGGGCCGCCGCAACGTCCACGGCCGCCATCGCGCAGGCGGCTCGTCGGCAAACCGCTTTCGCCGACGCCGCGAGAAGCAGGCGAGAGTCCTCGTCGAGGACGCGGCCGAGACTGCCGCCTCGGTACTCGGCCCGCACATCGGCCGGCTCGACGCCGTCGCCCTCGGCGGCGACCGGTTCGCAGTTCACGACACCCTCGCCGCCTCACGAGTGCTGGGCGCGCTCGAGCAGAAGGCCCTGCCGCGTTTCTTCGACGTCCCGGATCCCCGGCAGGCGGTGCTCGAGCGCTTCGCCTACGAGCTCTACGCCGCCGAGGTCTCGGGGTTTCGTCGTACGCGCTAGCGGAAACAGACTGCAGAAGCGACCGGGCGACATGGGGACGCACCCTCGCGCAACGGCCAGAGACCGCGGCTACACTTCGGGCATCGCGGCCCGAGGCGGCACTGCGATCATCCTGTCGCCGGGGCCGAAAGCCACTGGCAGCGCGGCGGGCGTCCACCCTCATCGAACTGGGTCGGAAGAGAAGTTTTGGGGCCGACCGGGAGCACCTCGGTCGGCGAGGATCGTTTGACACGGAGGGTTGGAAAGAGATGGAGATCCGCGCCGCAGCACCGCCCGCTACGCCCGCGAGGAGCCGTGAGTCGCGGGAGGACGGCGAATGCTCGCTCAGCACCACGCACAAAGTGATCAACCTGCTGGGGATCGTGTTGCCGTTCATCGGCCTGGTTCTCGCGATCAGCCTGCTCTGGAATCGGATGGTCGGCGTGACGGAGCTGACGATCCTCCTGGTCGGCTACGTCCTGACCGGCGCGGGAATCACCGTCGGCTACCACCGCCTGTTCACGCACCGCTCGTTCAAGACGCACCGTGGCGTCCGGTATGCGTTTGCCGTCCTCGGGCAGATGGCCGTCGAGGGTGACCTGGTCGCCTGGGTCGCCGACCACCGGAAGCACCATCAGTTCTCGGATCAGGTGGGTGACCCGCACAGTCCGCACGTCGGCTACGGCAGCGGCGTGATTGAGGCCCTACGAGGGCTCTGGCACGCTCACACTGGGTGGTTGTTCTCGCTCGCCGGCCGAGCAGACCAGGACCGCTACGCGCGGGACATCCTGCAGGACCGCGGCCTGCGATTGATCGCGAAGCTGTTTCTGCCGATGGTGCTGCTGTCTCTGCTCGTGCCCGCGCTCGCCGGCTGGGCGTTGCTCGGCGGCTGGTACGGCTTCTTCGCCGGCCTCGTCTGGGGCGGCGGCGTCCGCATCCTCCTCCTCCACCACGTGACGTTCTCGATCAACTCGATCTGTCACTTCTGGGGCCGGCGCCGATTCGCATCGGCCGACGAGTCCCGGAACGTATGGTGGCTGTCGTGGCTGTCGTTCGGGGAGTCGTGGCACAACAACCACCACGCGTTTCCGACATCCGCCTTCCACGGGTTGCGTCGCTTCGAGCTCGACCCCGGCGGTTGCCTGATCTGGGCGCTCGAGAAATGCGGGCTCGCCTGGCAGGTGGTAAGAATCGCACCCGAGAAGCAGACGGCGAAGCTGGCGGCCAGCTAGGAATCTAGACCGTCGATCGAGGCGATGAAGACCAGTCTCGGCATCTGGGCCTTCGGACCGATGGTAACGCGCTTCGTCCCGGGCGGCTACCGCCCCGAGCACGCGAAGGAAGCGACGGCCGCTCGAGTGCAGCGTGCCGTCGAAGGTCTCGGCGACCTCATCGACGGCTACGAGTTCCACTACCCGCAGGAGCTGTCCGCTGACAACCTCGACGCGGTTCGCGCGGTCATGGGCGACCACGACCTCTACGCGATCTGCACGGGGCTGCATCTGGACGAGCGCTTCGGCAAGGGGGGGCTGAGCTCACCCGACGATGCGACCCGCGCCGAGGCGCTGAGACAAACACTCGACGCCGTCGACTTCGCCGGCACCCTCGGAGCGCATTTCGTCCTCTGGCCCGGGATCGAGGGCTACAACTACCCCTTCCAGACGCCCTACCGCGAAGTCTGGGCGCGCTTCGTGGCTGGTGTCGGCGAAGCAGCGGCTCGCGCCAAGGAGCACGGGATCAAGGTCTTCCTGGAGCACAAGAACTCGGAGCCGGCCATGAAGATCCTGATGCGAGACGTGGGCATGACGCTGCACGTCATTCACAAGCTGCGTGCGCAGGGGATCGACAACGTCCAGGTCAACATGGACTGGCAACACCTGCTGATGAACGGTGAGAACCTCGCCGAGTACGCGGCGCTGCTCGCGGCTGAGGGGCTGCTCGGACATCAGCACGCAAACTCCGGCTGGGGCACCTTCGACGACGACAACATGGTCGGCGCGACAGCCTTCATGGAGACGGTCGAGCTGGCGGTGGAGTTGCGCCGCGCGCGCTACGGAGCTAGCGGCGAGCGGCTTGGCTTCGACCTCTATCCGTACACGGAGGACCCGGTCGCGGCCGTCCGGCGGAGCGTGCTGCAGTGGCGGTTCATCGACTCTGTCGCGGAGCGCCTCGACGGCGACGCGCTACGCGAGGCACAGCGCGATCAGGACGCGGTGCGGGCATACGAGCTCGTATACGCGGCGCTCGGCGCCTGAGGCGCGAGGCATCCGCTCCCGTGGAAGCGCTGATCGGGCTCGATGTCGGCACTTCCGGCGTCAAGGCACTGGCCCTCTCGCCGGACGGCGCCGTGCTCGCGCGCGCCGAGGCGGAGTATCCGCTCTCCACACCGCGGCCCGGGTGGGCCGAGCAGAGCCCCGAGGATTGGTGGCAGGCGGCTGAGCGCACGCTTCGCGCGCTCGAGGTCGACCACATCCTCGGACTGGGCTTGACCGGGCAGATGCACGGCCTGGTCGTCCTCGACTCGAACGATCGCGTGCTGCGCCCGGCGTTGCTGTGGAACGACCAGCGAACCGAGAGCGAATGCGCCGCGATCGAGGAGCGCGTCGGCCTCGAGCGGCTGATCGAGCTGACCGGAAACCGCGCGCTGCCGGGCTTCACGGCGCCCAAGCTGCTCTGGCTACGGCGAGAGGAGCCCGACGTGTTCCGCCGCATCGCCACGCTGCTGCTCCCGAAGGACTACGTCCGACTCAGGTTGACGGGCGAGTACGCCACTGACGTGTCGGATGCCTCCGGGACACTCCTCTTCGATGTACGTGCACGCCGCTGGAGCCAGGAGCTTGCGGAGGCACTCGAACTGCCTTCCGAATGGCTTCCTCCAGCGTACGAGTCGCCGACGCGAGTCGGGACGACTTCGTCCGGCGCCGTGGTCGCGGCCGGCGCCGGCGACCAGGCGGCGGCGGCGGTGGGCGTCGGCATCGTCCGCCCTGGCCCGCTCTCGATCGTGCTCGGCACATCGGGCGTCGTGTTCGGTGTACTTCCCGCGTACGGCAGCGAGCCCGCAGCGCGACTGCACGTGTTCTGTCATGCCGTGCCCGGCACCTGGCACGCCATGGGCGTGATGCTCGCCGCGGCCGGCTCGCTGCGATGGCTGCGTGAGGCGACAGGCGGTCCGCCGTACGAGACGCTGCTCGCGGAAGCCGCATCGTGGCCTCCGGCAACGGCGGGTCTGGCCTTCGCGCCGTATCTCGCAGGTGAGCGAACCCCCCACACCGACGCGCGTGCTCGCGGCGCGTTCGTCGGCCTCGAGCTCCGTCACGACCGCGGCGCGCTCACCCGCGCCGTCCTCGAGGGCGTCGCCTTCGCCCTGCGGGACTCGCTCGAGCTGATCCGCTCGCTTGGCCTGGAGGTGGAAGAGGCGCGGATCTCGGGTGGCGGCGCCCGTGGCGCGCTCTGGCTGCGGATCGTGGCGGCGGTGCTCGGCATACCGGTCATGCGGACCGCGGACGAGGAGGGATCCGCGTACGGCGCCGCGCTGCTCGGAGGCGTCGCCGCGGGCGTTTTCTCCTCCGTCGAGGACGCCGCCGCCCGCTGCGTCTCGGTCAGCGAGGTCGTAGAGCCGGACCCCGCGTGGGCGACAGTCTACGGGGAGGCCTACCCGCGCTTCCGGGCTCTCTATCCCGCACTGGCGCCGTTTCGGCCCTGAAGCTCGAGCCTCGCGGTCGGCGGTCGCGATCGAGGGTAATTCAGAGACAAGCGAGACCGCGTGGCTTTCCAGCGCTCCTCGAGGAGGTTCTGAACCCAACACGCACTAGAGTCGCCGCGTGACAGCGTTGTCAGGGATCCTGATCGCCGGACCGAACCTGACGTTCGACCGGATGCTCTCGATCGATGAGTTCCGGCCGGGGGAGGTCCTGCGCTCGACCGAGGTCGTCGTCACGCCAGGTGGCAAGGGCGTCAACGTCGCTAGGGTCGCCCGCGCGCTCGGCGTGACGGCGGTCCTCGCCGCCTTCGTCCCGGGTCGTACCGGGCACGCGGCCGCCGAGCTGCTCGCGGAGGAGGGGATCGACCTCGTCGCCGTGCCGGTCGCGGGCGAGATCCGGAGCGCCACCGTGATCCTCGAGCGCAGCGGCCGAGTGACGGTCTTGAACGAGCCCGGCCCGCGGCTTGCCGCAGGTGACTGGGAGGCGTACGAGCGTGAGGTAGAGCAGCTGCTGGCGGGGCGCCTGCTCGTCTGTTCGGGCAGCCTGCCACCCGGGGCGCCCACCGACGCCTACGGCCGGCTCGCACGAGCCGCCCGGGGGCGTGCGATCGTCGACGCTTCCGGCCCGGCTCTCGCGGCTGCGCTCGAGGCCGGCCCCGCGATCGTGGCGCCGAACCTGGCTGAAGCGGCCTGCCTGCTCGAAGGGGTCTCAACCGACGGGGTCCAGCGTGCCGACGAGAATGCCCAGGAGCGGGCGGTGACCGCGGCGGCGCAGCTTCGGGAGCGGGGCGCGGGCGCCGCGATCGTCACTGCCGGTGGGGCCGGCGTCGCGGTTGCAGCAGAGGAGGGGGCGTGGTGGCAGCCGGCCCCGGCAGGGGCCGTCGTCCGGAGCCCGGTTGGAGCGGGGGATTCGTTTGCAGGCGGCCTCGCAGCGGCGCTTGTGCGCGGCGAGCCGCTCCGCAGTGCCGTCAGGGCAGGAGTGGCAGCGGCGACGGCGAGCGTCGAGACGCTGCTCCCCGGGCACGCCGACCCCGCTCGCATCGCGGAGTTCTTGGGCGTTCTCTCACGCACCTCTTGACAGCGTTGTCGCGACTGTGCCTCAATTGGCGGTTCGATGACAATTGCCTTCGGCGTCCTCCAACAGGGAACGTTCCTGCCGGCCGACCATGCGCGACGTAGCGCCACCTCGTCCACCCGATGTCGCGCCACCGCGTCGAGGGTCTGCTGACCATCCCAACTGGTGGGGACGGTGACCATCGCTACCTCGAGCCGGAGCTTCTGATGGGCGCACCGGTTGCCTTCCGCGGATCGGGGGAGATCGGCCCGTGAGGCCGATCGCGCTCGGTTCCAATCTGCTCCACCGCTTCTACCGCGGGGGCTCGTCGATCGCCGCGTTCCGAGGCATTGCGTGCGAGGACGAGTACGCGCCGGAGGACTGGGTGGGATCGACGACGACCGCGTTCGGGTCGGACGAAGCCGGGCTCTCGAGCTTGCCCGACGGGCGCCTGCTGCGGGAGGCGATCGCGGCCGATCCGGAGGCCTTCGTCGGCCCGGATCACGACGCGCTGGTGAGGCCGGAGCCGGGGATCCTCGTCAAGCTGCTCGACGCGGGCGAGCGTCTGCCCGTGCACATCCACCCCGACCGCCTCTTCGCGGCACGCGCGTTCGGGAGCCCGATCGGCAAGACCGAGGCGTGGCTGATCGTCGGCGCGCATGGCGAGCCGCTCGTCCACGTCGGCTTTCGCGAGGAGGTCGATCGGGGTACGCTCGAGGGGTGGGTCGAGCGGCAGGATGCGGAGGCGTTGCTCTCCGCGCTGAACCCGATCCCCGTTGTGGCGGGCGACACTGTGTACGTCCCCGCCGGCGTACCGCACGCGATCGGCGAGGGCATCTTCATGGTCGAGGTCCAGGAGCCGAGCGACCTCTCGATCCTGCTCGAATGGAACGGCTTCGCGATCGACGGCGACGCGGAGGGCCACCTCGGGCTCGGCCTGGAGCGCGCGCTCGACGCGGTCGACCGCTCGGCGTTGGCCGGTGACCAGCTCTCGCGCTTGCGCGACGGCCGAGGCCGGGTCCGCCCAGGGGTAGAGAGGCTCTTGCCACAGGAGGCCGACGAGTTCTTCCGCGCAGAGCGGATCCGGCCCGAGCCGGAGGCCGAGCTCGAGCCCGCGTTCTCGATCCTCGTCGGTGTCGCCGGCGGCGGCGAGCTCGAGACAGCCGAAGGTGAGCGCATGCCGCTCTGCCGGGGCGACACGCTGCTCGTGCCGTACGCCGCCGGCGCCTGCCGGGTCACGGGCGAAGTCGAGGCGCTCCGCTGTCTCCCTCCGGAGATGATGACGTGAGCCACGAGGTTCTCGTGGGGGTCGACGTCGGGACGACGAGCTGCAAGGCTGCCGTCGTCGAGGTCGACGGCGCCGAGCTCGCGCGTGGCTCGGTTCGGACGCCCTGGCGGAATGTACCCACCGGAGCCGAGCTCGACCCGGTCGAGCTGCTCGAGGCTGCGCTCGGCGCTATCCACGAGGCGCTCTCCGCGGCGCCCAAGGCCCGCGTCGCGGCGCTCGGCGTCACGAGCATGGCCGAAACCGGCGTGCTCCTCGACGCGGGCGGCAAACCCGTCGTGCCGGCGATCGCGTGGCACGATCGGCGTGGTGCGCGGGAGGCGGCGCTGCTCGTGGCCGAGCTTGGCGCCGAGCGCTTCGTCGAGCGCACCGGGTTGCCTCCGAGTCGCCTCTGCTCGCTGGCGAAGCTGCGCTGGCTGCGCACCAACGATGTCTCTGCGGCCCGTGGCGCGCGCTGGCTCAACGTCGCCGAATGGATCGTCCGCGGGCTGGGAGGCGAGGAGACGGCCGAGCTGTCACTTGCCGCGCGCACGGGCTTCCTCGAGCTCGAGCGCCGCTCCTGGTGGAGTGATGCGGTCGAGTGGGCGGGCTTCGCGACGAATCTGCTTCCCGAGCCGGCTCCGGCCGGAACACCGGCCGGGCACGCCGCGGCCTTCGACGGTGCCGTGCTTGCCGTCGGAGGCCACGACCATCTCTGTGCAGCCGTGGGCGCCGGCGCTACCCGGCCCGGCGATCTCTTCGACTCCTGCGGCAGTGCCGAGGCGCTCGTGCGCGCCGTCCCGCCGCCCGTCCCGGTGGAAGTCGTCCGCCGCGCTGTCGCCGGCGGCCTCACGGTGGGCTGGCACGTCTTTGGCGGTCACAACGTGCTCCTCGGCGGCTTCTTGTCGGGCCTCGTCCTGCAGCGCTTCCTCGATCTCCTCGGGTCCGGCGAGGACGAGCGGGAGGCTTTGGCTGCGGCCGCGATCGCCGCGCCCCACGGTGCCGAAGGGCTGACCGTCCTCGACCTCACGAGCGACACGGCCTCGCTCGCCGGCATCGGTCCGGGTGTCTCGCCCGGGCTCGTGTGGCGCGCCGCGCTCGAGGCGACCGCAGCTCATGCGGCCACGATCAAGGGAGTCATCGAGAGCGTTGCAGGACGGAGCGAGCGGCTGGTCGTCAGTGGCGGCTGGACGCACGACCCGGCGATGCGAGCCGTCAAGCGGCAGCTGCTCGGCTCGTTCGAGCGGCCGCCGGTCGCAGAGGCTGGCGCCCGCGGAGCGGCGCTCCTCGCCGGGGTCGCCGCGGAGATCTACGGCAGTATCGAGGATCTGCCTACAGTCAAGCCGGCGCGGGAGGTGGTAGGAACGTGACTGAGAACGGGGTTGTGCTCGGGGCGCGGGAGGTCTTCAAGAGCTTCGGCCACGTTGAGGCTCTACGCGGAGCCAGCTTCGAGGTGCGCCGGGGCGAAGTAGTGGCGCTCGTCGGAGACAACGGGGCCGGCAAGTCGACGCTGATCAAGATTCTGTCGGGGACGCTCCACCCGGACGCGGGGGAGATTCACTTCGAGGGACGGCCGGTCTCGATCGGGTCGCCCACTGTCGCGCGGGGGATGGGCCTCGAGACCGTCTACCAGGACCTCGCGCTTGCGCCCGAGCTCGACCCGGCTGCCAACCTCTTTCTCGGCCGCGAGCTTCTTCGCCCGTTCCCACTCGGCCTCTTCGGCTTCCTGGACAAGCCGGCGATGCGGCGGAGCGCTGCGGAGGCCTTCTCGAAGCTCGGCGTGCGCATCCCGAGCGTGACCGCGCCCGTCGCCAACCTCTCGGGCGGGCAGCTGCAGGGCGTCGCAGTGGGTCGGGCGGTCAACTGGGCGAGCAAGGTGCTGTTCATGGACGAGCCGACGGCCGCCCTCGGTGTGGTGCAGGCTCAACACGTGCTCGAGCTGGTCCGCTCGGTCCGCGACTCGGGCATCTCGGTTGTCTTCATCTCGCACAACCTGCCGCAGGTGTTCGAGGTCGCCGACCGGATCGAAGTGCTGCGGCTCGGCCGTCGGGTGGCCCGCTTTCGGGCGAGCGAGGCGACGATGGACGACGTCGTCGCCGCGATGACCGGCAGCGTCGAGCAGGCCGACGCGGCCGAGAACGGACAGGGATCGCGATGAGCGAGCCCGAGCAACCTGCTGCCACCCAGGGCGCGCCGCCGGCCGAGGCCCGGCGGCTGCCCCGGACCGTCCGCTGGCTTCTGGAGGCGCAGACGGCGTGGATCTTCCTGGCCCTGCTCGGAATGATCGGAGTCTTCGCCGCCCTCAAGCCGGCCGAGTTCGCGACGATCGACAACTTCCGCAACATGGCCGTCGACGCGTCGAGCCTGCTCGTGATCGCCGTCGGCATGACCTTCGTGATCATCACCGGCGGCATCGACCTCTCCGTCGGGGCAGTGCTTGTGTTCGCGAGCATCGTCGCGGGCAAGGCGATGGAGTCGCAGGGCGGCAACGGGTACGGAACCGTGCTGCTCGGGCTCGTCGTGGCACTCGCCGCCGGCCTCGGCTGGGGACTACTGAACGGGATCGTGATCACTCGCTCCCGCGTTACGCCGCTGATCGTCACCCTCGGCACCCTCGGCATGGCCGAGGGCGCCGGCCTGCTGATCACGGATGTGAACATCCGAACCGTTCCGCTGAAGCTGACCGACTCGATCGGGATCGGCCGGCTCTGGGGCCAGATCCCGTACCTCGTCTTGATCGCGACCTTCGTCACCATCGTCGCGGCGATCGCGCTCGCGCTGACGCGGTTCGGCCGCTACACGTACGCCGTCGGCTCGAACGCCGAGGCCGCCCGGCGCGTCGGCGTCAAGACCGAGCAGCACCTGATCAAGGTGTACGCAATCTCAGGGATGCTGGCCGGGCTCGCCGGTTTCCTCTCGCTCGCACGCTTCTCGACGACGACGATCGGCGGCCACTCGACGGACAACCTCCAGGCGATCGCGGCGGTCGTGATCGGCGGCACGAGCCTCTTCGGCGGCATCGGCACGATCATCGGCTCCGTCGTCGGGGTCTTCATCCCGGTCGTGCTCCAGAACGGCTTCATCATTCTCAGCGTCCAGCCGTACTGGCAGGAGGTCGCCGTCGGCGCCGTCCTGATCGCGGCCGTGTACCTCGACCAGCTCAAGCGCCGGGCGCGCGCGCAAGGATGAAGGGGGTCCGTATGGAGTGAGCCGGGCAGATCCGTAACTGCAATCCGATCGGAGGGAAACGACGTGAAGAAGAAACGAATTGCGATTCTGCTCATCGTCGGCGCAGGGTTCGCGCTCGCGGCGACGACGAGTTACGGCAAGAGCCAGAAGACGTACAAGCTCACGCTGCTCCAGGGCGTCCGCGGCGACGAGTTCTACATCTCGATGGCGTGCGGCGCGAAGGCGGCGGCCGCCAAGCTCGGAAACGTGAAGCTCGACGTCCAGGGCCCGCAGAAGTTCGACGCCTCGCTCCAGACTCCAATCCTGAACGGGATCGCGGCTAGGAAGCCGGACGTGATCATGATGGCGCCGACGGATACGAAAGCCCTGATCGCGCCGATGAAGCAGGCGAAGGCCCGCGGAATCAAGATCATCGAGGTCGACACCCACGTCGCCAATCCCTCGATCTCGATCTCGAAGATCGCCTCGGACAACATCCTCGGTGGGCGCAAGGCCGCAATCGCCCTGGCCGGTCTGACGGGCTCGAAGGGCGAGTGGTTCGTCATGAACGTGAAGCCGGGGATCTCGACGACCGACCAGCGGCAGAAGGGGTTCGAGCTGCAGACCAAGAAGTACTCGAGCGTCAAGTACCTCGGGACGCGCTTCGACGACGACGATCCCGCCAAGGCGGCGTCGATCACGTCCGCCCAGCTCGCCGCCCACCCGAAGCTGAACGGCATCTTTGGCGCGAACCTGTTCTCGGCCGAAGGCGCCGCGACCGGCGTGCGGAACGCGGGGAAGCAGAAGCAGGTGAAGATCGTCGGCTTCGACGCCGGCCCGGCCCAGGTGCAACAGCTGAAGCAGGGGCTCGCGCAAGCGCTCGTCGCGCAGAAGCCGTACGACATCGGCTTCCAGGCAGTCCAACAGGCGGTGAACGCGCTCACCGGCAAGAAGGTGACGGCGAAGATCCAGACGGGGCTCGTGATCGTCACGAAGGCGAACATCAAGCAGCCC
>JBBRYW010000057.1:0-17484 GCA_038237235.1 Gaiellales bacterium
GCAGTCGGGCTTTGGGCGCACCGGGCGGCTCTTCGCGTGCCAGCACACCGGGGTGGCGCCCGACCTGATGACGGTGGGGAAGGGCATCGCGTCGGGCTTTCCGATGGGAGCGCTGATCGGCCGCGCCGACCTGATGGACGCTTGGGAGCCGGGAGCGCACGGAACGACGTTCGCCGGCGGGCCGCTCGCCTGCGCGGCGGCGGCGGCCACCCTCGACGTGCTCGAGGACGAGGGCCTGATCGAGAACGCAGCCCGGCGAGGGGCGCAACTCCTCGCCGGCCTGCGGCAGCTCGCGGCTGCCGAGGCGGATCTCGTGGTCGACGTTCGCGGACGCGGTCTCATGGTCGGCGTGGGGCTCGCCTCGACCGCCGTCGCCGCCCGTCTCAAGGCCGAACTGCTCGAGCGGCACGTGATCGTCTCGACCTGCGGGCCCGACAGCAGCTCGCTCAGGCTCGCTCCTCCCTTGCTTCTCGGCGAGGAGCATGTGCGGCGCTGCCTCGACGCCTGTCGCGACGCCTTGCAGGCGTTGTGACAGCGCCGCTCCGGCTCGGCCAGAACCAGCCGCGCGAGAGAACCGTCTCGGCGTGATCGATGGTCTCCAGCAGGTGCCCGACAACGGCTCCCGGGAGATCGCTCGGCTCATGGCCGCGCTGGAGCTCCCGTACACGGCCTTGAGCATCGTCACGCTGCCGTAGGCGTACTCGCCTCTTTCCGAAAAGCCGTTGACCGAGCTCTTCGCACCCCCGAAGGGCGCCTCGAGCTCCGCAGAGTCGCAGCGCTGATTCACGCCGACGACGCCTCGAGCCGCTCGTGCGCGGCCCCGACCCGCTCCGCCGACGACGTGTAGACGGCCGCTGCAAGCCCGTAGGGGTGTCGCTCGCGATCCCAGGCGTCGTCGTCCGAGTTGAGCTCTCGACCGAGACCACGGGTGCGACACCTCGTTCGACGAGCGCTCGCCGCGCCGAGGTGCATTCCGGAGTCTCGGACACGAGCGCCCCCGTCGCCGGGTTGCGGCTCGTGATCACGCTGTCGGTCATTCGCGGCATGATTTCCGACGATACTCCCCCAATGCCCAGCTACGACGTGCACCAGCACCTGTGGCCCGAGGCGCTGATCGAGGGCTTGAGGTCACGGCAGGAACGGCCGCGGCTGCGGGGCAGTGTGCTCGAGCTTCCGTCAGGAGACTGGGACGCCGATCTCGGCGCGCACACTCTCGAGGCTCGGCTGGCCCTGCTCGACCGGGACGAGGTCGACGTCGCCGTGATCTCCTGCCCGCCGACGCTCGAGCTCGACGCGGACCTTATGGAGGCCTACCACGACGGCATCGCGGAGATCGTCGCGGCGTCGGAGGGCCGTCTGGTGGCGCTCGCCTCGAGCTCGGCCCGCGACGGATTCGCGGGTGCCTGCGTCCCGGCCTGGAGCCTTGCCGGCCTGGCAGAGCTCGAGCCCCTGCTCGCCGAGCTCGATCGGCGCGGCTCGCTGCTCTTCGTCCACCCCGGCCCAGCGCCTGTCCCAGAGGGCGCGCCCGCCTGGTGGCCGGCGGTGGTCGACTACACGGCGCAGATGCAGGCCGCCTACGCGGCCTGGCTCGCTCGCTACGGCGACCGCTGGCCAGGCGTGCGCGTGGTCTTCGCGATCCTCGCCGGCGGGGCCCCGATCCAGCTCGAGCGGCTCGCCTCTCGGGGAGTCGACACCCGAAGCGTCCTGCGGCCGAACGTCTATCTCGACACAGCCTCGTACGGCGAGAGGGCCCTCGAGCTCTCGCTCGCGACCTACGGCGTCACTCAACTCGTCTACGGCAGCGACGCCCCGGTGATCGATTCCGAGCCGACCTTGCGCTCCATCCAGGGCTTCGGGCAGGCTGTCACCGACGCCGTCTGCCGGGAGAACCCGGCGCGGCTCCTGCAATGACCGAGCTGCGAGAGTGGATTCACGAGCGCGCCCCGGCCGGTGAGAACCTATTCCGGCCGCAGCTCGCCGCGCTTGCGGTCGCGCTCGGATCCGAGCCGCGGTTCTGGGGCGAGTACGTCCGGCACGACCCCGCCACGCGCTACTTCAATCAGCTCTACCGCGACGTCAACCTCGACGTCTGGCTGATCTGCTGGCTCGACACCCAGGACACCGGCTACCACGACCACGACCTCTCATCGGGTGCGGTCTACATCATCGAAGGAAGCCTCTGCGAGGACTACTTCCACCGTGACGACGCCGGCTGGATCGACGTGCGGACGCGTGAGCGGCGCGCCGGCGAGGTCTTCCACTTTGACGCCTCCTCCATCCACGGGCTGCGTCACGCGGGCGGGCCGCCGGCGACATCGCTGCATGCCTACTCGCCGGCGCTCTGGCGGATGGGCTACTACGAGCCCGGCGAGGGCGGCCTCAAGCGAACGTCGATCACGTACGCCGACGAGATGGCTTCGGGCGGGCATTCGCTGGAACCGGCGACCGGCTGACCCGCGGCGCGGAGATGACCGTCGTCCTCACGGGCTCGGCGCTCACCCTTCAGCACGTGATTGCGGTCGCCCGGAGCGGGGCCGCCGTACAGCTCGACCCGGATGCGCTCGACCGGATGTCGCGCGCGCGGGCGGTCGCCGAAGGGTCGCTGGCCCGCGGCGAGACGGTCTACGGGCTCTCGACGGGCGTCGGCGTCCGCAAGCGGGCACGCGTCGGCGTCGACGAGCAGGCGGCCTTCAACACGCGCCTGATCCAGAATCATCTCGTCGGACAGGGCGACGCGGCACCCGAGGAGGCGGTGCGGGCAACGCTGCTCGTGCTCGCCAACGGGTTCGCCCGCGGCGCCGGCCTGGCCGGCCCCGACCTCGCACAGCGGGTCGTCGAGGCACTGAACGAGCGGCGCCACCCGTACGTGCGGATGCTCGGCTCGCTCGGCGAGGCCGATCTCGCCCCGATGGCTGATCTCGCCCGGGATTTGCTCGGCCCCGACGGCCGGCTCGAGCCGGGAGAGGGGCTCGCGCTGCTGAACAACAACGCGTTCGCCACCGGACTCGCCGCGCTCGCCCTCTGCGACCTCGAGCGGCTGCTGCGCGCATCGCTCGTCGCGGGCGCCCTCGATCTGGAGGCGTTCGCGGCGAACCTGACCATCCTCGATCTTGCTGTCGCGCGCGAGCGGCCGTACAGGGGAATCGCCACGGCGGCCGCGGGGCTCCGCGCACTGCTCGACGGCAGCGCGCTCTTCGAGCCCGGCGTCCCCCGCAATCTCCAGGATCCGCTCACGTTCCGCTGCCTGCCCCAGGTGCACGGCGCCGCTCTGGACGCGCTCGCCTACGGCCGCTCCCAGCTCGAGACCGAGCTGAACGCCGCTCAGGGCAACCCGCTCGTGGACGTGGCGAGCGACCGGATCCTCTCAGTGGGGAACTTCGACCCGCTGCCGCTCGCCGCGGCGCTCGACTTCCTCCGCATCGCGCTTGCGCCCGTGCTGACGAGCGCGAACGAGCGCCTGGTCAAGCTCCTGCAGGCGCCGCTCAGCGGCCTGCCGGAAGGGCTCTCGCCGCGGCCGGGCCTCGCCGAGGACTCCCTGAGCGAGTTCGGGCCGGCGGGGCAGGCGCTTACCGCCGAAGCTCGGCTCCTCGCCCAGCCCGTCTCGTTCGAGCTGGCCAGCTCGGCCCACGCCGAGGGGATCGAGGATCGCGCGACCATGGCTCCGCTCGCTGCCCGCAGGCTCGCGGAGATGACGTCGCTGGGCGAGCGCATCGTCGCGATCGAGCTGCTCGTCGCCTGCCAGGCGATCGACTTGCGGGAGAACCGCCTCGGAGCGGGCACGCAGCGAGCGCACGGGCTCGTGCGCTCGCTGCTGCCCTTCAAGGGAGAGGAGGATCCGATCCCGGCGAGCCTCGAGCCGCTGCGCGAGCTCGTGCGCTCTGGTGAGCTGGGCGCTCTCGCCCGCGCCTGATACGGAGGGTGCGGCTAGTCAAGCGCGACCGTCACGGCGTCCAGAGCGGCACGTCGCCGCTCGTCCTCGACGTCGACTCCCATCCCTGTGCGACGAACGTAGACTTCCTGCGGACATGTGGTGCGCTGCGCTCTGGCACTCGATGCGCCGGTTCGAAGGCAGCCGTGCGGGCTACCGGAACGCGCGCTCGGGCGGCGTCGGCGCGTTCACGGTCGACAACTTCCCGGTGCTCGAGCACGTGCGCCTGAATGGGCCGGGCGACCTGCACCCGGTCTCCGACTCGCCGCCTCAGTCGTAGTGGCTGCCCGAGCCGCGGGCGGCTGCCTCTGCGGCGCAATCCGGTATCGCGTCGACGGACCGCTGCGCGACGTCCTCTTCTGCCACTGCAGCCGCTGCCGGCGGACGCACGGCCATTACGCCGCGTACACCGCCTGCGCCCGCAGCGACCTCGAGCTGGTCGAAGGGCGCGGCCTCCGGTGGTTCGAGAGCGACGGACGGCGGCGCGGCTTCTGCGCCGAGTGTGGCGCGAGCGTCTTCTGGGAGCGTGAGGAGCGTCCGACGATCAGCATCTCCGCGGGCACGCTCGACGAGCCGACCGGGCTCAGTCCCGGCGGGCACATCTTCACGGCCGACGCCGGCGACTACTACGAGATCGCGGAGACGATTCCGCAAGCGGGAACGCAGAGAATCCCAGAGGCGTAGAAAGGCGCCGGTGAGCGCGCTTCTTACGCCGAGACGGGCGTTCGCTTGTAGGTCGGCGTGACCGTCGTCAGTGGGTAGCCGAGTTGGGCCACGCGGCGAGGGAGGTCGACGTGCAGCCAGTGCGACACGTGGCCGGGCAGCGTGGAGAGGATGATGTGGTCGTAGTCGCCCGCGTTCAGCTCGCCCACGATGTCGTCGTAGGCGTTGGGGCTGGTCGCAACACGGCCCTCGACCTCGCCGCCGGCCGCCTCCTCGAGTAGCGGCAGCGCCAGCGCAAGCACCTGCTCGCCATGCCGGATGTCCTTGCTGTTTCGATCGAACACCAACTGGTCGGGGTTCGGGACGAGCAGGAAGAACCTGGCCGCCCCGGCGGCCGCGCGCTCGCGCACCGCATTGATGAGCGCCGGGGTCGCAGCCGTCTTGTTGGCTACGACGAGGACGCGGGCTCCGGTGGAGGTCTCCGTGGTCTCGACGTCTCGCTCGATTCGGTCTCTCTTGGTGATGGTCAGGTAGACGACCGTGCTCAGGATGGCGAGAAGGAAGATCACGCTGGTCCCCGTGGTGCCCAGAGCAAGGCCGCCCGCATGGCGAGGTTGCGAAAAACCGTCGCCGAGTGAAGCTCCGAGTGGACGCGTCAGGATGTACGCGATCCAGAAGGACAGGATCGCGTTCAGCCTGAAGGCGCGGTGGGCGACGAACACCAGTGCGATCACCGCGCCGAAGATGAGCGCTGAGTTCCAGTAGCCGACGCTGAGCTTCTCTGCTACCAGGTCGCCTGCCGCGGTGCCCAGGGCAAATGTGAACAGGACGGTCAACCAGTAGAACGCTTCCCGCTTCGTCGTGACGATGGTGTGGATCGAGAGCGTCTTCTCGCTCGCATACCAGGCCGCGAAGGTCGCCATCAACGCGATCGCGAAGATGGTGGTGCTCGTGGGCAGGCTGACCCCGAAATTTTCCACCAGGTTGTCGGTAATCAGGGTGCCGACGACGCTGATCAGGACGACCGCAATCCAGTAGATGCCTGGCAGGTATCGCCGAAGCCTGAACTGGAAGACCAGCGCGATGGCCAAGAAAACACCCATGATCAGGGTCGTATTGGTCAAGCCAAAACCAAGCCTGTCGTTCAAATTGTCGGCGGCGGTCTCGCCCACCGTGGTGCACAAGATCTTGATGATCCAGAAGTAGAGGGTGACTTCTGGAACCTTGTTCAGCATCGTCTTCCAGGTACTTGGCCGGCTTGTGGTGTCGGATTTGACGCTCAAATCGCCCGACCTGATGCGGTCCCCAGCGGTTGTCGTCACGCCAGGGTCTTCAGGCCCCCCTGCGGGGAGGTTGTGTAGATCGTTGGTCGGGAGCGGGTTGGCCACCGGCGCAGCGTAGGTTGTCGTCGGCCACGGGCACCCCTCGGCTTGGCAAAGATTTGGCAAAGATTGCGCTGGTACGGTGGCCCTCGTGCCCGCGCTGCTCCTCGTCGAAGACGACGACGCGATTGCTGAGCCGCTTGTCGGGGCGCTGACTCGGGAGGGTTATCGCGTCGACCGGGCGGAAAGCGGCGCCGAGGCGCTCGCCCGCGGTCTGGAGGCGCGCCACGATCTCGTCATCCTCGACCTCGGGCTACCGGACATCGACGGCGTCGAGGTCTGCCGCCGGCTCCGCGCGGGGCTGCCGGCGCTGCCGATCCTGATGCTGACGGCGCGGGTGGAAGAGGTCGATGCGGTCGTCGGGCTGGACGCGGGGGCCGACGATTACGTCTCCAAGCCGTTTCGGCTCAGCGAGCTGCTGGCACGGCTCCGAGCCTTGCTGCGGCGAACTGGCGCCGAGGACGTCTGGGTCGGGGCCGGAGACGTACGCCTGGACGCTCAAGCTCGCCGCGCCTGGCGGGGGTCGCGCGAGCTCGACCTGACCCCGAAGGAGTTCGACCTGCTCGCGCTGCTGCTTCGCGGCGTGGGAACGGTGGTCACGCGGGAGCGGATCATGTCGGAGGTCTGGGAAACCATCTGGATGGGCTCGACGAAGACGCTTGACGTGCACGTGGCCGCGCTGCGGCGCAAGCTCGGAGACGATCCCCAGCCCACGATGTTGAAGACGGTGCGCGGCGTCGGCTTCCGCTTCGAGGCGGACTGAACCTGCGCAAGCGGCTGCTGCTCTCGACGCTCCTGATTGCCCTCGGCGGCGTCGTCGGCCTCGGCGTTCCCGTAGGCGTACTCGGAACGAAACTGGTTCGGCGTGACGTGACCGAACGGCTCGAGCGGGAGGCCGAAGTGATCGCCGGGGCCGTCGATCAGGCGGGTGCGCGCGGTCGGCCACTCAGCCAGCGGGAGATCGGCGAGCTGCTCCGGCCGAGGCATCGGGCGATCGTCCACACCTCCCGGCGTCTGTTCAAGGTCGGGGCGCCGATCGGCGGCGGCACGATCGAGGCCTCCTCGAGCCCGGCGCACCGAACTCACGTGACCGTGATCGCATCGGCCGAGGAGGCGACCGGGCGCGTGCTCTTCGTCTGGCTCGTCGTCGGCCTTCTCGCAGGCGGCGGACTCGCGGTCGCGATCGCGCTGGCGCTCGTGCAAGGTCGCCGCCTTGCACGGCCGCTCGAGCGGCTGACGGTCGTCGCCACCAGGCTTGGAACGGGGGACTTCTCCGCCCGTGCCGGACAGCAGGGGGTCCCGGAGATCGATGCAGTCGCGCAGGCGCTGGACGCGAGCGGGGCGCGCATCGCGTCGCTACTGGCGCGCGAGCGGGAGTTCGGCGCAAACGTCTCGCATCAGGTTCGGACGCCTCTGACGGCGCTTCGGCTTCGCCTCGAGGAGATGCGGCACGCGACGGATCTAGCTGCGGCTCGCGCCATCTCCGCCGAGGCGCTGGCTCAGGCCGACCGTCTGGAGCAGACGACGCGAGGCCTCCTGGCGCTGGCCCAGGACCGCGCGGAGGAGCGGGAGGAGCTCGACGTGGCCGCCCTCGTGCGCGACCATGCCGAGGGGTGGCGCCGGCTCTTCGCGCGCAGCCGCAGCAGCCTGACGATCGTGATCGAAGCGGACGTGCACGTGCGGGCGAGCGCCTCCGCGGTCGGCCAGGCGCTCGACGTCCTGCTCGAGAACGCGCTTCAGCACGGCGCCGGGCGCGCCGCCGTCCGAGTCGCCATCCAAGGGGATGAAGTGGCAATCGGCGTCTCCGATGCGGGCGATGGAATTCCTGAGGGCCTGGAGGAGCACGTCTTCGAGCGTCACGTTTCCCTCCATGGCGGCACAGGACTTGGGCTGGCTGTCGCTCGGGCGCTGATCGAACGCGAGGGCGGTCGGCTCCGTCTCGCGAGCGCCAGGCCGGCGGTCTTCGAGCTTCGTTTGCCCGCTGCACGCCGCTCAGCCTGACGCGGCCGGGGTCCGCATGTCAGGTGGCTTGACGCCTTTAGGTGTAAGACGTACTCCACCGTGCAATCCATGCTGCTCGCCAAGGAGGCGAACCCGATGTCCCTGCTGAGACTTGGAGGATGGGCGAATCTCGCAATCACTGCCTCCCACATCGTCGCCTTGGGCTGGGCCTGGACGGTCTTTCGCTGGGTCGACGTCGAGGATCCGATGCGCGAGCTCGCCGATCAGAATGCCGCGCTGCCCTACCTCTTGACACTGCTCGCGGCCGCCTTTTTCTTCGTCTTTGGGCTGTACGCGCTGTCGGCCGCAGGAGATCTGCGCCGGCTCCCGCTTCTCCGACCGGTGCTCGGATTCATCGCCATCGTCTACCTGCTCCGCGCGACGCTCCTCGGGGGCATCGCGGACCTCATCGCGGGTGACGTCAAGCAGGTTGTTTTCGCCGCGATCGCTCTCTTGATTGGACTCAGCTATGCCTCCGGCGTTCTCGCGCTTGGGAGAAGGCAGAAGCGGATCGACGAAGCGCGCCCCGAGCTTTCAGGCTGACGAGCACCGACTGCCGGCGCTCACCGCCTACAACGCGGACAGCGGCATGTCTTGGCTCGCGGCCAGGCGAACCCTGAGGCGCGTGGCCCCCTGGCGACCCGTTCGGCCGTGACCGTGCCACCGTAACCGTGAGCGCCCGCGCCCCCGCCCGTACACCCGCCCAGTTGGCAGCTCGCCCAGTATCAACTACAAGACTGTAGCTCTTTTGGTACGCTCAACCGCCACCGCTCGTGCACCGCCCCAAAGGGAGGTCGAACATGACTCGCGCTTTCATCACCCTCGCCGCTCTTCTCGCAATCCTGACTCTCGCCTCGGCTGCACCTGCCCGTCCGATCGGCACCCTCGCCACAGCGAGCAGTCGGCACACGGGAGCATCCACGGATGTGGCTCCAGATCTCGTGATCCAGTGGAACCAGATCCTCTTGGGAATCCTGAGGACGCCTGGGGCTCAACCAGCGACCGTCCATCCAACAAGAAGCCTGGCCATCACGCACGTGGCCATCTACGACGCCGTGAACGCGATCGACCGAAGCCATGCCGCCTATCTCGTCAAGTTTGAGGCCCCTCCCGATGCTTCTCGTGAGGCGGCCGTCGCGGCCGCGGCGCACGGCACGTTGATCGAGCTGTTCCCGCAGCTCAAAGCGATGCTCGACGAGCGGCTGAGCGAATCGTTGGCACCGATCCCGGACGGACCGGGTAAGCGCGAGGGCATCCACGCCGGAGAAAGGGCCGCCGAGCTGATCCTCGCTCTGCGAAGCAACGATGGCTCGGTCGCGCCACCCCCGGCGTACACCCCAGGCACGAGTCCCGGTGACTATCAGTTGACGCCCCCGAACTTTCCGCAGCCAGTGTTCACGCACTGGGCTCACGTCACGCCGTTCGTGCTGAAGAGCGCCGATCAGTTTCGCCCCGCACCTCCACCGGCTCTCACGAGTAGCGAGTACACGGCCGCTTTCCAGGAAGTGAAGCCACTCGGTGCGGTCGGAAGCGCCTCCCGCAGTCCCGACCAGACGCAGATCGGCAAGTTCTGGGCTGCGCCGATCCAGAACTACTGGAACGAGATCGCACAGACGGCGTCCCTCGCCCACGGGAGCACCCTCACGGAAAACGCGCGCCTCTTCGCGTTGCTGAACCTGACCTTCGCGGACGCGGTAATCGCCTTCTACGACGGCAAGTACGCGTACAGCTTCTGGCGGCCGGTGACGGCGATTCGGGCCGCCGACACGGATGGTAATCCCGCCACCGTCGCCGATCCGAGCTGGACACCGCTCGCCGTGACCGCTCCGGATCCCTCCTACCCCGGCGCGCACAGTGTCATGAGCGCTGCCGGCGCGACCATCCTGCGTTCCTTCTTTGGCAACGACAACCTCGTCTTCTCCATCAGGTCCGAAGTCTTGCCGGGCGTGCAGCGCTCGTTCGACAGCTTCACAGCGGCGAGCGAGGAAGCCGGGCTGAGTCGCATCTACGCGGGCCAGCACTTTCGCTTCGACCACAGCTCGGGCCAAGAGTTGGGTCGGAACATCGCCAGCTACGTGTCAGGTCGAGCTCTCGAAGCGTCGCGCGCAGGCTGCGACGGGCGTCGCCGGACACCGCGGCGACCCAGCGAATGTGGGCCGAACGGGCTGCCCGTGGCCGCATATTACTCTAATGAAATAGTACCTTATCCACGGTTGCGTTGATCGAACGACGCCGCCGCCGAGCACATCAACTACTCGGCCCGCATCGGCAGGATCAAGGGGTTGCCGGAGCTCAAGGGCTAACGAGAAGGCCGCAGCGAGGCGGCGCGAGCCGAGCGTCTGCGAGAGGCGCGCACCACAAGGGCAGCCAAAACAAGAAACGCCGCTCGTGCGGCCAAGACCGGCGGCCGGTGGAGGGAGGCCACGAAGATCGTCTGGAGGCGAGCCATCTCCGCCACGTCGAGCCGCGCCGGGTAGGTGACCGCGAGGACGAGCCCCGCCGCTCCGAGCACGGAGATCAAGAGCCGCGACGGTCGCCACAGCGACGGTAGAGGGGCGCTCGGCTCGAAGAGTCGGTCAATGCGAGTGCTCGCGAACTCGGCGAAGCCGACTGCCGCCGCCGGCGTCGCCTCGCCGGCGACCTCTGAGAGCGCGCCGGCGAGAGCGCGGGTGCTCGTCCGATCGGTGGCCAGTCGGTCCGCGGCAATCTCCTTCACGAGGCGGTAGCGCTCGAGCATGTCCCCGATGCTCGGCAGCCAGAAGAACGTGCGGGCTATGAGAGAGCCCGCGAAGCACCTGAGCGGCTCCCGCTCGCGAGCGTGGTACGCCTCGTGCAAGACCGCGGCCACCTGCTCCTCGCGGTTGAGGCGCGCAAGAAGCCCTGACGTGACGACGATCCGGGGTCTCAGAAGTCCGAAGCAGAAGGCGGCAGGCCGCCGGCCGGGGGTCAGGAAGAGACGATGCACTCCCGCTGACCGCACTGCTTCGACGAGATCCCCGTCTTCGATCCCCTCGAGGGGCAAGCAGTGAAGCACTCGTCGCTGGCGAGCGTAGGCGAGCGCGACGCGCATGAACTGCAATGCCGAGGCCAGGGTCAACACGACTAGAGTCGAAGCGAAGACGAGCACGACCAGAGCGCCGGGCGCAAGCGGCACGCGCCTGAACTCGGCGAAGTAGTTGATACAGGCGGAGACGATGCCGACGACCATCGACGTCAAGCCCACCGCCCCAGCGCTACCGAGGCCGGCCAGCGCCGCGACGAGGAGGGCTGCGACCATCGTTCCGAGCGCCACGATGGACGCGAGCACGAGGTTCGGCCGCTCGCTCACTGAGTCTTGCGGGAGCGCCGAAGCTCTCCTTTGCGCTCGGGGTCGAGGTTCTCAAGACGAGCGCCGAGCTGCGTAACCGCGATGTCGCCGAAGTCGACGAGCAGCCGATCGATGAGTTCATCGGAAAGCCGAGCAAGAAGCTCGTCGCGGGTCATGGCCGGGCTATAGCGGAAGCCCCGCCCGTCGCGCTCTCGGACGAGGAGGCCCCGCGACCAAAGGCGGGTGACCATCGTCATCACGCCCGTGTAGGCCAGCGGCCGCTGTTCGTTGAGCTCGTCCACGACCTCCCGCACGGTCGCGCTTTCTCGCCGCCACACGATCCCCATCAGCTCGGCCTGCACAGCGCCCAGATAGCGGGCGACGGGGTCGTCGCTCTCGCGCTGGCGCTTCGGTCGCCGGTCGTTGCTGAGCACACGGCGAGTGTATGCGAGTCGCACAGGCAAGTAATACTATCGATCTATAGTAAAGCCGCTGGAGAAGTGCGACCGGCGACGAGCGCCGAGTATCAAGACCCTCAACGAACTCAGCCGCCTTGACACAGCACTTCGATGTATATTGATGAACGTCGATATGATGGTAGATCATGATGCTGTTGGTTCGAGCGCGGCGCGCCGAGGAGATCCAAGTCTGATGATCGAGGCGCTGTCGCCGATCGCGTGCTGCGGATCTCTAGGCGCACCGGCGCTGTCGAATGACGAGGCCGAGGCGGCGGCGGTTCTGTTCAAGGCCCTCGGCGACCCGGCGCGGGTCAAGATCGTGAACCTGCTGGCGACCAGCGAAGAGCCTGTTTGCGTCTGCGAGTTCATACCTGCGCTCGGCCTCGCTCAGCCAACCGTGTCGCATCATCTGAAGAGGCTGGCCGACGCCGGCTTGCTCGAGCGCGAGCAGCGCGGCCAGTGGGCCTACTTCTCGCTCAACCCAGAGGCTTCGGCCCGACTCGCCGGCCTCGTGCACTTCCAGGAGGTCACTCGATGAGCAGCGAGACTGCACAATCCCTGCGCGACGAGGTGCGGCGCCGCTACGCGGAATCCGCCCGCGCTGTGACGGACGGCTCGGGCTGCGGACGAGGCAGCGGCTCCTGCTGCGAAGGTGAGAGCGATGCGGCGAGCTTCGGCGAGGCTCTCTACAGCGCCGAGCAGCGTGGCGAGCTCCCGGACGCGACGGCGCTCGCCTCGCTCGGCTGCGGCAATCCGACAGCAGTCGCCGAGCTGCACGAGGGCGAAGTCGTGCTCGACCTCGGCTCGGGCGGCGGCATCGACGTGATCCTCTCCGCCAAGCGGGTGGGCCCGACCGGCATCGTCTACGGCCTCGACATGACGGACGAGATGCTGGCACTTGCACGGCAGAACGCCCGCGAGGCCGGGGTCACCAACGTCCATTTCCTCAAGGGCGTGATCGAGGAGATCCCCCTCCCGGCCGACTCGGTCGACGTCCTGATCTCCAACTGCGTGATCAACCTCTCCGTCGACAAGCCGGCGGTCCTGACCGAGATGGCGCGCGTGCTCAAGCCGGGTGGCCGCGTCGGCGTCAGCGACATCGTGGCCGAGGATCACCTCGCGCGCGAGCAACGGGCCGAGCGCGGAAGCTACGTCGGCTGCATCGCCGGAGCGCTCTCGAGGAGTGAATACGTCGACGGACTCCAGGCGGCCGGCTTCGAGGACGTCTCCGTCGACTTCACCCACGCGGTGGCGGACGGGATGTACGGCGCGATCGTGAAAGCCCGCAAGACGAGACAGCCCGAACGGAAGGGCCTGCCCGTCACCCAGCCAGCGGCGACGGCCGGCTGCTGCTGATCCGAGACTGGGTCAGGCTGCTCAGACGATCTTCTCGAGCAGCAGGACGAAGCCGAGCACGATCAGCGCGGCGCCGGCAAGCCGCTCGGCCCACTCGCGCACAGCGTCTCCCAGGCGCGCGCCCAGCCTGAGCCCAAGCTGGACCATGACGATCGCCTGCGCGCCGATCAGGGCGACGGCGAGCAAGATCGACAGACCCAGGAGGCCGATCGAGAAGCCCATCGCCAGCTCGTCGAGACTGATTCCGATTCCGAGGGCGACGAGGGCGACGCCCCGCTGGTCGGCCAGCTTCGCGAGCCGTTCGTTCTCACCTTCCTCCTCCATGAGCAGCACGTACGCGCCGAGCGCGACGAGGACGCCGATTGCGATGTAGTCGGCAACACCGCCGAGCACATGCCCGAGCAAGCCGCCCCCGAGAAGACCCACGACCGGCATCGCCATCTCGAACGCGGGCAAGAGGAGGGTCACGCGAATGCGCTGCTCGCGCGGCAGGCCCATCAAGCCAAGCGCCGTCGAGACGGCGAAGGTGTCGAGCCCGAGCGGAAGGACAAAGCCGAGGAGTTTCAGCATGCAGGCGCGGTTTTCCGTGTCGCCGCGCTCAGGCCTCGCTGCCGCTCATCGTCAGCAGCCGTTCCTTCGCACGGTGGTCGTCCTGGAGCGTCGTGTGGTCGATTCCGAACCGTTTCCAGAGCAGCTGCTCGAGCTCACGGCGGATCGCGTGGCAGTCGTCGCCGGGATGAACGAGCACGTGCGCCGAGAGCGCGGCGAACCCGGATCCGACTTCCCAGACGTGCAGATCGTGAATGCTCTCGACGTGCGTGACGCTCACGCCTTGCGGCGCCGCCTCCAGCAGTACCCGACCCGAGTCCCTCAACAGGCCGTAGGAAGCGCGCACCATCAGCGCGGCAACGATTAGCGCAGCGATTCCGTCCGCGCCGGCGAAGCCGGTCGCAAGAATGATCGCGCCCGCGATCGCCGTCGCGATGAAGGCAAAGAGATCGGCGAGGATGTGCTGGAAGCTGCCCTCGATACCACCGTTTGCGAGCTCCTCGTCGGCGAATCCGGCCGGGTCGGCGGCCTCCAGCGCGTCGATCCACCAGTGCTTGCTGCCCGGCGTGGCGCAGCAGACGTAGAGTCGCCAGCGGCCTGTCTCCGTGCGGAGGAGTGCGGGGCGCTCGAGTGACTCTGCGGAGAAGCGCGCCCCAGCGTCGCCAACGTGGTGAGGTGCTCGCCGTCGGTTGCGCGCGCGACTACCGTGACGGCGACCCGCTGATCGACCGAGCGGGCGCGGTAGGCCGATCACGATCCCGCCGCCGGCGCCCAGCGCCGCGCTGGCCCCCGCCCAGCGCCCCGGCCCGGCACCCGGCGCGGGAACCGCGATCGCGACGCGGCCCGTGCCTGGCAGAGGGAGCTCGGGCATCCCGTCCAGCCTAGAGACATCTCCCAGGGCGGCTGGGAATCTGTCAACTAGGCGGGACCTCGCGCGGACGCCGGCCCGTATCTCCTTGCGGAACGCAACGCGAAAGCAAGGAGGAAATATGATGGGACGAGCAGGCGTGGTTCTCGGCTCCCTGGCCATGGCGGCTGCTCTGGCGGCGGGAGCGGCGAAGGCGGACGGACTGCCCGTCCTCGGGGTCAACGTCGGTTCGGTCGGGGTCGCCGCGCGGGCTGGCGACGTTCGCTACGTGACGCTGGACGCCGAGCGTGGCACGATCGTCGCCGCAGTCAGGCAGCACGGCGGCCAGGTCGATCGCACCCGGCTTCTGCACGGGCGGTTCACGGTGCCGGCCGTCGCATACGACGGCTCGGCGAGCGGGCTCTCAGCGGACGGGCGCACGCTCGTCCTCATCCGTCCGCGCGTGAGGTTCCCCCAGGCGCAGACGGTCCTCGCCGTTGTCGACACAGGCCACATGCGGGTCAAGAAGATTGTCACCCTGAACGGCGACTTCAGCTTCGACGCCGTCTCGCCGAATGGCGCGTCGCTCTACCTGATCCAGTACGTGGAGCCGCGTGATCCGGCCCGCTACGCCGTTCGCGCCTACGATCTGCGTACCGGACGCCTGCTCTCCCGGCCGGTCGTCGATCCGCGCGAGCCGAACGAGCGGATGCGCGGGCAGCCGGTGACGCGGGCGACGAGTGCGGACGGACGCTGGGCGTACACGCTCTACGACGGCGCCGGCAAGTACCCTTTCCTTCACGCCCTGGATACGAGCAGGCGCACGGCGCGGTGCATCGACCTCTCGGCGTTGGCGAGCAAAGCCCGCAACCTCTACACGCTTCGGCTCGCTGTCAGCAGCGACGGCAACGCCCTCTCGGTCAACGATTCCGCAGAAGCGATCGCCGCGATCGACACGCGCACCTTCCGCGTCAGCTTGCCGGATGCGGCGGGTGCCGGCGGCCACGGCTTCGGCGGCGTCGCCGGAGCGCTTGCGGCTGCAGGGGCATTGGCGGCGCTCACCGCGGGGGCCGCGGTCGTTTTCGGCCGCCGGCGACGAAAGCTCGCCGTGACGTAGCTCGAGCGCGCAGCGCCAGGCGGTGCCCGCGCGGCGACGCGGCTGCTACTCGCGCACGTCGCGGGTGTGTCCGCCGAACTCGAGCGCGACCTGGAACTCCTCGACAGATACGACAGTTCCGTCCGCATCGCGCAGCGCGCGCTGCCGCAGCGACGCCGCCCGTGTGCCGCTCGCCTCCATCGACCTCCGATCGTCCCAGAGCGTGATCGTGAGCGTGTGGCCGCTCTCCGCGTCGACGAGGAGGTAGCCGCCGACGAGCCCCTCGAGCTCTTGCAGACCCCTTCCCGCCTCCTCGAAGCTGGCAACCGCGCCGTCAAGGGTCTCCGGAGGTACGTCGTACCGGGCGAGTCGTGCATACATGGTCTTCGCCTCCCCTGTGCGGATTAGACGGGCTCCACGGGCTGTTCCCCGAAATGCCAGCGCCGAACCGTTCCGCCGGAGGAGCGCTACAATCCGGGGCCCCGCGCTGGTGGCGGAATTGGTAGACGCGCAAGGTTGAGGGCCTTGTGGCCCGACGGGCCGTGGAGGTTCAAGTCCTCTCCAGCGCACCTTCGGGAGAGTCCAGGAAGGCGGCCGGGCGGCCGCCTTCTTGACGTCGTCCGGAGGTCGCGCTACCTTCTCTGGCCGAACACACGTTCGCCTAAGGAGGCAAGATGTTGACGGGACGCCAACAGGAGATTTGGGACTTTCTGGTCGGGTATGCCGAGCGGCACGGCTACCCGCCGACGGTGCGTGAGATCGGCGAGGCGGTCGGCCTTGCCTCTCCCTCGACCGTTCACGCTCACCTGGCGAATCTCGAGCGGGCAGGCATGCTGCGGCGGGATCCGACGAAGCCGAGGGCGCTCGAGTTGCTCGGCCAGCTGAAGTCCGGGCGGCTGCCGGCTCGCGAAGCGCGCACTCTCCCGCTCGTCGGTCAGATCGCAGCGGGCGGGCCCCTGCTCGCTGAGGAGAACGTTGAGGAATATCTCGAGGTTCCTGCACCGCTCTCGCGCGGAGGCGAGGAGTTTCTCCTCCGCGTCAAGGGTGACTCGATGATCGACGCGGGCATACTCGACGGCGATTTCGTCGTGGTTCAGCGCCGCCAGGACGCACGGAACGGCGAGATCGTCGTTGCGCTCGCGGGCGACGACGAAGGCGCGGAGGAGGCGACGGTCAAGCGGTTCTTCCGCGAGAGCGGCCGGGTACGCCTGCAGCCCGAGAATGATGCCCTCGAGCCGATCTACGCCCGTCACGTCGCGATCCTCGGGAAGGTCGTGGGCGTTTTCCGGCAGGTGGCATGACCGGACTGGTGATCCCTCTGAACCGCACGCTCGATCAGGAGTTGCTCGCCCTCTCGCGCGGCGCGAGTCTCGAGTGCCTGGTCTGCGGGGAGTTCGTTCTCCACCGATCCGGGGCGCTCGAGTGCCCGGAGTGCGGAGCGCGCGTTGTGATCCACGCCGAGCCGGAGGTACAATTGACCCTGCAGGCCGGGTGATCGCGAGCCGGTTCGGCTCGAGGAAAGTCCGGACACCAAAGGGCAGGACGCTGGGAAAATCCCAGGCGGCGAAAGCCGACGGAAAGTGGCACAGAAAGGAGACCGCCACCGGCGAAAATACTCTCCGCTACGGCGGCGTTCGCGGCGCCGTTCGGAGGTCGTGCCGGTTCTGCCGGCTCGACCGTAGACGCTTCCGCCGGTCGGTAAGGGTGAAAAGGTGGGGTAAGAGCCCACCAGCGCCGTGGTGACACGGCGGCTCGCCAAACCCCGTCTGGTGCAAGGCGAAGGAGGCCCCGCTCGAGGTTGCCCGCCGAGGGGCCGGGTGCGTCGCTCGAGCCCTCGGGAGACCGAGGGCCTAGATGGATGGTCACCCACGACAGAATCCGGCTTACAGGCCTGCTA
>JBBRYW010000058.1:0-17473 GCA_038237235.1 Gaiellales bacterium
AGCCGGTCGGCTTCGGTACGGAGGTGGAGGTACGAGCGGAACGGGCACATGACGAGCTCGACCCGCTCGGTGACCGGCGGCTCCCGCAGGTCGCCGCGCCGGAGGTCGAGCAGGTCCGCCACGCCGGCGTGGTCGGCCGCCCGCCGGCAGACGGCGAGCATCTCCGCCGAGCTGTCGATCCCGATTACGTTGATCCCGGCCCGTGCGATCGGAACCGCGATCCGCCCTGTACCGACCGCAAGCTCGACCACGGGACCGCCTGCCCGCAGCGCCTCCTCGACGTAGAAGTCGACGTCCTCGGTGACGCTGCTGCTCCAGGCGTCGTAGAGCCGGGCGATCGCGTCGTACGGGCTGGCGGGACGACCGCCCGCCGCCTGCGTCTCATTGGCACGATCTCGTTCCACTTTCTCAACCATCCGTGCGCCTTTCCCCAGTAGCCTTGGAACCGGAGGGAGGTTCGCGGTCGGCCCCTAGACCCCAAGCCTACGTCGGCCGGCGCGCGACCCAGACGAATTCCCTGCTCTCTGGCTCGAACGGGCGCCGGTCGAACCAGCCGTAGAGCGCCTCGACCTCGAGCCCCGCCACCTCGATCAGCCCTTCCCACTCCGAGCGGGTCACCCACCAGAGCGAGATCTTGCCGCCTGTAGCGAGGGTAATGTCGAGACGGTTGTCGGCCGGGGCATGCTCGATCGTGTGTGAGGTCGCGCCCTCCTCGTGGAATCCCTCGTTCGCGGCCGCGATGCCGTAGTCGAAGACGAAGGCGTTCCAGGCGAACCGCCCGCCCGGGCGAAGCGACGCTGCCACACGCTCGAAGACGCGCCGTTTGTCGTGCCATGTCGGCAGGTGCAGGAGCGAGCGGGCCGGGCAGTACACGAGGCCGGCCGGCTCGTCGAGTTCGAGATCCCGCATGTCGGCTTCACGCAGGTCGAGCTCGACTCCCGCCTGGAGGGCTCGCTCGCGCGCCTGGGCGAGCATGGCCGGGGACGAATCGATCCCGATCACGCGTCGCCCGGTCTCGCGCGCGACCGGCACGCCCACGCGGCCGGTGCCGACGGCGAGCTCGACGATCGTGCCTTCAGTCTCGGCGGCGAGCTCGGCGTAGAAGCCCACGTCCTCGGTCATGTCGGCCGACCACTCGTCGTAGACGGCGGCGAACGGCTCGTATGCGGAAGGCATCGCCGCAGTATGGCCGTGCCCTCCGATTCGAGGCCATCATGGCTCCCCTCGTCCCGGCCCCGGAGCGCTATCCTTGCTCTCGTGCTCGCCCGTCTCGCCTTCCTGTTTACGGCGCCCCGGCTCGAAGCCGGGAGCCCGCGCTAGACGCGGTCGAGCTCTCGCACATCGAGCCGGGGCATCGCAGCGCCGCTTCGGCGGTTGGTGGAATCCCCACGAGCTGGAGGACGGATGAGCGGGACGGGAAGTGACAGGGAATCACGGTCGGCTACAGTCGCCGCCGTGGACGTCGAGAACGTCGAGCGCGAGGCACTCAGCGCAATCGACGCCTGCTCGACGCGCGCGGAGCTCGACGAGGTGCGCATCCGCTACCTCGGGCGGAAGAGCGAGCTCAAGCAGGCGCTTCGGACCGTGCGCGATCGCGAGGCCGGCATGGCGCTGAACGCGGCTCGCGAGCGGCTAGAGCAAGCGGTCGAAGCGCGGCGGGAGCTGCTCGAGCGGCGTGAGCTCGAGCGTGCGCTCGCCGAGGACACGATCGACGTTACCCTCCCCGGCGAGGAGCAGGAGCTCGGGACGCTACATCCGACCACGCTAACTCGCCGTGTCGTCGAGGATGCGTTCCTCGGGCTCGGGTACGAGGTGATCGACGACCGCGAGGTGGAGACGGCGCACTACAACTTCGACCAGCTCGCCTTCCCGCCGGCGCATCCCACACGCTCGCCGCGCGACACCTTCTTCTTCGACGACGAGCGGCTCCTCCGCACCGAGACCTCGCCCTCGCAGATCCACGTCATGGAGGCGAGGCGGCCGCCGATCTACATGGTCTCGCTCGGCCGCGTCTACCGGCGGGACGAGATCACGCCCACGCGCTTTCCCATCTTCCACCAGTTCGAGGGCCTCGCGGTCGACCGGAACCTGACACTCGCCGACCTGAAGGGAACCCTGCTTCACGTGATGCGGGCGCTCTACGGCGAGAGCCGCCAAATCCGATTCCGAACACACTTCTTTCCCTTCACCGAGCCGTCGATCGAGCCGGACGTCTCCTGCCCGATCTGCGAGATGGCGGGCTGCCGGACGTGCAAGTTCACGGGCTGGATCGAGATGGGCGGCGCCGGAATGGTCGACCCGCGCGTCTTCGAGAACGTCGGCATCGACCCGAACGCGTGGACGGGCTTCGCCTTCGGCTGCGGGATCGAGCGGGCGGCGCAGTTGCGCCACGGCATTCCCGAGATTCGACCCTTCTGGGACAACGATCTGCGCGTCCTGCGCCAGTTCTGATGCGAGTCCCCGTTTCCTGGCTGCGCGACTACGTCGCGCTCGAGGTACCCGCCGAGGAGCTGGCAGCCCGCCTCGACGTCTCGACCGCAGTCGTGGCCGCGATCGAGCAGCGGGGCGTCCCGGACGTCGACGGCAACCTCGGCCTCTTCCGCGTCGGCCGCGTCCTCGAGGCGCGAAAGCACCCCAATGCCGACCGGCTGCAACTCTGCCGCGTCGACGTGGGCGAGGGGGATCCCTACCAGATCGTCTGTGGCGCCTGGAACTTCGGCAGCGGAGCGACGGTCGCCGTCGCGCTCCCGGGAGCGACCCTGCCCGGCGGCCTCAGCCTCGAACGTCGCAAGCTCCGGGGAGAGATGTCGGAGGGCATGATCCTGTCCGAGCGGGAGCTCGAGCTCGGAGCCGACCACACCGGAATCATGGTGCTCGACGCCGACGAGCCTGGAACGCCGCTCGGCGACGTCCTGCCACTCCGCGAGACCGTGCTCGACTTCGAGGTCACCGGCAACCGTCCGGATTTGCTGTCGGTGTACGGCTTCGCACGTGAGATCGCGACGCTCCTCCGCCTCGAGCTGGCGCCCGCTCCGGGGCAAGACCCGGAGCAGACCGCGAGCGAGCCGGTCGACGTGACCATCGCCGACTTCGACGGCTGCCCTCGGTACATCGGGCGGGTGTTCCGCGACGTCGCCGTCGAGCCCTCGCCCGTCTGGCTCCGTGCGCGCCTGGTCGCGGCGGGCATGCGGCCCATCTCGAACGTCGTGGACGTGACGAACTACGTCATGCTTGCGCTCGGCAACCCGCTCCACGCCTTCGATCTCGACACCCTTGCCGCCGGCAGGATCGTTGTTCGCCACGCCGAGCCGGGCGAGCAGCTTCGCACGCTCGACGGCGTCGTGCGGCCTCTCGAGCCGGGCGATCTGATGATCGCTGACGGCGAGCGAGCGGTCGCGCTTGCCGGGATCATGGGCGGCGAGGAGACCGAAGTCACCGAGCAGACCACGAACCTCCTGCTCGAGGCGGCCAACTTCGAGCCGACCCGCCTCTGGCGAAGCTCGGAGCGCCTGCGACTGCGCACGGAGGGATCGAGCAGGTGGGAGAAGGGAGTCGATCCCTATCTGGCGGAGCAGGCGGCGATCCTGGCAACGGAGCTCGTCGTCAACCTCTGCCGCGCGCGCTGGACAGGACACACCGACGCGCAAGGCGAGCTGCCCGAGCGTCCGGTCGTCCGCTTTCGGCCCGAGCGCGCCGACGCCTTGATGGGCCTCGAGGTGCCGCCCGCCGAGCAGGCGGACATCCTCTCCCGACTGGGCCTCGAGCCCCGGGACGGCGCATACGTCGTACCGACGTGGCGCGCGCGCGACCTCACGCGCGAGGTCGACCTGATCGAGGAGGTCGCCCGGTTCAAGCTCGACGACATCCCTTTCACGCTGCCGATCCGCCGCGAGATGTCGGGGCGGCTGACGAAGGAGCAGCGCGTCCGCCGCCGAGTCGAGAGCACGCTTGCCGCGCTCGGTCTCTCGGAGGCGTACACGCCGTCTCTCGTCGCCGACGACTCCCATCCGGACGCCCTCCGCTTGCCCGAGCCGATCAGCATCGAGCTCGCGGAGCTGCGTACGACGCTGTTGCCGTCGCTGGTCGCTGCGGCGGCTCACAACCGGGCCTTGGGAAACGAACGGGTCGGGCTGTTCGAGATCGCCCGGATCTACCTGCCGCGAGACGGAGGCCTTCCCGAGGAGCGCGTGCAGGCAGCCGGCGTCGTCGAGGGCGGTTTCGCCCGCGCGAAGGGAGTCGTCGAGGCCCTGCACCGGGCGCTCGGCATCCGAGAGACGTACGAGCGAGGCGACCATCCGCTCTTCCACCCGGGCAAGAGCGCGAGGACGCAGGCAGGCTTCCTGGGCGAGCTTCATCCCGAGGTGCTGGAGGGCGCCTGGGGTGCCTGGGAGCTCGACCTCGCTGCGCTCGTTGCGGCAACCGAGGACCCGGTGCAGTACGAGGATGTGAGCACGTACCCGGCGGTGCGGCAGGATCTGGCCTTCGTCGTCGGCGAGGCAGTTTCGGCTGGAGACCTCGTGGCCGTCGCACGCGAGGCGGCGGGTCCGGAATTGCGATCGATGCGGGCGTTCGACGTCTACCGCGGCAAGCAGATCGACCCCGGGCGCAAGTCGCTCGCGTTCTCGGTCGAGTTCCAGTCTCCGGAGCGAACCCTCGCCGACGCCGACGCGGCGATCCTCCGCGAGAGGATCGTCAGTGCTCTGGCAAGGCGCTTCGGCGCCGAGCTACGCGCCTGACGCGAGGGGCGCTCCCTGAAATCCGGCTGGCCTCGATTCGCGTACCTGATGATGTAGAACCGTTCCCACGACACCGGAGGAGTGTCAGTGACACGACGCCTGCTCATTCTGCTCACGCTCGTCGCGACCGTCGCATTTGTCTTGCCCGCCTCGGCGTCCCTGGCTGGCCCGGTACTCCAGGCCAAGGTCGGCCCCGGCTACGACATCTCCCTGCAGGACGGGGCCGGACATACCGTCACCGAGCTTCCGCCGGGCGACTACACGATCAAGGTCTCCGACGGGTCGGCCACCCACAACTTCCACCTGGCCGGACCGGGCACAGACGTCTCGACCACCGTGTCGGGTGTCGGCAGCACGACCTGGAACATCACGCTCGCCGGCGGCTCGTATCAATTCTACTGCGATAGCCACTACGACACGATGCTCGGCTCGTTCGCGGTGGCCGCCGATTCGCCTCCGTCCTCTTCGCCTCCGCCCTCGCCTCCTCCGCCTCCTGCGCCGGCGCCGCCTCCGAGCCCCGCCCCGAGTCCGGCTGCCCCGCCGGCTCCCGCGCCCGCGCCGCCCCCGGTAGCAGCGACCACGCTCGTGGGAACCGTCGGCCCCGGCTTCACGATCTCGCTGACCGATGCGGCCGGATCTCGCGTCGGGAACCTCGACCCCGGCAGCTACACGATCCAGCTGCACGACCGCGGCACCTTCCACAACTTTCACCTCTTCGGGCCTGGCGTCGAGCAATCGACGGACGTCGATAGCACCGGCGACGTGACCTGGAACGTGACGTTCGCTGTGGGCATCTACACGTTCCAGTGCGACGTCCACCCGGATACGATGAGAGGCACGTTCCGGGTCGGCAACCCACCGCCCCCGCCACCGCCCTCACCACCACCCGCGAGCCCACCGCCGCCGCCCCCGCCCCCCGCGGGAAGCGCAAAGCTGCCGAGGCTCTCGGGCTCGGTCGGCCCGGGCTACACGATCGCGCTGAACGGCGCGCACCGGAAGCTGAAGACGACGAAGGCCCGCAGCTACCTCCTGACCGTGCACGACCGGTCAGCCATCCACGACTTCCATCTGGTCGGGCCCGGCGTGAGCAAGAAGACGGGCGTCGGGTTCCGCGGCACCGTCTCGTGGAAGGTGAAGCTGAGAAAGAGAGCCACCTACCGCTACTGGTGCGACCCCCACAAGTCGATCATGAAGGGCAGCTTCCAGACGACGTAGGGCCGGAAGCCCTCAGCGGTTCCTGCGGGCGGGCGTGACGAGGCCCGCCTGCGGGCCGCCGGCGGCGTGGATGTCGGCCTGCCGGTCGAGCTCGGCGTTCAGCTCGGCGCCGAAGAGCAGCGCGAACGCGGAGTAGTTGAGCCAGAGCAGCAGAATGACGCCGCTCGCGATCGACCCGTACGTCTTCGTGTAGTGGCCGGCGAACGTGACGTAGAGCGCGAACAGGCCGGAGAGGGCGAGCCAGAGCGCGCCTCCGAGCAGCGAGCCCGGCGAGACCCACTGCCAGCTCCGCTGATCGCGGTTCGGCGCGAGGTAGTAGACGAGCCCGAAGAAGATCAGGATGGCCGCAAACGCGACCGGCCAGCGCAGGATCCCCCAGAGCAGGTCGAACGCACTCCCGAGATTGGCCTTCTTGGCGATCGCGTTGCCGAGATCGCCGCCGACGACGATCAGCAGAAAGAGCCCGGCAGTGGTGATTCCACTCAGGATGACCAGCACGATCGCGATCCCGCGCAGCTTCCAGAAGGGCCTGGTCTCGAGGCGATCGTAGACACGATTGACCGCCTTGATGACGGCGTTCATCGCCCCGCTCGCCGCCCAGACGGCGCCGAAGAAGCCGACCACGAAGGCGGTCGCCGACGTTCCACCTCCCGAGTCGTGCTGCAGCGTGGTGATGAACTTGATCACCCCATTCGGGGCGATCGGGTCGAGCAGGCTCTTCACGCTGTCGAAGAGCCCGAACACGCCGAGCGCTCCGATCAGGAACGCCATCGCCGGAAAGAACGCGAGCAGAGAGCTGTAGGCGATCTCCTGTGAGAGCCCCATGCAGTCGTCGCTGAGGAACTCCTTGCCGGTCCGCTTGAGCGCGTCGATCCAGTCGCGGCGGCTCAGCCGCTGCGGCGCGGCCGGGACGGTACCCGTCTCGGGGGGCTGATCAGCCTCGGTCGACAATCGTGAAGCGGCCGACCTGTGCCATCGTGTCGCCTTCGCGTCCACGACGCGCCAGGTACCGCATGGTGGCGCCGATCCCCCCGGCGAGAACGAACCCGGCGCCGAGCGCGGCTGCGGCCACGACCGGCAGGTTGGCCTGAAGCTTGCCGCTGATGTCGGTTGCCTCGCTGATGCTCGCTCGAAGCTGCTCGACCGAGCGGCCGAGCGCCTCCCGCTCCGCGGCGAGGTCGCCGCGGATCTGTTCCGGTGTGCGGGCGCTACCGGCTGCCATCGCTCTTCAGTGCGTTCGTGGTCAGTTTTGCCTCCTCGATCGCCTGCTTGGGAACCGGTGGCGAGCCTCGCTTGATCGCTCGCAGTGCTGCCATGGCCAGAGCTCCCGTGATCAAGAGGAGCACCAGCGTCACGATCAGCAGCGAGAGCCACGTGGAGAGGAACGTGGCGAGAACCGCCGTGACGGTCGCGAGTCCGAAGCCGAGCATCATGAGACCGAGCACGGCAGCGCCCAGACCGAGGCCGATACCGAGTCCGAGGGCCGCGACTTTTGCCTTCAGCTCGATCGAGGCAAGCTCGAGCTCGAGCTTCGCGAGTGCACTCACATGCTCGGTCACCTGCTTCGCCGCGGCGCCGATCCCAGGTGCGGAGCCCGTCGTGATCTCCGTCTCAGAATCGTGGGTGTGCATGACCTCTCCAGTCGATCATCTTCGCCAGCAGAATGCCCACGGCGAGCGACGCTCCTACGACCACGAAGGGATTCGTGCCCCCCTTGCCGCGCGGCTTCCTGCGTCCGAGCTGGGGTCCCGAGGGAGCAATGGTGACCGCGCCCGGCTCCTGATTCGTCGGGGCCTCACCGCGGGCACGCGCCGCAATGAGGCTTGGCTTCAACTTTCTGAGGAAGGCGGCATCTTCGGCCAGCGATTGAGCAAGCTTCGCCTTGAAGCCGCCTTCGGCAGCCATCTCCCGCGAAAGTTCTTCCAGTCGATCGGCGCCGCGCTCGACTGCATGGTCGATTCGGTTCACTTCTTGATGGGCGGGGCTTCGCCGGTCGCGATCCGCCAGATTCGAGAGCTCAGGCGCCGGGCGGCCATCGTGGCACCCGCGCCGAGCACTCCGTACAGGGTGGTCCAAAGCATTTTACGCAGCATGGACGCTCGGTACCGCACTCCGGTCAATCGCAAACATGGATACCTATTCTTGCACGATGCAGCTGGACGGTCGCTCGCTCGCCAAGTCGGAACGGCACCGCCTGATCGCCAGCGTCGTAGCGCGCAGAAGGATTGGGACTCAGCACGAGCTGCTCTCCGCCCTCGCGGATGCGGGGTGCCGGGTCACGCAAGCGACGGTCTCACGCGACATCCGCGAGCTCGGTCTGCAGAAGACGCGTGATCCGCTCGGGCACCCGCGCCTCGTTCTGCCGGAGCGGTCGAAGAGAGCGGATCCGCGCAAGGCGCTCGCCGGGATTCTCGGCGCCTTCGGGCACAGCGCGGTCGCCGCCGAGAACATCGTCGTCGTCCACTCTGAGCTCGGCTCGGCCCCCGCAATCGCGCGCGCCCTCGATCAGCTCGAGCATCCGAAGATCGTCGGGACGCTGGCAGGCGACGACACCTGCCTGGCGATCGCAGGCAACGCGGCCGATGCCCGCGAGCTCGCGCGCGAGCTCACCGAGCTGATCGGCTGACTCGGCGGGCGAGCCGGCGGGCGGGCGCCGGCATCGCGTCCAGGATCACGCGCGCCAGCTTCCTCCCGACCCGCTGGCTCGGATGGCGGCGCCGCCGCTCCCCCTCGGGCCAGCCGACCGGCGGCAGCAGATCTCCAGCGGGCAGCGAGCGCAGGGACACGCGTTCTGCGCGGTGAGCCAGCAGGATGACGCGATCGTCCAGCGGCGGCAGCCGTGGCAGCAGCACCTCCGAGGCGGACGTGAAGCCCGCCGCCGCCAGCCCGTTGAGGAGCGACGGCAGCGTTAGCCAGAAGCTCTCAGGGTTGTCGAGCGACGAGCGCTCGGAGCGCAGGCGCTCCTCGGTCGACGCGGCCGGATGGTGCTCCCGGAAACGGCTTCCCCAGTACGTCCGGCCGTCGACCTCGACCGGCCGCCCGCGGGCGAGGCTGACGTGGGTGTCGACAACGGCGAAACCCGCGCACAGCCCGGAGATCGAGCCGAGCAGGCGAACGACGTCGCGAGCACCGAGGTGGTAGAGGATGCCCAGGCACAGGACGGCGTCGAACTCACCGTAACGCTCGCGGTCCAAGACCCGCACGTCGTCTTGGATGATCTGCAGGCGGTCGAGCCCGAGGACGTCCTTGACGAAGCGAAGCTTCTCGACTGAGCTCTTGCGGCCCTCGACCGCGACGACGGTTGCGCCGTGCCGCGCCAGCTCGACTGCGAAGAGGCCCTCGCCGCAGGCCAGGTCGAGCACGCGAAGGTCGGCGAGTGGGCCGCCGGCGGCGTCCGAGACGACCTGGAGGATCGTACTGAGCTTGTGCGCTCGCCCGATTGCGCCCGGCGAGATGGTGTAGACGCCGTCGCTGAGCAGGATGTTGTCGGCCCGCCATGGCCCGAAGCGGCGCTCGACCGCGAGTTTCCTCCTCGTCAGCTCGGCGGCGCCGGTCGTCATCTCGGCTCGCTACGGGGGGAGGATCTCTTCGCTTGGCGGAGCGCCGTCGTAGTCGTCGAGCGCCTCGAACTCGTCAGTGGTCAGGTCGAGTTGCACCCGCCCCTCGGTGATGGACGAGACGCGCTCCGCCGGCACGTAGCGGGAGCCCTTCAGGAGACCCCGAGACACGGAGAGGCCGTTGAAGATGTCCGTGCCCGTGTCGCCGATCAACTCGTCGACGCGACCGAGCCCGTCGCCGTCGGCCGCGACGACCTCCCAGCCGCGCTCGATCACGAGCCAGGAGACAGGATCGGCGCTCATACCGACTTCCCGCCGACGTACCAGACCGGTCCCTGCGTTGCGACCGGCTTCGTATCCGAAAGCGCCCGCAGAATCCTCACGTTGCCGCGGATCTCGGCTTCGTCGAGGCGCTCGAGGCAGCGACCCACCATGTCCGGCGATGCCCCGTAGCCGAAGAGGCGGGCTGCGCGGAAGCGGAACACTGACCTCCCGCCGGACAAAGCAGGGTTGACGGGCGAGAGCAGGAGCGCTCCCCGCTCGACGTAGTCGGACGAGAAGAGCTCGACCTCGACGTAGAGATCGCTCCAGTCCGGCGGGAGCTGCGCGAGCGCCGCGCGCCATCTCTCGGCCAGAGAGGTGCGGGGGGGAGCCGCGGCGCCGGGAGCCTCGGTGCTCGAGACGAGCGCCAGGTGGCCCTCGATCCCCTCGGCGTCCAGCTGGCCGAGTAGGCGGCGGATGTGGGCGGGAGCGGGTCCTGCCCCCCTGCGGGCGCTGCGGAAGCGGATCTCGTCGCGAGAGCGGCCGGCATTCAGCGTCGCGAGCAGCGAGAGCGCACGGCGGCGTTGCGGCTCGGTGCCCACCGAAAGCGCGAGTCCTGCCTCCTCCCAACGCTCCGGAAGCTCCTGCTCGATCCGCTGCCACTGTCCTGCGAGTCGCACGACAAGAGGATAACCCCCTTCCATTCGTCCGAGTCAGATTGAGCCGCGGCTGGCGGTTCCAGCAACCTGCCGGGGTGCGTTGGAGGAAGCGATGCGTAGACTCATGCTGTGGCAAAGGTCGAGAAGCGCGGCGAGGTCTCACGGGAGCTCCTGCAGGAGTTTTGCCGGGAGATGCTGCTGATCCGTCGCTTCGAGGAGAAGGTCGAGGAGCGCTTCCGCGCGGGCGAGCTCCCGGGCTTCCTGCACGTGGCGATCGGTCAGGAGGCAGTCGCGGTCGGCGTCTGCCGCGCCCTCGAGGACGCCGACGTGATCGCCTCGACGCACCGGGCGCACGGCCACACCCTCGCGAAAGGAACGCATCCGAACGAGTTGATGGCCGAGCTGTACGGAAAAGTCGAGGGGTGCTCGCACGGATTCGGCGGCTCGATGCACCTCTACGACGTCGAGCGGGGCAACCTCGGCGCGAACGCGGTCGTCGGCGGTGGGCTGCCCGGGATCGCCGGCGCGGCGCTCGCCTTCAAGCTGCGGGAGGAGTCGCGAGTCGCGCTCGCCTTCTTCGGCGACGGCGCGACGAACATCGGCACGTTCCACGAGGCTCTCAACCTTGCTCAGCTGTGGCGGGTGCCTGCGGTCTTCGTCTGCGAGAACAACCACTGGGCCGAGTCCACCCCTGCGCACCAGCAGCTCCCGATCGAGGACCTGACCCAGCGCGCCGCCGCGTTCGGCATGGCGACGGCGGACGTCGACGGTCAGGACGTCGAGGCCGTGTACGCCGCCGCGCTGCAAGCGGTCGAGCACGCCCGCTCGGGACGCGGCCCGTTCCTCCTCGTCTGCAACACGTACCGGCTGACCGGCCACTACATCGGCGACCCCCAGGTCTACCGGTCGCGCGACGAGATTCGCGAGCTCCGCGAGATGCAGGATCCAGTCACCAAGCTGCGCGCGCGTCTCGACGTGCCCGACGACGAGTGGGAGGAGCTGGACACCGAGATTCGGGAGATCGTCGAGGCGTCCGTCGAGTTCGCGAAGACGGGCACGGACCCGAACCCGGAAGACGCCCTCAAGAACGTCTATGCATGAGCGGGTGCCCGACGCGCAATGCCTGAGCTGAGCTATAGGGAAGCCGTCCGCGACGCGCTCTCCCGCGCGATGCGCGCCGACGACGACGTCTTCATCATGGGCGAGGACATTGCCGAGATGGGCGGCTCGATGGGCGTGACGCAGGGCATGGTCGACGAGTTCGGGCCCGAGCGCGTGCGCAACACGCCAATCTCGGAGATGGCCATCACGGGAGTCGGAATCGGCGCCGCGATGCAGGGCATGCGGCCCGTCGTCGAGATCATGTACGAGGACTTCACGACGCTCGCGATGGAGCAGATCGTGAACCAGGCCGCAAAGCACCGCTCGATGTCGGGCGGCCAGCTGAAGGTTCCTCTCACGATTCGTACTCAGGGCGGTGCAGGATGGTCGCCGGGCGCCCAGCACGCGCAGCAGCTAGAGGCATGGTTCGTTCACGTTCCGGGGCTGAAGGTCGTGTTCGCCTCGACGCCGGCGGATGTCCGGGGACTGCTCTGGTCGTCGATCTACGACGACAACCCCGTCATGTTCTTCGAGCACCGGACGCTGTACGGCCTCAAGGAGGACGTCCCCGACGAGCTGGAGCCCATTCCACTCGGCCAGGCGCGCGTTCACCGCGAGGGTGAGGACGTGACCGTGATCGCAACCGGCCGCCTCGTGCACGAGGCGCTGTCCGCGGCAGAGCAGGCGGAGGACGAGGGCATCTCGGTCGAGGTTGTCGACCCCCGCACGCTGCAGCCGCTCGACGAGGGGCGGCTCGTCGATTCGGTGAAGAAGACGACCCGCTGTGTGGTCGCCCACGAAGCGGTGACTCGGATGGGGTTCGGCGCCGAGGTCGCCTCGGTCGTCCAGTACGGCGCGTTCGACTACCTCGACGCGCCGATCGAGCGCGTCGGCGCGAAATTCGCACCCCTTCCATTCGCGCCGGTGATGGAGGAGTGGTGCATTCCGCACGCAAACGACGTGCTCGAGGCGATCCGTCGCACGGTGGGGCGAGATGGCCAATGAAGTGAAGCTTCCCCGGCTCGGCCAGGGGATGGAGTCGGGGACGATCGTCAAGTGGCTGAAGGGCGAGGGCGACCCGGTCGAGAAGGGCGAGCCGCTGTACGAGCTCGACACCGACAAGGTCACCCAGGAGGTCGAATCGGATTTCTCCGGCGTGCTGCTTCGGATCGAGGTCTCTGAGGGTGAGGCCGAGGTCGGCAGGACGGTCGCAGTGATCGGCGAGCAGGGAGAGGAGGTCGCGGCCGCGGAATCCGGTGGTTCGGCGACGGCTGAGGTCGACGAGGAACCGGCCGAGGAGGGGACTCGAGCGCCGGCGCGAGACGAGGAGCGCGAGCGCGGCCGGCGAGCATCGACCCCTTCGGAAGCGGGGAACGAGGACGTGTCGGAGTCGGGTGCCTCGCGGGTCGACGGGCGGGTCAAGGCCTCGCCCCTGGCCCGCCGAATCGCCCGCGAGCGCGGCATCGAGCTCCTCTCGCTGAGTGGAACCGGCCCGGAGGGTCGGATCGTCGCCGAGGACGTCGAGCGTGCCGCGGTCACGCCTACGCCGACGGCGGCTCCCATGGCTGCCGCCGCGCCGGGTGACGTCGAGCAACGCCCGCTCTCGTCGGTGCGCAGGACGATCGCACGTCGCCTGACCGCGGCGTGGACGGTGCCGGTCTTCCAGCTGGTCGTCTCGGCCGACATGACGCAGGCGCAGCAGCTGATCGCCTCTCGGCGTGAGCTCCGGCCCGACGTCCGGGTGACGGTGACCGACCTCCTGACAAAGGTCTCGGCGGCCGCCCTCGTTCAGCACCCCGACGTCAACGTCCAGTTCACCGACGACGCGCTGCTCGTCTTCCCGAGCGTCGGCATCGGGCTGGCCGTGACAGCGCCGCAGGGTCTCGTCGTTCCGGTGATCCGGCTGGCCGAGCGGCTCTCGCTGGGGGAGATCGCGGCAGCTCGCGCCGACCTCGTCGGGCGGGCGCGGGAAGGCAAGCTTCAGCGCGAGGACTTCGAGGGCGGGACGTTCACGATCTCGAACCTGGGCATGTACGGCGTCGAGCAGTTCACGGCGGTCATCAACCCCCCACAGGCCGCGATTCTCGCCGTTGGAGCGACGGAGGACAGGGTTGTCGCCCGGGACGGAGAGCCGGTGGTGCGGCCGATGACGACGATCTCCCTGACGTGCGACCACCGAGCAGTCGACGGTGCACCGGCCGCAGACTTCCTCCGGACCGTGCAGGTGCTGCTGGAGCAGCCGGCGCTGGCGCTCTGACCGAGTGGCGACCGTCTGGTACCGGGTTCGCGACCTCGACGCCGGCCGGGCGTTCTACCGGGCGAGGCTCGGCTTCACCGAGGTGGACGTGAACGACGACCATCGCTGGGCCGAGCTGTCGCGCGGCCGCACGCGCGTCGGCCTCGCCGAGGGCGAGCCCGAGGATGCCGGTGTGGCGACGGTCGACGTGGACGACGTGAAGGCCGAGGCGGATCGGCTGCGCGCCGAGCAGGTGGAAGTGGGGGTCGTGTTCGAGCTCCACTCGGAGATCCGGCTGCTCGACGTCTTCGACCCGGATGGCAACCGGATCCAGTTTGCGCAGGAGCTTTCCCCGGGCTGAGCTCCGCGCGGCCGTCGGCGCCGAGCCGGTTCGCTGGCGCGAGGTGGGCACGCGGGGCTACGGGAGAAACACCGCTCGCTGGCGCGCCGACCTTGTTGACGGGCGCAGCGCGTTCGTCAAGCTGGCGCTCGACGAGACGGCCGCCGGGTGGCTGCGCACTGAGCATCGCGTCTACTCCTCTGTCGCCGGGTGGTTCATGCCGCGCCTGCTCGGCTGGCACGACGGCGGCGACACCTTCCTCGTGCTCGAGGACCTGAGCGACGCCCACTGGCCGCCGCCGTGGGAGCCCGGGCAGATCGACGAAGTGCGAGCCGCTCTCGACGCGGTGCACGCGGCGCCGCCGCCGGCCGGACTGCCGTTCGCCGACGAGCTGCGCGCGAAGCTCAACGGGTGGCCGGAGATCGCCGCCGATCCGGCGCCGTTCCTCTCGACCGGCGTCTGCTCTCCCGAGTGGCTCGAGACGGCCCTGCCGAGCTTGCGGGAGGCGTCGGCGGGCTGCCGGCTCGCCGGCGAGGCGCTCCTTCATCTCGACGTCCGCAGCGACAATCTCTGCCTGCGCGGCGGAAGGGCGGTTCTCGTCGACTGGAACTGGGCCTGTGCCGGCAACCCTATCCTCGACACCGCTGCCTGGCTGCCGAGTCTGCGGCTGGAAGGCGGCCCGCAGCCCTGGGATCTTCTGCCCGACAGCGGCGGCGTCGCCTCGCTGGTCGCAGGCTTCTTCGCTTCCCGCGCCGGGTTGCCGCCCCCTCCGACCGCGCCAACGGTTCGCGAGTTCCAGCGGCGGCAGGCTGCTGTCGCGTTGCGGTGGGCGGCGCGCGAGCTGGGTCTGCCGCCGCCGGAGGGTCCGCTCTAGACTGAGGCGCCGTGATCCGCCGTGCCGGCCCGCAGGACGCGCCGTTTCTTCGCGACATGCTGCGGCACGCGTTCTACTGGCGGATGAACGATCCGGCCTCGGATGAGCTCCCGATCTCGCGCTACGTGCAGGGCTGGGGCCGGCCGGGCGACAGGGCCGTGGTCGCGATCGACGACTTCCAGCGCGTTGGCGCCGCCTGGTACCGGCTCTTCCGGCGCGATCGCCCCGGCTACGGCTTCGTGGACGGGTCGACGCCGGAGCTGGCGATCGCGGTCGTCCCCAGTCGGCGCGGTCGCGGCTTCGGCCACGAGCTGCTTCAGGCGCTGATGGATCAGGCCCTGGCGGACGGGTTCGCGGCGCTCAGCTTGAGCGTGGACAACGGGAATCCGTCTGTCAAGTTGTACGAGCGCTACGGCTTCGTCACGGTGCACGAGGAGGGCGGCGCCAGCACCATGCGCGTCGAGCTCGCCCAGCGATCGTAACCGCTGCCTGATGGTACATGGTACATTGAACCAGTGATCCGCACGACCGTGATGCTGCCCGACGAGACGCACGCGCGGCTCCAGCGCCTCGCCCGCAGGCGGGGCGTGCCGCTCGCTGGGCTAATCCGCGGTGCCTTGACCGACGTGGTCGATTCGGAGGCGCGGCCAACGCTGTCGTTCATCGGCGTGGTCGATGTGGATCCAGGCGACTTCGACGCGGCCTCGACGGCGGAGATGCTGCCGCCGATCAGGCCTCCCGTGAGCGAAGCGACACCGGAGGAGCTCGAGGAGTTGCGGCGGCGAGCCGACGAGCTGGCCTCGCTTCGAGCGTGAAGGGTGCTGATCTGCGACACGGGTCCGCTGGCCGCAACGCTCAGCCGTAGTGATCCCCACCACGCGGGGTGCTCTGCTCTCCTGCGCGATTTCGCCGGAGAGATCGCAGCGCCCGCGCCCGTCGTGACCGAGACCGCGCTGTTCGCGCTCGCCAGGTTTGGGCCCGACGCCCAGGTGCGGTTCCTGCAAGCTGTGGCCGCCGCCGAGCTGGACGTGGTCGATCTCGAGGGGGAGGATCACCGACGCGTCGCCCACCTCTGTGACCTATACGCGGATCTGCCGCTCGACCAAGTCGATGCAAGCGTGGTGGCGCTCGCCGAGCGCTTCGATCAGTCCCGCATCGCTTCGCTGGACGTTCGCCATCTCGCTGTAATCAGGACTGCAAGCGGACGTTTCCTCGAGCTCCTTCCTTAAGGGCCTGTCCGGAAAGTCGACCAGGGCGCCTGACAGGCGCTACGCGGCGCGAGGCCTCGTCCTCGGTCGCGCAAATGTGCCAGCACATTCACGCTCCCTGCGTCCTTGCCCCGCACCACGTATCGCGCGTCATCCACCGCGGCCACTTTCCGGACAGGCCCTTAAAGCGTGCGCGGGATCGAGCTCTCACGGCGCTTCTACTTCGAGGCGGTGCGGCCCATTCTCGAACGACGGTTCCCGAGCGTCGAGCACGCGGCTGCCCTGATCGGCACCGGCTCGGAGGTTCTCGGCTTCGACGACGAGACCTCGATCGACCATCACTGGCGCACCGCGTCGAGCTGCTCTCGCTGGGCGGCTACTTGCGTGACCTGTTCGGGGTCGGTCCACTCGATGGCTTCTCGACGGCCGATTGGCTCGCGACGCCCTCGCAGCGCTTGCTCGAGGTCACTGCAGGCGAGGTCTTCGCCGACCCGATCGGCGAGCTGACGCGCGTCCGCGACGGCCTTGAGTGGTACCCGCGCGACGTCTGGCTCTTCGTCATGGCCGGCCACTGGCGTCGGATCTCGCAGCTCGAGCACTTCGTCGGCCGCACCGGCTCGCGCGGCGACGAGCTCGGCTCGCGTTTGATCGCGGCCTCGCTCGTGCGCGACGTGATGCGGCTTGGGCTCCTGCAGGGGCGGTGCTACCCGCCATACGCGAAGTGGCTGGGGACGGCCTACGCCGCGCTTGGCCGGCCCGAGCAAGGTGCGCTCGAGGCCGTCGTCGCGGCCACGGACTGGGAGGCTCGGGAGGAGGCGCTTGTCGGGGCATACGAGCTCGTTGCCAGCGCGCACAACGCTCTCGAGGTCACGGGGCCGGTCGATCCACACGTGCGCCCTTTCCACGGGCGGCCTTTTCGCGTGCTTGGCGCCGACCGCTTCGTGAGCGCTCTGCGTGGGGCGATCACCGACCCGACCGTTCGTTGTATCGACCACGACGCCGGCTCCATCGACGCTGTCTCCGACAGCACCGACGTGCTCACGCGCCCCTACGTCTGGCAGCGCCTGCGAGGCCTCTACGGGGGAGAGGTGGAGTAGCACGCCCAGCGTCGTCCTGCCGGCGTGCAGCCGAGCCGACGGGTTCGCCGAGCTGTGATCAGAACGAGACACCGCTCTCGCGGATAGGATCGAGCGCAAGCGACCTCAGGGAGTAGAGCATGGAATGTGACGTCGCCGTCCTCGGTGGCGGGCCGGGCGGCTACACGGCGGCAATCCGAGCCGCGCAGC
>JBBRYW010000059.1:0-17263 GCA_038237235.1 Gaiellales bacterium
CGCGCCGTCCGCGCCGCGCTCGCGGCACAGGACCATTTCATCGCCTTCGCCGACCGCGTCCAGACCGACTATCGGGCCGAAGTTGGTTTGCGGATCGGCGTGAATACGGGCGAGGTCGTCGCCAGCCGCGAAGCCGCGGCCCGGGGCGAGCTGATGGTTAGCGGAGACGCGGTCAACGTCGCAGCGCGGCTTCAGCAAAGCGCGAAGCCCGGAGAGGTGCTCGTGGGGGAACGCACCCAGGCGGCGACGAGTCGAGCCGTCTCCTACGGGCCGCGCAGAGACATCGCCGCGAAGGGCAAGCAGGCGGATGTCCCTGCGTGGGTCGCCCTGACGGCGTTGGTGGAACCGACCGTGCGTGCCGCCGGCTTGACCGCCTCCTTCATCGGTAGAGACGAGGAGGTTGCCGTCCTCGACGCCGTTGCGTCCCGCGTCGCTCGCGACCACGTCGCACAACTCGTTACGCTCTTCGGCCAGGCGGGCGTCGGGAAGTCGCGACTGCTCACGGAGTTGCTCGGACGTCTCCCGGATGCCAAGGTGCTGAAGGGACGGTGCCTCCCGTACGGGGAGGGGACCTACTGGTCGCTCGCCGAGGCGGCAAAGACAGAGGCGGGGATTCTCGCCAACGACCCTGCGGACGCCGCGCTGGAGAAGCTCCGGGTCGCCGTCGCCTCCGCCGTCGACGACGCCCCCGGCGATGTATTCGAGGCGATTGCGTGGACGATCGGCTTCTCGGTGCCCGGCTCGTCGATCATCACGGCCGACCCCGAGTCCGTTCGCCGGTCGCTGGCGGATGCGTGGCAGCGATACGTCGGAGCGCTGGGCCGCCGAGGGCTCACCGTACTCGTTGTCGAGGATGTGCATTGGGCGTCTGTGGTGCTACTCGACCTGGTCGAGCACCTCGCCGAGACGCTCTCCGAGACTCGAGTGTTGATCGTCTGCACGGCCCGGCCGGAGCTCCTCGATGTCCGGCCGACCTGGGGAGCAGGTAAACAGAACGCAACGACGCTCGCCCTCGCGCCGCTCTCTCGGGACGAGTCCGCAAGGCTCGTCTCGTCACTGCTCGGCGAGGGGCAAGTGCCCCAGGATCTGCGCGAGCCGATCCTGGCGAGCGCAGAGGGCAATCCGTTCTTCCTCGAGGAGATGATCCAGATGCTGGTCGAGGAGCGGGCGCTCGAACGGCGAAACGGCGGTTGGGTGACGACCGGCCGTCTCTCCGAGGTTCGGATTCCCGATTCCGTCCACGGCGTCATCGCTGCGCGGATCGACTTGCTCGAGGCGAGCGCGCGCAATGCTCTACGCCGTTGCTCGGTCGTCGGCCGTGTCTTCTGGCCGCAGGCGGTCGACGTCGGCGAGGAGGACGTCGCCCCTTTGAGCCGACGCGGACTGGTGTCCCCTCGCCCTCAGTCCGTGATGGCCGGGCTGCGGGAATTCGCGTTCAAGCACGCGCTCACGCGGGATGTCGCGTACAGCTCGCTGCCGCGCCCCGAGCGTCGTGACTTGCATCGCCGAGTGGCGGAGTGGATTCAACGGGTCGCGCCTGACCGCGACGTCGAGACCGCGGAACTCGCCGCATACCACTACCGCGAGGCTATTGCGTACGGCGAAGACGATCCGGCGGTCGTCCGCCGCGCGTACGCCATGCTCCTGGCCGCCGGCGAGTCGGCAATGCATCGGGGAGCCTTCGCCGCGGCTCGGACTCAGCTCGAGCACGCCGTTGCAGTGGCCGCCGAGGACGACCAGCGAGCGTCGGCGCTGCTCGCCCTCGCTGAACTGGATGCCACGGAGGCGCGCTGGGGAAACGCGCTCGAGCGCCTCGACATCACCGAACAGCTCGCGGAGGCAGGCAATCCGCGCATGCGCTCAGCGGTGCTCGCACTGCGCTCGCGGGTGTGCTGGATGACCGGCAGGTGGGAGGAGGCGCTCGAGGCGGCGAACGGCGCCGTTTCGGCCCTCGCGGGGCTCCCTGAATCAGATCAGCTTGCCCGCGCACTCGCACGGCGATCGCAGATCGAGATGCTGAAGAACCGGCACGAGGCGATCGAGCACTCGCTCGAGGCGATCGCGGTCGCCGATCGTGTCGGAGACATCCTCGCCAACGTGAACGCTCGCATCAATCTCTTCACTGCCCGGGCGTCCGAGGGAGCCGGACCGGACGCGGACGAGGTTCTCGACATCGTCGAGGCGGCCGCCTCGGTGGGAGCCCACGAGGAGGCGTATCGCGGGATCGTCAACTTCGTCTGGTCGGCCCTCGGCTTCCTCCCTGTCGAACGAATCGAGTCGGTTGTCGCTGCCGGCCGAAAGGGGCGATTGCCGCCGCCGCCGATCATCGCGGCCTATCTCGAGCTCTCCGTCGCCGCAATGCTCCTCGTCCCCGCCGGCCGCTGGGCCGAGGCGGAGGCGATCCTCGACGGTGTTGACGGGCCTGCCCTCAGCGCGACCAGCAGCCTTCTGTGGCGGCCGACCGTGGGAGGGCTCGCACTTCGACGCGGTGACAGGACGGCGGCCGACGACTCGCTTGCGGAGCTGGGGCCGCTGGCGATGGCAAGCGGGGAACCACAGCGGATCGTCCCCATGGCGTGCGTCGTACTTCCGTGGCTCTTCATCTCGGGCAAGCTCGACGAGCTTCGGGCCGTCGCCGAGGAGGTCCTGGCTGCGGTCGACGGACAGTGGCCGGCAGTCCTGTCAGTCGATCCGGTCGTGCGGACGCTCATCGCTGCAGGGGAGCTCGAGCTGCTCGCCGCCACCACCGACTCGCTCAGGCGCTCGGCAAGCGGCAGCCACGCAGGAAGACGTGGGATCTCGCTGATGGCCGCGGAAGGCCTCAGCGCGTTGGCGGCCGACCGGGTTGACGAGGCCGTGAGCCATCTGTCAGCCGCGATAACGCGCGAGGACGAGCTCGGATTCGCGTACGACAGTGTGTGCCTGAAGCTGGATCTGGCGCGTGCGCTCGAGCGCGCGGGCAAGAGCGTCGCAGCGGCAGAGATACGGCGGGAGGCCACCTCTGTGCTCACCGCACTCGGCTGCGTCAACCCGTTCTAGGACTTGCAACCGATGTAGTCGTTCTGTCAACCGGGAGGGCCTGGAAACAGCTGCCGAAGGGACGGCTCGACCACGGCCCAGAGCTCGTCACTGAGCAGCAGCCCTGCCAGCTGCCCCTCCTTCCGATTTGACTTGCTTTCGCAATTCGGCGAGCCGTTCCCGCGCCCGCTCGGCCATGACGAGGTTGCCCTTGCGCTCGTAGAGAGCGAGCGCCTTCTCCACCGCGGTCGCTGCCTGTTCGCGCCCGCCGGCTAGCTCGATCACGTCGGCGAGATCGGTGAGCGCGTCGGCGTGGTCATTGAGATAGTCGGTTCGAGCGGCGAGCTCGGTTGCCTCATGAGCGAGACGCTCCGCCTCTTCGAGGTCGCCCTGCTGTGCCAGGAGGTTTGCGCGGACGCGAAGCAGGCCGATCTGCGCGTCGGCGTCATCTGCCAGGGTCCAGCGGGCGGCGAGCTCGATCGACGGCGCGGCTTCGTCTACCCGCCCCTGTGCGTGGAGCGCATCAGCAAGGACTGGGGCCGTGCTGGCGAAATGGCCCCAGTCTCCAATCCGCTCGAGCGTCTCGCACGCAGCTCGAAGCGGGCGCTCTGCGGCGCGAGGGTCACCGGCGAGCAGCTCGATCTCACCAACGCAACGGAGAACCCCTGTTGCGAGAATCGACTCGCTGCCCAGTTCCTCGGTAAGCGCCCACGCTTCGGCGATCAGGCCGCGGGCCACGTCGAAGTGCCCTCGCATCGCTTCCAGGTGAGCGCGTGTCCGCAGGATCGTCACCTCCAGCCTGCGGGCCCCCTCGGTACGACCGCCGATGTCCTCGACCTGCTCGAGGGCAGCCGTGACTGGCATGGGGCCGTAGAGCGCGGCGATCAGGACGTACTGAAGACTCTGTATCTCTTGCGGTCGGTCGCCGGCATCACGCGCATAGCGTGCGGCTCGCGCGAGCTCCTCGATCGCGTCGGCCGCCTTGCCTCGCCAGAGGCGGAGCATGCCGGCGACACTCAGAGCGCGGGCCAGGCCGGCCGCGTCGTCGATCTGCTCGAAGACGCGGATCGCTGCGTCCAGCTCACCTCTCACCTTCGCATGGCTGCTCTCCGGATCGGTGTGCAGCCGAATGAAGGTGAGCGCGACGGCCGCATCGGCGGCCACCCCATGCTCGCCCGCGGCCCGGCCGGCCTCCACGGCCTCCGACAACACGGCGTCCGCGCGCTCCCATTCGCCGCCCTCGGTCAGCGCTCGACCGAGGGATGGCAGCAGCCGTAGTCGCTGTGGATCCTGAGCAGGGGGCAGGGCTGCCGCGCGCTCGAGCAGACGAGCGGCCGCCGGCACGTCGCCGCGCGCGAAGGCGCGCCGGCCCGAATTGGCTAGGTGCTCCGCCGCTTGTCGCGCGAGCGTCCGCCCCCGCTCGTCCGCCGGCCCGAGTTGGATGCGGTACCGGTAGGCCTGCTCGAGGTGGTAGCCGAGGATCTCGTCCAGCTCGACGAGATCCGTGCCGTGACCTTCCAGCCAGGCGGCGAAGCGCTCGTGCAGCTCGGCGCGCATCGCCTTCGGCAGCGCGTCGTAGGCCGCGTCACGGATCAGCAGGTGCCGAAAGCGGAACGCGTCCTCGCCTACGAACTGCGCCTTGTCCGGCCGCACGAGCTCCTTCCGCACCAGGGAGGTGAGGCGGGCCACCATCTGAAGCTCCTCCGGGGCAAGAGCCTGAACCGCCCCGCGATGGAAGATGCGGCCTTCGACGGCACCCCGTTCGAGCACGCCGCGCTCGGAGGCGTCGAGCTGGTCGAGGCGCGCGGCCAGCAGCGCCTGGATCGTCGGTGGAACCGTCATGTTGCCGTCGCCCGATTCCTTGACGAGCGCCACCATCTGCTCCACGAACAGCGGGTTGCCCTCCGCTGCCTCACGGATGCGCTCACGCAGACCGTCGTCGAGCTGCCCGAGGCTCTCGATCATCCGCTCCGCCTCGTCTGGGCCGAGCGGCTCCAGCAGCACGCTGGTGGCGTTCACCTTGCCGCCCGCCCAGCCCGCGCGCCGGTCGAGCAGCTCCGGCCTGGCCATGCAAAGCAGCAGGATCGGGGCGTCACGGGAGAGGTCGGCAACGTGCTCGACCAGGTCGAGAAAGGTCGCCTCCCCCCAGTGCACGTCGTCGAATACGCAGACGAGCGGCCGCTCGGTAGCGGCCGCCTCGAGCAGCTTGCGGAAGGCCCAGGCGATCTCCTCGCTCGACGTGACCAGCTGCTGGTCGCCGAGAAGAGCACGGATCGCCTGCGCGGGGGCCGGGTCCGGCTCAATCACGGGGAGCTGCTTGACGACCGCCACGACCGGCCAGTAGGTGATGCCCTCGCCGTAGGGCAGACAGCGGCCGCGGACGACGAGTGCGTCCTCGAGCGAGGCCAGGAACTCGGCCGCCAAGCGGGACTTGCCGACCCCGGCAGGGCCGAGGATTGTGAACAGCTGGCAGGAGGCGTCCCCTACCGCCTGGTCGTAGGCATCGCGAAGGCGACGAAGCTCCGTCTCGCGCCCCACCATCGGCGTATCCGCGTGCCGGGCAGACCTTTCCTGGCCGTGCACCGTGACCAGGCGGTAGGCGGCCACAGGCTCGGCCTTGCCCCTGAGTGAGAGCGGAATGATCGCCTCCACCTCGACCGCGTCGCGGGCCAGCCGCAGGGTCTCCTCCCCGATCAGTATCTCGCCCGGCTGGGCTGCCTGCTCCAGCCGCGCCGCCACGTTGATCGCGTCCCCGGTCGCAAGCCGCTCCTCGGTGCCGGTGACGACCTCACCGGTCGTGACGCCGATGCGGCCATGGAGGCCGAGCTCGGGAAGCGCCTCGCGCATCTCCGCCGCCGCTCGCAGAGCCCTGAGCGCGTCGTCCTCGTGCACGACCGGGACTCCGAAGACGGCCATGACGGCGTCGCCGATGAACTTCTCCACCGAGCCGCCGTGCCGCCCCACGATCGTCTTCATACGCTCGAAGTAACGGGCGAGCAGCGCCCTGAGCGCCTCGGGGTCGAGCTTCTCTCCGAGCTCTGTCGAGCCTGTCACATCGCAGAAGAGCACCGTGACGACCTTGCGCTGCTCACGCGAGGGAGGTGCGGCTAGCGCGCCACCGCAAAAAGGACAGAAAGGAAACTCGCCGGGGAGATCCTTCCCGCAGGCGGGGCAGGAGGCCACCCCAACGAGTCTAAGCCTTCCACCGAGCTGCAATGGAGTTCCCTGTCTTCGTGGACACCTGAGCGCTTGGTCGGCAGTGTCCGATCAGGCGGGAAAATGCGCCACCATGCCAAAGGGATCGAACTTCAAGAGGCATACCCGCCGGAGTTCCGGCGTGAGGCGGTCGAGCTGTACCGCAGGAGCGGCCGCTCGCTGAGCGAGATCGCGAGCAACCTCGGCGTGTCGTCGGAGTCGCGGCGGCTCGAGTGCGAGGTCATGGACGGCAAGGTCGGCGGCATCGCGGTGCACCCCGAAGTGGCAAGGAGGCGCTGCCAGGAGAGGATCTCGTCTCGAGCACGGTCAAGGACCTCGTAGCCGGCTCGGGCCTGCGCTTCCGCGACCGCGGGTCGGTTAGAGCTGAAGGGAGTTGCCGGGGAACGGCGGCTGTACGCCATGAGCGGGGCGGATAGTTCTGGGCCGTTCGGCGGCTCTCGTCCTGGGTCGACCTGAATCCAGTCAGGGTGGACGCGCCGAATTGCACTGGACGCAGCGCGGCGACGGGCCGGATGTCGACCGAGCAGGTCGGGGCCGTCGAAATCCGCTTCTTGGGCTAGGCCTTGCGCCCGGTCGGAGACGCAGCCGACCTCCGCTTGTCGCGCTCCTTCTTCTTACGCCTTCGGTCGTTCTTCCAGCGCTTGATCGCTCTCGAGCCGCGTCCCATCACGCAAGACTCTACCGCGGACCGGTGCGATCAGCAGCATGCGAGGGGACTTCCCTGCGCTTTCACGGCCGGCAAGATCTGCGCGCCCTCGACCTTCGGCGCGGTTTCCTGGGATCGACCGCACTGCCGCTCATGACGGGCGACGCGTGCTGTGTCGCGACGGGCTGTGTCTGGGACTTCGTGGAACCACACCCACAACATCAGGCACACGGCGGTAAGCAAGAAGGATGAGCCACTGCTTCATCGTCCACCCGCGCGCGGGCTAGGCTGCCCGCGGCGGGCCCGTAGCTCAGCGGTTAGAGCAGCGGACTCATAATCCGTAGGTCCTAGGTTCGAATCCTAGCGGGCCCAAGCGAGAAGGCGCTGGAAACAGCGCCTTCTTGGCCCTTCTTGTTGCCTGTTCGGAAGTGTTGAGCGAAGCCACGCGTGCGAGAGGACGTACAGACCTCTCGCCCTGCGTCATTACGATCGTCTAAGTCTAAGCCGTCTCGTGACGCGCTCCGGCCACGAGTCGCGACAAAGCCGAGATTTGAAATCGGGGAGAGCGGAGGAAGCGAACTGCCAAGGACCCCCTCACGCCCTTCCCTATGACGCGTAGACGGAGCTGCTTAGGCTCGAGGGCCGACTCTCGCCGGGCCGTGCCACTGGCGTGAGCCGTCCAGGTTCACGACCTGGATCCAGTAGCTGGCGACCTTGCTCCGGGGAGCACTGCGGTCGAGGTACGAGTAGGAGCCGGCTCCCTTCGTGGCGATCAGCTTCGTGTTCACGCGAACACGCTTACTGTTGACCTCCCGGTAGACGTTGAAGCCGAGCGTGTCGATCTCCGAGGCGGTGCGCCAGCGAACCTGCACGCCATTGGCCGAGCGGGCCGCGGTGAGCGAACGGAAAGTAACCGCGACCTGCGCCGTCACCCCGCAGACCGACTGACCGATGATCACGTCGCCGACGGCCAAGGGGCCAATAAGGTACTGGTGGGCCGCGTTGACGGTCAGCGAGCCGTCGAGGTTCAGGATCTGCTCGTTGAAGACGTACCGGAAGCTGTCCGTGGTGTTGCCGATGTGGACGTGGCCGGTGTAGGTCGTGTTCGGGACGGGGCTGGTGGGCAGGGTCACGGTGACGGCTGCGTGATCGGGGACCGTGTTGGTGGGATCGCTGTCGCCGTTGTCGGTCAGCAGCGTCCCGCCGGTGATCGTGGTCGAGCCGCTGACGCCGGTCCCCGACGCGGTGCAGGTGCTGGCCAGGTTGCTGGCGGTGAAGTTCTCGTTACCGGATGCGTTGACGTTCGCGATGCTGGACGAGCTGGTCACCGACCCGGTCGGTCCGAGCGTCCCCTGCGTGCTGATGTCGAGCCGGCCCGAGGAGAAGATCGTGGCCGGACCGGCGTCCGCCCGGGCCGACGCGGCGCTGGCGGTCTGGGGGCTGTTCGAGGCGTCGGACGCCAGCGTCACGGTGGGAGTCGGTCCCGCCGGGGAGCACGACATGCCAAAAACGCTGACCACGCACGAGTAGCCATACGCGCTGCCCTTGACGGCCGTGACGTCCGCGAAGGCCGCAGGAGCACTACCGAAGGTACCCAGTGCGACCAGTGCGGCGACGGCCCACCGGGCGCGTGTGCCGAGCTTCAGTGTCATTCGCTTCCCTTCTCTCGTAGCTGCCGACGACTCGACCGCCGAATCGGCGGGCCAGATGACCAAAGTCGAAGCCCGAACGTACACGATAGGGACGACGACGTGTCAAGCGCTGCCCGCGGGTCGTCTCTGAAGAAACGGCTCCGCCTGCGGCGAATGGCTCTCTTTCATCTGTCGTGTTCCCGCGGCTCGAAGATGGGCATTTAGCATTTGACCAACGACAAACGGCTTGTCAACGCATGTTAAGTCGCCCTACCGAAGAGCAGCGCGTAGTGTCGGGCGAAATCTCCAGGAAAAGGAGAGCCGAATGCCCTTCGTAGGGCCACGCCTCGCCGCGGCACGAGGGAAGTCTTCGGGCCCATGCGTGAAACCTCCGACGCTTTATCGAGCTCAGCGTCGATGACGCACCCGCTTCCGCCGAGTTCGATGGCTTCGTCATGGGGGTCGAATCCCCGAGAGCCGCCGCGCGAGGGGCGCTTTGGAGATCGCTTCAAACTGACCCGTTTGTGTGAGCGCGGCGCTGACCCGCTAGGATCGCTTGCCACCTACGGAGTTGAGATCGGGAGGCGAGATGGCGACTTACGGGACCATCCACCGGTTCCCCGGTGGGACCAAGGATCAGTACGAAGCTGGGATCGCTCGTGTTCATCCCCCGGACGGGAGTCTTCCCGAGGGTCAGACCTACCACGCAGCCGGTGCCACGGATGGTGCGTGGATCGTGGCCGCGATGTGGGACTCCCGTGAGAGCTACGAGCGCTTCCGTGACGAGACGCTGATACCAGGGCTTCAGGCGCTCGGCGACGCGGGATTCCCTACGCCGCAGCAGTCAACGGAGTTCGAGATCCATAACGAGAAGCAGGGCTCCTAGGAGGGAGGCACGTGATGGCTGAAGACGCAGCGACGGTCGCACCGCACGTCTACAAGGTGTTGTTCGAGAACGAGCGGGTGCGGATGCTCGAGGTGAGCATGCAGCCAGGAGACAGTTCCGAGATGCATTCGCATTCCGATTATCTCGTCTACATGCTCAACGACGGCAAGGTGAAGTTCACGGCGCCTTCCGGCGAGACCGCTGAGGTCGAGCTTACCGCAGGCATGTCGATGTGGCGCGAGGCAGAGGAGCACGCAACCGAGAACGTTGGGGAGACCCCGATCCACGGGTTCTTCTTCGAGCCCAAGTAGACGATCTCAGCAGCTCGGCCTGTCGCGCCGAAGGGCGGCCGAGCCGAGCGATGATGCCGTTGGTTCTCTTGCCGCCTTGCCGGCTGCTTCGCTCTTTGCCACGTTGATAGCTCTGGCGAGATTCTCAGGATGTTCGGATCCGAGAAGCAGTTTCTCACCGTTTCGGAGCTCGAGTTGCACTCCCAGTCCGGCGAAAGGGCCGCCCTTCATGATGTAAAGGTATCGGCCGCGCCCCGATGCGCTGGCAAGGCCCCAAAGGTGGTGACCCCAGTACTCCCTATCTCTTAGCGCCCTGTACGTGTGCACTTCCCAGCGAGAGATATCGGTTAGCCGTACGTCTGTCATTCTAGGGGGCACAAACGGGATAGGCAGCCTAAGAGGATCGATTCTGACGTGAAGGTGAATCGAGTCCAGACTGGTGACGAGTTTTAGGATGAAATGAGGCGCAGCTAGGAGAAGAAAAAGAAGTGCAAGAAAAGTTAAAACGATGGCGATACGGGCCGGTGTATCGATCCATGCGAAAACTGCCGCAGAGCTAAAGATAACCACAGGTAGCAGTACGATTACCTTTATCCACAACGCGAAGAACTGCTTTTCTTCGAAATAAGGCTGTTCCAGTCGTTCTTCCATTACACAAACCTCCCTACGTGAGTCTGGGCGTGAACAACTCGATTCGAGGTAGTGGTCGGGGATTGTTCGACGGAAACCGTAATTGCAATGTCTTCGTGTACATTGATTCTTAGCCGGATAGCGGGCAGGAGTAGGAGGTGCGAGTTTACATTTCCCGGCTTCGCGAATTGGGGAGGAAGAGCGCCGGCCCCGCGCCCGCGCCCAGGCCGGCCGCCGACAAGCTGATGTGTTGGGCGCGCCACCCCGCCGGCAGGCACATCAGCCCGGCCGTCCCGCCCCCCGACGCGACGCACGCAGCGAAACGCTCGAGCCAACCCCGCGCCTCCCCTCGCGCGAGTCGTGGTGGTGGTGGTGGTGGTAGAGGCCCCGCGCCCTCGCGGGAGCGCACACGGAAGGCGGCGCTGGATACCGCATGAGCATTGACGTTGCGGAGTCGTGCGTCTTGGTTGCGTCCGAGTTCTAGCCCGTCACGATCTTGCTCTAGGCGCAGTCACCTACTGCAAACGCAAGTGGGTGGGGTGGCGGGCGCTTCGCTTCCGATGTTTCAAACTCGCGGCCTGGTGGCTATCTACGCAGGAGCGGGCCAGTCAGCGCGCGGTGCTCGGGCGCCGCAGTCCGGCACCGCGCCGCCGGCCCGCCTCCTACAAACCGATGCCTCGTCCTGGGCGAATGTCCGGTGGGTCGACCCGGGCTGGCGCACGGTCCTTCTCTGCGGCAGGAGGGCCGTGCGCGCCCTCCTAAGTGTCCAGCGAAGTGTCCATCCAGCGGTCACGGAACTCGCGCAGGCCGGCGGAACGTCGTCACGTTCGACGTCATCGAGCGCCTGGAGGATGGCCTCACGATCGTCTGTGCGCACGGGTCCGAGCACGTCGGCAGCCTTGCCTCTGGACGCTTCGAGACGCTCGGCAATGAGGAGCGCAGGAGCCGTCCCGAGCTCGCGGTACGGTCATCTAGCCAGTGCAGGAACAGAGAAAAGAGCCTGCAAACATCACATTTCACCCTGAGTGTGACACTGGTGACGCTGATGACGCTGGTTTTCGGAGAACTCTCCCTTCACCAGGGATTACAGCTCAGAGTTGCGGGTTCAGAATCCTAGCGGGCCTATTTGACGCCGCACGGCGATGGGGAAACCGTATGGCTGAGCGGAGCGCGCATGCGATGCAGGGCGCTCTTGCGCGTCGCATGCCTCACCCGTGCCCCCACGGAAAACCTAGACGCGGCGCCCGTCGAGCCGGATCGTCCACTGGTCGATCGTGTCGACCCGGAGATGCGTCTCACTCCACGGATCGCGTGCGAGCGTGGCGCGGACGGCTTCCTCCGACTCGGCCTCGACGATGTGCACAACGCGGTGCTCGTCGGCGAGCGGCCCCCCCAGGACGACGAAGCCCGCGTCCACGAGCCCGTCCATGAAGGACGCGTGCGCAGACCAGTCGGACTGCTCTTCCAGAGGCCGCGACGGGTTCCACTGAGCGCCGGCGCGGCGGAGCATTACGAGGAACTTCGCCACGCTCGTGTTCTACCTCACGCCACCGACGCCGTCCTCCCCGCAGCGCTTAGCGCGACTCCGCAGCCACCGCATCCGTCAGCGGCTGCGCAGCAGCGCTCCCATACCGCTCGGCGCCGAGCGCCACGGCTACACGGCGGAGTGGAGGATCTCGGCGTGCTCGTGCTCGGGCGGGGTGCCATAGGCATAGAGGACGAGATCCTCGTCGCCGTGGTTCGCCGACTGGAGTGGTGTGCCCGGCTCGACGTGAATGAGCCCGCCCGTGGGCACGTCTTGACGCTCCGGCGGGTCGCCGAGGTACATCGACAGCGTCCCCGCGAGGACGACGAACGTCTCCTCCTGGAGCACGTGCTTGTGCCGGCGCCCCTTGGCGCCGGGCTCGTAGCGCCAGACGTTCGCGCGGGTGTGGGCGAAGCGGGCTAGCTCGCTCAGCTCGGCGACGTGGCGTGGCGCCTCCTCGGGCTCGTGGTCGCGCGTCGTCCACTCGAGCTCGTCGGGACGGATCGCGCGAAAGGCCACGTCGAGAGCCTAATCACAGATGGTTGACGCCGCGAGATCGTTATCACGACTGCGCAGCCGGAACGGTTGGCGGCGACGCGCGGCTTTCACACGCGCGCGTGCGAGGATCTACACGTGCCGGACGCGCCGTTCCAGATCCGGCCCGCGCGCGACGATGACCGCCTTCCGCTCGCTGTCCTGTTCGCCGCGGTCGCCGAGGAGCGCGACGGAATCGCCACAGAGCCACCCCTCGATGTCGAGGCGCGCGCCACGAGCTGGACGCTCGACGGGACGCTCGTCGCGGTCGCCGGCGCCGAGATCATCGGCTTGCTACACCTCGAGCGGAGCCGGCACGGGTTCGGCGAGATCGGGATGGCGGTCGCGCGCGAGTGGCGCGGGCGCGGCGTGGGCTCCGCGCTCCTCGCTGCGGCGATCGAGTCGTCGCGCGAGCGCGGCCTGCACAAGCTGAGCCTCGGCGTCTTCGCGCACAACGCCGCCGCGATCGCGCTCTACCGCAAGTTCGGCTTCGTCGAGGAGGGGCGCCGCATCAAGCACTACCGTCGCGCGAGCGGCGAGCTCTGGGACGCGATCGACATGGGGCTGCTGCGCTGACCTTCACAGCACGCGTGGGCGGCCGAGCTAGGCTCGATGAGATGACTGAAGACTCGATCGAAGGCGTGCGCTCACTCCTGGAGGCTCCCTCTCCTGCGGTCTTGACCACGTATCGAAAGGACGGCAGCGCGCTCGTTTCGCCGGTTTGGTTTCGCTGGAGCGACCGAGGGTTCGAGGTAGTGATCGCCAGGGGCGATCTCAAGCTCCGCCACTTGGCGCGCGACCCACGGTGCGTTCTCGTCGTTTTCGAAGCGGTTCGACCTTTCCGCGGAGTCGAGGTGCGTGGGGTGAGCGAGTTGGTCGAATGCGACGTCAGTTCGGTGCGAGCGGCCATCGCGGGGCGCTACCTCGGAGCAGGAGACGGCGCGCGCTTCGCGGCCGAGCGGAGATCCAAGCCAGGGGTCTTGCTTAGGCTTGCCTGCGACAGTCCGCGCGTCTGGAATCTGTCGGGAATCCTGCCGACGCAATCGAACCCAGCTACCCACTGGCCTGGGGCATAGTTTAGGAAATGTCACTTACGGCCCGCCCATGTACCGGCGCTCCGCCGGAAGACGATTCAAGGTGACGACCCCGGTCGTGCCAGAAGACGTGAGCCGCAGCGAAGGGGTCTTCGGCGAGCACGCTGCGTCGGGTTATGACCAGCGCGCTGGTGCGCGCACACCAACCTCGCCGCAGTGTGGACAATAGGAGATCCTTCATGGTCGTAACTCCGGGAAGAGGTGCGGAAACGGGTTCGTGGCCGAGGGGTATCGGTGCCAATCACTCTGTTCGTCGAGGACCTGGAGGCCGCCAAGCGGTTTTATCAGGAGGTCTTCGGCCTGCCGGTCGCGTTCGAGGACGACGCCTCCGCCGCGTTCAAGTTCGGGGACACGCTCATCAACCTGCTGAGAGCCACAGCGGCGCGGGAGCTCATCGAGCCTGCAGCGGTGGCAAGTCGCGAGGCCGGAGCCCGCCATCAGTTCACGATCGAGGTGGATGATGTGGATGCAATGTGCGCGGAGCTGGCCACACGCGGAGTGGAGCTGCTGAACGGTCCGATGGATCGGCCTTGGGGAATACGAACCGCCAGCTTCAGGGACCCCGGCGGCCACATCTGGGAGATCGCGCACTAGCCGGCGAGGGCATCGGGTCGGTCACCCGGCCCCGCCCAAAAAGCACGGAGAAGGATGTCGCAACCAACAGTGGGAGGCGCTCACTCCTCGACGACGAGGTGCGTGAGCGGGAGCGAGAAGCGGCTGCGAGCCTCCTCCGCGCTTCCCTCCTCGAGCCAATCGGCATCCTCGTCGGTGCGCGTGACGACGATGATCTCGTCGGCGGTGAAGGTGCGCAGCGCGTCCTCGATCGCCTTGATGGGGTCGGAGTCCCCCACGCGCGTCTCGAAGTCGTCGGTGGGCATCGAGTCCCCGATCTCCTCGGCGCGCTCGGCTGCCTCGGCGCGGACATCGTCCTCGTCGTTCGTCAGCCAGTCGAGGCGTGAGACGTTCGATGCCGGTGCGACCACGAGAATCTGCGCGTCTTCCCCCACGTGCGCGCGCACGCGAGCCCGCAGGTCGGCCTCAGGAACCGACGCGGTCGCTACGACAAGAAGTCGGCGGGACACGAGTCGAAGTAGTATCCCTGATCCGCCTGGATTCGAGTCCTTGATCGTGTCGTCACCGCGATCTACCGGAGTTCGCTTGCCGAAAGGTCCGGCATGCTCCACGAAAGGCTGGCGGCGGGCGCCCGCGTCATGGTGGACGACTACGCATTTTTCTCTGCTGGCCCGGCGGCGGCGGTCGCGAGTCCAGCCTCGAGCTACCCTTGTACCGTTCGCCACTTCTGCGTGCTGCGGCGCTCGAACGGACCGGAGTAACGCTTCGCGGCTCGCGAGTAGAAGCGGGTGCTGAGCAGCGAAAAGTTTACTTCTTTGGTCGCCTGACTCTCCGCGATCCTCCCGCTTCATACCGACTTCTCGTCTGGCAAAGAGGCGCTCTCGGCCGTACCCTTCAATGTGTGCCCAACTGCGGTCGGATCCGTTTACTCATGACGATCATGGTGTCTGTCGGTCTCGGGATGACACTCACGGTCGCTGCTCGCGCCCTCAGCGGGGTACCGGTTCATGCGGGAGCACCCTTCTGGACCGAGAGGGACGCGACGGAGCACGTGATGATCGGGCGTATCGAGACGAATGGGCGGTTGGTCAGGCTCGAGGACACCCTTTGCCTGGGAACAGGGCTGCGCGTCAGATCGCGCGGGGCGGTCAAGTACCAGCACTTCAACTGCCTGCTCACGCCGGCCCGCGAGCGCAGATTCTGGATCCGGTTGCACACCCTGCGCAGCGGCTGGTCGTACGCCTTCCTGCACTGGGCGTAGGTGGCGCCCGATCGGCGAGACAGCGCTCGCGCCCGCCGGCGTGACATCTTTGGGAGCCAGGCGCTTCGCCTACGCTTCGCGGGCTACCTGCTGCTGCTCGTCCTGCTTCCCGTCGCTGTCGGTGGTTGGGCGACCGCGAAGCAGGCGGGCGACTCCGAGCTTCAGAAGACTGACGCTGCCCTGCAACCGCTGCTGAGGCGGGGACTCACCGCGTATGCGCAGCGGATCGGGATGGCTGGATCGACGGCCGAGAAGCTCGTCGGGGACCCTGCCTTGCGCCGCGCGCTGCTCGATCGCGACAGGCAGCGGCTGCAGACCCTGCTTGCCGGATATCCGCATGTCGTCGTCTTCAAAGGCACGCAGAACCTGGCGGGCCAGTACATCGTGCAGGCCGCCGACGCCGGAGCGAAGGCGGAGCTCGGTACGAGAACGCTCGGCGACGTGATCGTGCAGATCCCGTTTGACAGGCCGCTTCTCACCGATCTTGCTACCGCCGCCCGTCTCAATGGTCGGGACCAACTCGTGATCGAGAGCGCGGGAAAGGTCGTCACTGGTCCTGCTCCGTTGGGCACGCCGATCGAGACAAACCTGGAACGTCCTCGCGACCTCCAGCTCGGCGGGTCTCTCTACCGCGGGCTTGGCGCACAACTGTCGGGAGAGAGGGGGATTCAACTCGTCGTGCTTCGGCCGAAAGGCCCAATCCAAGCTGCTGTCAATAGGGCGCGCGAGCGGATCTACCTCGTCGCAGGCGCCTTCCTCGCCGCTGTCGCGCTCCTCGCCTACGCGCTGGCGCCCGCGATCGCCCGAGGCCGGCTTTCCCAGCAGCAGCGCGCACAGGCGGCAAGCGTCCTCTCCCATGTCGGCGACGGCGTATTCCTTCTTGATCCCGACGGCCGAATCCGGCTCTGGAACCCTGCCGCCGAGTCGATCACCGGTCTGTTCGCCGAGGAGGTCGTCGGGCGCCCGATCACGGACGTTGTTCCGGGCTGGCAGACCATCGCCGCCCTGATCCCCGTCGGATCGCAGGGAGGCGAGCAGGGGGACCGCGGAGGGGTCAAGACCGTTCCCCTGGAGGTCGCCGGGAAGGAGCTGTGGCTGTCGTTCTCGGGGGCGGACTTTGCCGAGGGACGCGTGTACACGTTCAGGGACCTGAGCGAGGAGCGGCGGGTCGAGGAGCTCAAGATGGACTTCGTCACCACCGTCTCGCACGAGCTGCGAACGCCGCTGTCAGCCATCACGGGGGCCGCCATGACGCTGCGCGAGCGCGGGGATTCCCTCTCCGAGGACACGCGACGGCAGCTGCTCTCGCTCGTTTCCGACCAGTCCGACCGCCTGGCCGCGCTCGTCGACGACATTCTCGTGGCGGGGCAACTGGCGCACGGCAATCTCGCTATCGCCGACGAGCAATTCGACCCACTCGACTTGACCCGAGCGGTGATCGAGGACACGGGGGCCGCTGTGATCGATGGCCACGCGCTCCAGCTCGCCGCGCCCAAGCGGCTTCCGCCTGTGGCCGGCGACGCCGCGAAGGCTCGCCAGGTGTTGACAAACTTGATCGAGAACGCGGCCAAGTACTCGCCTGACGGCGGCTCGATCGAGGTGCGCCTCGAGCCGAACGGCCGGTATGTCAGCTTCGCCATCCGCGACGAGGGCCTAGGCATCTCGAGGCGGGAGCAGGAGCGGATCTTCGAGAAGTTCTATCGCGTCGATCCGCTCATGAAACGCGGCATTCCGGGAACCGGCCTTGGCCTCTACATCTGCCGCGAGCTCGTCCAGCACATGAACGGCCGGATGGCTGTTGCGTCTAGCCCGGGTGTAGGCTCGACATTCACGTTCGAGCTTCCGATTGCGGCCGGCACGGACGACGCTGACGTCTCCGCGCACCGGCGCCGGATGTTTGCGTAGAGGCTTCTCGAGCGGAAGGCTCGCGGCGACGAGCTTCGACCTCGAAGGTTGGCA
>JBBRYW010000060.1:0-17251 GCA_038237235.1 Gaiellales bacterium
CAAACCCCGTCTGGTGCAAGGCGAAGGAGGCCCCGCTCGAGGTTGCCCGCCGAGGGGCCGGGTGCGTCGCTCGAGCCCTCGGGAGACCGAGGGCCTAGATGGATGGTCACCCACGACAGAATCCGGCTTACAGGCCTGCTACGGAGAAAGCCCTGGAAACGGGGCTTTTTCTATGCTGGCGTTTCGCCGGGAAATCGTCAGGGTTGCCGAACAGCAGCCTGCGGCGGTTTCCGTGGAACCGCTCGGCGCGGGCGCCCGGCCGTTCGCCCTCGGGCTGTGCCGGCAACGCTCCGCCCCGCACTCCGGAGGCTAGCAAGCCCGTCGGGCGGGCTCAAGGCACGTCGGGCGCTGCTCGTACGATCAACGGGATGACCGAGCAGGAGCAGGTGAACGCGCTCTACGCGCTGCAGGGCTTCGACCACGCGCTCGAGGCCGAGCTGCACGAGGCGCGGGTGCTGGGAGTGCGCCCCTTCGACCCCGAGCGGCTGCACGTCTCGACGACGTATGAGCTCGTGCTCGACAGCAGCCATCTCTGCATCTTCAAGCCGGCCGACGGCCTGCTCGAGGCGGCGGCGGACGGCCTCTACCACGGCAAGCAGGCACTTGCGCAGTACGGCCACACGCCGGTCTCGACGACGATCGCGGAGTGCGCAGCCTGGCAGCTCGCGAAGCAGCTCGGGTCGCCCTGGAGCGAGCTGGTCGTGCCGACGGTGCTCAAGTTCCCGGAGCACCCGCAGACCGGCGTCCGTATGGTCGGAGCCGCAAGCGTCTTCCGCGGCGGCGACGTCGGCAAGCAGGGCTTTTACGCGGCGGTCCCCGAGCAGGTGGCGGCCGCCGCGTTCTTCGACGCCTTGATCGGCCAGCAGGACCGCAACAGGGGCAACGTCCTCTGGTACGAGGACCGGCAGCTGATCTACCTGATCGACCACGCGTTCAGCTTCGCCCGGCCCGGCGCGAACCACGGCGCCTCCGATCTCGTGCAGTGGCGCTGGAGCCACGGGACGAGCGGGTTGAACGGCGCCGAGCTGGCCGCGCTCGAGCGGCTGGTCGGCAGCGGCGACCTGCTGACGCTGCGCCGCTTCCTCGATCCGGAGCGCGCCGCGGCGCTCGAAGGGCGGGCACGCCGGATGCTCGAGACCGCCGGGATTATTCGAGAGCTGTGAACCGGGGAACAGCTGCCTTGACCTTACTCAAGAGATAAGGTAGTTTGCCGATACCACCGGCAGCTAGTCCAGGAGGTTCGCCGTGATCACGATCGAGTTGCTCCGCGTCGTTCGAGACGGCCAGCCGTGCGAGGCCGAGCTCGCCGCCCGCATCCGCGCCGACGAGGCCGAGCTCACTGTCGACGGCCCCGAGCCGGAGCTGGTCGACCGAAGCCAACCCGTCCTGAACCTGCGAGACGGGACGACGATCAGCTGCGAGGACAACCCGGAGGAATGGGTGCGCGGTCTTGCGGCCTCGTTCCGGACGCCCTACCTGTCGGCGCGGGTCGTCGAGGACACGAATCCGCACCCGGATGTCGAGATCGAGCCGGCGAACGTCAAAGAGCCGGTCTTCCGCTGATGCCGCGCACCGCCGCCTCCGACATCACCGCGCGCATCATCGGGCAGGAGGTCCGACGGGCGCGCAAGGCGGCGGGCCTAACCCAGGCCGATGTCGCCGAGCGGCTCGACACCTCCCCGACCTACGTCACGAACGTCGAGGCGGGCCGGTTGAATCTGACGCTCGGTCAGCTAACCCGCGTCGCCGCCGCGCTCGGGGCGGACCTCCAGGTGAGCCTGCCACTCGTCACGATCGAGCCGACGCGCGTCGCCGCGCCCCTCCCTGCCCGATAGCGCTTCGCCGCGGCGCTGCACCGGCTCGCGTCGAGCCGTGCGTACCGGGCTGCTTCCCCACCTCTCTCGGCTCAAGGGCCGCCTCGAGGCCGCTACGCGCGGCGACCGCGGCAGCGGCCTCGTGCAGCTCCTCCTCGGCGACATGGGCGTAGCGGCTGACGGTCGAGAGGTCGGCGTGGCCGAGGTAGGCGGCGACCAGGCGCGCGTCTCCGGTCTCCTGCCGAAGCCAGGTCGCGGCCGTGTGCCGCAGCGTGTGCGCGGTCACGCGCTTGTCGAGGCCGGCGCCGCTCGCGGCACGCCGGATTAGGTTGGCGAGGATCGTCGGCTGCAGCCGTCCGCCGCCGAGACCGCAGAAGACCGGCTCCTCCGCGGCGGCGCCGAGGCTGTGGCGCAGCTGGGCGAGCTCGCGCGCGAGCTGGGGCGGCAGCGGCTGCCGGCGCGGCCGGCCGCCCTTACCGCAGCGGACGAGCAGCGAAGGCCGCGGCCCCTCGAGCTCCAGGTCGGCCCAGTCGAGTGCGATCAGCTCCGAGCGGCGCAGCCCGGTCGCAACCAGTGAGAGCAACACCAGCCGGTCGCGCTCGGCGAGGCCGCGCCGCGGCCGCAGCGGCGAGCGGGCCGCGGCGAGTAGCCGCGCGAACTCCTCCGCGGTCAGCCAGTCCGCCTCCTGCTGCGGCTTCTTCGGCGCCGCCAGCTCGAGGAACGGATCGGGCACGCCGCTTCGGCGGCTGAGCCAGCGGAAGAAGTGACGCAGCAGCGTGAAGCGCCGGTAGTAGGTCGCCGCCGCCGGCCGCGCCCGCTCCCGGTAGCCATCGAGATAGGCGACGATCGTCGCCTCCGCGAACGCGTCGGCGCCCGGGCGGTTCTCGAGGAAGGCGAGCAGGTCGGCGAGCGCGACCCGGTAGGCGGTCAAGGCGCTCTTGCTGCGTCCCGAGCTGCGCAGCCGCGCCAGCCACTCCTCGCGCGCCTGCTCGAGGGAAAGGTCGGCGCTTTGCCGCGGCAGCGGGACGCCGAGCTCGGCGATGCACTCGGCGATGATCGCGAACGGCGGCCGGCGATCGCCGTCTTCGCGCGCCGCGGACAATCCGGCGTGCAGGCTCGCGACCGCCGCGTCGTCGACGATGCCACGCGAGCGCGTTCCGTCTTGGACCACACGAACTGTTTGCAGTGGGTCGCTCCTTTGTTCTTGAGGTGGCAGTGGCTTGTGTTCGCGCGCCGGGCTCAGAGCCGCCAGCCACGGCGACCGCGCCGTGCGCGCGGCGGCGATGCATCGGCGTCGGGCATCCGCAAGCGAATGCGCACGACGTCGCTCGACGGCTGTTCGATCTCCGCAGGTTCGACGATCTCCCGGCTCGACAACGCCCCCCGCTCATCGGATGAGGGGGCGTTGCCGAGCCCATCCGCCGCGAAGGGCGGCGAGTCGTCCCAGCGATCGGACCCCGCCGGGTCGGTGACCAGCTCGTGCAACGACGGGAGGACGAGCGCTCCGGGCTGCCAGAGGTCGTGACTGAACTCGACGACGCTGACGGTGGGCTCGCACTCGGCGATCTCGCGAAGACGCTTCGCAGCGAGGGAAGGCGCAAAGAAGACGACGCGGCCGTAGCCGGCGAGCGACAGCTCGAGTCGCCTTGCAGCGGCGCGTCCGTCGAGCTTGTCTTCGATCAGCTCGACCGCGACTTCGGTTCCGCCGTGGGTGAGCAGCGCATCCGGAACGTGCTCCGGTTGGATGTCGTCGCGGCGGAGCGCGAAGAGTTCGCGGCGCGGCGTCCAGACAACCTGGGGGAGCTGGCGCTCGACGGCGAGGCGCACCTCGACGAGCGCGGCCATCTTGAGCAGCGTCGCCCCGGCGCCCGCGGGCTGCCACACCTTGTAGGGCAGCCCCGCGACGCGGACGCCGGCGCTGGTCAGCCAGCAGAACGTCGGTGCCGAGGTGAAGAACTGTCGTGCGGCGATCCACCCGGCCCGTTGCCAGCGGGTGCGCAGCCAGCGGGCCGAGCGGTCGGCGCGGCCGATCAGAAACGCGAGCTGCGGCAACGTGACGACGAACTGCTCGCCGATCACGCGCAGCAGCTTCCGGTCACGCAGACTCGCACGCTTCGCCCCTTGCTGCTCCAAACGACCCCCTCCTTGTCAGATCGACGTACCGCCGAGTGGCGGCGACCCAAGACGCGATTTCGCTATAGACAGGGTCCTTTTGGCAGCGTTTTGCGACACGTCGACCCCGAGCCCGACCGGCTCGCGTCGATCCACCGGTCTGAGCGCGGCGCATGGCTGCGCGACTTCCGGCCCTCTCGCTGCAGGCCGGGAGCGTTAGCGGTCGCGCGTTCGGTGCATAACGCAGACGTGATGGAAATCGACGCGCCAAAAGGGCTCGCGCTGCTCGCCGACCCGACCCGCCAGGCGCTCGTCGCAGCGCTCGCGGCGGAGCCGCTGCCGGTCTGCGACCTCGTGCGGCTCCTCCGCGCGAGCCAACCCGCCCTCAGCCGCCACCTGCGCCTGCTGCGCGAGGCCGGCATGGTCGAGGTGCTCGACTCGCCGGCCGACCGGCGGCTACGGATCTACCGTCTGCGGCGCGAGCCGTTCGCCGAGATCGAGGCGTGGCTCGCTCGCGTCCGCGACGACTGGCACCGCCAACAAGTCCGTGCCTCGACGAGCTTCATCCCTTCCGCCCGCGACGGCCTCGCCAGACCCCGGCCCGAAGCGCGACGCCCACCGATCGGCCCGCCCGACCCCCAACCGCCCAGAAGCAGACGGCACTGAAGCGCCAGGCGTAGAACGCGTCAGAACTGTCGCCGCGGCAGCTGGCAACCGGCCTGGCTTCGCTCGGCAACCCTTGCGGCTACCCCGCTCGTCGCTCGCCCGGCCCGATGAGCAGGGAAAACGCTCGCTCTGCTCCCTTCCTCGGAATCCCTGACCACCCCCACTCACCTTCGAAAATCGAGTGGTGGTGGTCAGGGAACGGGAGCAGAGCGAGCACAAGAGAAGCGGGCCGGGCGAGCGAGGGTTGAAGAACAAGAGAGGTGAACCCAGACAGAGGAAGTGAGGAGGAAGCGAAAACTGAGGAGGGGCAATTCCAATCGAGGGGAAGAGAAAACGAAAGCGGCGATTCGGATCGGGACGTCGTGATGAAGGCAGGTCGGCGAGCCGATCTACAGCCGATAGGAGAACCGTCGGGTACGGGCAACCGCCGGTGGTGAAGGCAAACGAGGAAGAGTAATCGGGAGCTCAGCCTTCGGATAGGTCGCCGACACTGATGAGAGAATCCCTCGAGGTAGAGAGAGTCGCGATATGAGTGCCGAGCAGCAAATCCGAAACCACGCCAGTTTCATCTGGTCGGTCGCCGACAAGCTGCGCGGCGTCTACAAGCAGTCCGAGTACGGGCGCGTGATCCTGCCCCTGGTTGTGCTGCGTCGGCTCGACTGCGTGCTCGAGCCGACGAAGGCGGACGTGCTCGCGCGCGCAACAAAGCTGAAGGGCAGGGTCGAGAACGTCGCGCCGGTGCTCGAGTCGGTCGCGGGCGAGCAGTTCTACAACACGAGCCCGCTCGACTTCCGGCGGTTGCTCGACGACCCGGCGAACGTCGCCGGCAACCTCCGCTCCTACATCGCCGGCTTCTCGCCGGCCGCCCGCGACGTGATCGAGAAGTTCGGCTTCGACGCGCAGATCGTCCGGCTCGAGCGCGCGAACCTGCTCTACCTCGTCGTCTCGCAGTTCGCGGAGGTCGACCTGCACCCGAACGCCGTCTCGAACCTCGAGATGGGCTACCTCTACGAGGAGCTCGTCCGCAAGTTCTCAGAGCTGTCGAACGAGACGGCCGGTGAGCACTTCACGCCGCGCGAGGTGATCCGGCTGATGGTCAATCTGTTGTTCGTCGAGGACGCCGACTTGCTGCACAAGCCGGGGATCGTCAAGACGCTCTTCGACCCGGCCTGCGGCACCGGCGGGATGCTCTCGGTTGCCGAGGACCATCTGCGTGAGCTGAACCCGGACGCGCGGCTCGAGGTCTTCGGTCAGGAGCTGAACGAGGAGACGTTCGCGATCTGTCGCTCGGACATGATGCTGAAGGGCCAGGACGCCTCGCACATCGTCCAGGGCAACTCGTTCGACGACGACGGGCACCCCGGCGCCACGTTCGACTACATGCTGGCGAATCCGCCGTTCGGCGTCGAGTGGAAGTCTGTCGAGCGCGCCGTCAAGGACGAGCGCGAGCGGCTCGGCTTCCGTGGCCGCTTTGGCGCTGGACTGCCCGCGATCAACGACGGCAGCTTTCTCTTCCTGCAGCACATGATCGCGAAGATGAAGCCGGCCGATCAGGGCGGCTCACGGCTCGCGATCGTCTTCAACGGCTCGCCGCTCTTCACAGGCGCTGCCGGTTCTGGCCCGTCAGAGATCCGCCGCTGGATCATCGAGAACGACAGGCTCGAGGCGGTCGTCGCCCTCCCTGACCAGCTCTTCTACAACACGGGCATCTCGACCTACTTCTGGGTCGTGACGAACCGCAAGAGCCCGGAGCGTCGCGGCAAGGTGCAGCTCGTCGACGCGCGCGAGTTGTGGGTGAAGATGCGAAAGAGCCTCGGCGAGAAGCGCAAGGCGATCTCGCCCGAGCAGATCGAGGAGATCACGCGCCTCTACGGCGCATTCGAGGAGAACGAGCGCGTCAAGATCTTCCACAACGAAGAGTTCGGCTACCAGAGGATCACCGTCGAGCGGCCGCTGCGGCTGCGCTACGCGGGCGAGGGTGCGCGGGATCGGCTGGAGACGTCGAAGGCATTCGCGAAGCTCGGCGACGAGCAGCGCGAAGCACTGCTCGGGCTGGTCGCTGCTCTCGGCGAGCTCTCCACGACGGACCGCGCCGAGGCGCTCGCCGCCATCGCGGGAGTGAGCGGGAAGCTTTCGAAACCGGAGGAGAAGGCGCTGCTCGACGCGCTCGCGGTGCGCGATCCGGATGCACCGGCGCTGCCCGAGCCAGACCCGGATCTCCGCGACCAGGAGAACGTGCCGCTGCCCGACGAGCCGGTGCGCTTCGAGCCTGACCCGTCAACGCGCTTCGCGAGCCAGCCGTACCGGCGCGCGGTCGAGGAGTACATGGGGGCCGAGGTGCTGCCGTACGTCCCGGACGCGTGGGTCGACCACACGAAGACGAAGATTGGCTACGAGATCCCGCTCACACGGCATTTCTATAGCTATGTGCCGCCGCGGCCGCTCGAGGAGATCGATGCGGAGATTCGCCAGCTCGAGGAGGAAATTCAGGACCTCCTGGGCGAGGTTACGTCGTGAGCGCAACCACGTATCGACTCAAGCATCTGGCAGGTCTCAACCTGCGTAGCCTTCGAGAGGACGAGCCGGAGGATCTCGAATGCGTTTACGTCGATATCTCGGCAGTTGGTCGAGGACGACTTGTAGCTGAGCCGCAGCGGATGCGATTCGGCGACGCCCCGACACGGGCAAGAAGGCTTGTCCGGCGCGGAGACACGATCATATCGACCGTGCGTACGTACCTGCGCGCAGTCTGGCCGGTCACGGAAGCGGCAGACGGTCTTGTCGTCTCGACGGGATTCACTGTCGTCTCCCCGGGGCCACAACTCGATCCACGATTCTTCGGCTGGTGGGCTCAATCCGACGCCTGCATCGACCAGGTTGTGGCTCGCTCGGTCGGAGTGAGCTATCCCGCTGTAAATGCAAGCGACATCGGCGACTTACGCATTGAGTTGCCTCACCCGGCTCGCCAACGCGACATCGCCGACTTTCTAGACGCCGAGACGGCGCGGATCGACACGCTCATCGAAACGAAGCGGCAGATGATCGCGCTTCTCGAGTCGCGATTCCGCGCCGAAGCGGCGCGGACGATCCTCGCTGGACTCGATCCCGTGGCCGGTACGGGTGATCTGCCGCCAGGATGGAGACGACCGCGTCTCGGCGTGGCCGTTGAGCTCCATCGCGGATTCGATCTACCTGACGACCATCGTAGAGACGGTTCGATCCCCGTAGTGAGCTCAGGCGGCGCCTCCGGGTACCACGACGTTCTGGCTTGCCAGCCGCCCGGCGTCGTAACTGGGCGTTACGGCACGGTTGGCGGTGTCTACTTTGTCGATGAGCCGTATTGGCCGCTCAACACGACGCTGTTCGTCTCGGACTTCCGCGGGAACGATCCGCGATGGGTCTATCACCTCCTAAAGGTGTTACCGCTGAATATCGACGAGGAGAAATCGGCGGTCACCGGCATCAACCGCAACGTCGTCGGCCAACTGTACGTGCCACTTCCACCTGTCCCCGTCCAGCACAATCTCGCCCGAACACTAGATTGTGTTGGAACTCGTCAGCAGGCCTTCGTGGAGCGTCTGTCCAGGCAAATAGACCTCCTGCGCGAGCGCCGTCAGGCGCAAGTAAACGCAGCCGTCACGGGACGGCTTGGCATCGCAAAGGCAGCCGCGTGACGGGCGCGACCGAGCGGAATTTCGAGGGCGCGATCGAGGCATGGCTGCTCGGGCATGGCGGCTACGCGAAGGGCGACGCGCGGACGTTCGACCGCGCGCTCGGGCTTGAGTCCGCCGACCTGCTCGCCTTCGTCGGCGAGACGCAGAAGGACGAGTGGCGAGAGCTCAGCGCACGGCACGGGAGCGAGGAGACCGCACGCGCGAGCTTCCTCGAGCGCGTTGCAGCCGAGCTCGACGAGCGCGGCACCGTCGACGTGCTGCGGCACGGCGTGAAGGATCTCGGCGTCGAGATCCGGCTCGCGTACTTCAAGCCGGCGCACGGGCTGACGCCGGAGCTCGTCGCGCGCTACGAAGCGAACCGGCTCATACTCGTGCGGCAGCTCGCGTACGGCGTCGACGAGTCGAAGACGCTCGATCTCGCGCTGCTCCTGAACGGCATCCCGGTTGCGACCGCTGAACTGAAGAACCCGATCACCGGCCAGAACGTCGAGCACGCGATCACGCAGTACCGGCGTGACCGAGACCCGGCCAACGTGACGCTGGCCCGCCGTGCGGTCGTCCATTTCGCCGTCGACTCGGATCTCGTCGCGATGACGACACGGTTGGCAGGCGAGGCGACGCAGTTTCTGCCCTTCAACCGCGGCTCCGAGGAAGGCGGCGCCGGCAACCCGTTCAACCCCGGCGGCCACCGCACGGCGTACCTGTGGGAGCAGGTTTGGGAGCGCGAGGCCTGGCTCGACCTGCTCGCGCGCTTCGTCCACGTCGTGCGGCCCGAGAAGGGCTCGCTGGCCGAGAAGCGGGCAAAGACGCGGATCGTCTTCCCGCGCTTCCACCAGTGGGACGCGGTACGCAAGCTCGAGGCCGACGCGCGAGACCACGGCGCCGGCCGGAGCTATCTTGTCGAGCACTCGGCCGGCTCGGGCAAGTCGAACTCGATCGCATGGCTCGCGCACCGGCTCTCGAGCCTGCACGACGTCGGCGACCGGAAGGTCTTCGACAAGGTGGTGATCATCACCGACCGGCTCGTGCTCGACCGCCAACTGCAGGAGACCGTCTACCAGCTCGAACACGTGCACGGCATCGTCGTCCGAATCGACAGGGACTCGGGCCAGCTCGCCGATGCGCTCGCGGGTGAGCAGGCGCGGATCATCGTCACGACGCTGCAGAAGTTCCCGTACGTGCTCGACAAGATCGAGGCGCTGCCGGCCCGGCGCTACGCAGTGATCATCGATGAAGCGCACTCGTCCCAGACCGGCGAGGCCGCCGCCGACCTGCGCCGCGCGCTCTCACTCGAGGAAGCCGAGCAAGAGGAGGCGACCGAGGAAGCCCAGCGCGGCGACGGACAGGACCTGCTCGCGCGCTCGCTCTCGGGCCGCGGCCGGCCTGGCAACTTGTCCTTCTTCGCCTTCACGGCGACACCGAAGGCGAAGACGCTCGAGCTCTTCGGCACGCCGATCGAGACGGCCGAGGGCCTCCGCTACCGGCCGCTCCACCTCTACTCGATGCGCCAGGCGATCGACGAGGGCTTCATCCTCGACGTGCTCGCGAACTATACGACCTACAAGACCTACTTCCGGATCGAGAAAGCAGTCGCGGGCGACCCGGAGTACGACAAGGCTCGCGCGCGGCGCGCGATCGCCCGCTTCGTCACCCTCCACCCGCACAACCTCGCCCAGCGGGCCGAGATCGTCGTCGAGCACTTCCGCACGCACACGGCGAAGAAGATCAGCGGCAAGGCAAAGGCGATGGTCGTCACGAGCTCGCGCGTCCATGCCGTCCGCTACAAGCTCGCCCTCGATGCGTACATCGCCGAGAAGGGCTACCCCGACTTGCGGACTTTGGTCGCGTTCTCCGGCAAGGTGATCGACGAGGGCGACGAGTTCACCGAGCCCGGCATGAACGCCTTCCCCGAGTCGGAGACGGCTGAGCGATTCGGGAGCGATGACTACCAGGTGCTGATCGTCGCCGAGAAGTTCCAGACCGGCTTTGACCAGCCGCTCCTGCACACCATGTACGTCGACAAGGTGCTGACGGGGCTGAACGCGGTGCAGACGCTGAGCCGGCTCAACCGCATCCTCCCACCCGAGAAGACAGACACCTTCGTGCTCGACTTCCGCAACGAGGCAGAGGAGATCCAGGAGGCGTTCCGGCCCTGGTACGAGTGCACGGAGGCGGCGCCGACCGATCCGAATTTGCTCTACGACACGCACCGCGCGCTCTGGGACTTCGACGTGTTGCGCGAGGACGAGGTCGAAACGGGTGTCGCGGCGCTGCTCGCGGTCACGGAGACGAGCGGGCACGGCGCCGTCTACGCGGCACTCGACGCGGCGCGCGGCCGCTTCCTCGAGCTCGACGAGGAAGTGCAGGACGCGTTCCGCGACCTGCTGGCGCGGTTTGCGAATCTGTACATGTTCATCTCACAGATCGTCTCCTACGTCGACCCGCAGCTCGAGCGCGACTATCTGTACGCGCGGTCGCTGCTCGCGTGCCTCCCTGGGCAGGCGGCGGAGCGGCTCGACCTGGGAAGCGAGGTCGAGCTCACGCATCTGAAGATCGCGCTGACCTACGAGGGTTCCGCCTCGCTGGAGGAGGGGGGCGGCGAGGTGGTCGCAATCTTCTCCGGTCGCGGCAAGGAGAACGAGCCCGAGACGGAGCATCTCTCACAAATCGTCGACGTGATGAACGAGCGGTTCGGCCTTGAGCTCGGAGACGCAGACCAGCTCCTCTTCGATCAGTTCGAGGAGTCGTGGGCCGCCGACGAGACGCTCGCCGCCCGCGCGCGTAACAACGACTTCCAGAACTTCCGCCTCGTCTTCGACCGCACCTTCCTCGACACGGTCGTGCGGCGGATGGACGAGAACGAGGACATCTTCAAGCGGATCCTCGACGAGCCCGCCTTCCAGCAGACCGTGCTCGACCACTACGCCGAGCGGCTCTACGGGCGGTTACGCGCCGAGCACGATCAGCTTGGGCTGACGGAAGCACCTTGATCCGGCAACGATCCGCTGATGAGCGAACCCGATCCCGATCTCTTGAGCACATCCGCTCCTCGTCGTACCATCGTTGGCCCCGTGAGCCTTGAGCAGTCAATAATGCGCCTGGCGCAGTACCGTCCGTTCGCGAACGATGGCCTGTCGGGCCACGCCGTCCTTACCGACCTCGTCCTCGCGGCGGCTCTGGAAGGCGACGGCAATGTGCCTTCTCTGCGGGACTGCCAAGAGACCTGCAAGGCGCTCTGGGGGCTCGATGTCGAGATCGATGAGCTGCGCGAAATTGTCGACGAACTGCTCGCCGGCGGCCAACTAGAGCGGGCGAACGGCCACTTCACGATCAGCGAGACGAGCGGTAGCGAGCTCGCGCGGCGCCTGCAGGAGTCCGGTCGGCTCGAGTCGAGGGCATTCGAGGACTGGGAGGCGTCGCTCCGAACGCTGAACGCCGGGCTGACGGACGACGACGTGCATAACCTTAGGGAAGATCTGGATGCGTGGCTGCAGCGCCTAATCGCGCGCCACGGGGTGGAGTCAGCCCTGATCTTGTACCCGGAGGTTCCGCGTGCGCAGGAGCTCTTCGAGCAGATCGAACGGAATGGGATCGACTTCCTACCCGCCCGCGAAGGACGTGTAGGGGAGATCCGTGAGCAGGCCCTGTTTCTGTTCGTGCGGCAGCCCACAGAGGCACAGCGGATCCTGCTCGCGAACCTCCTGAACACCGCGTACTTCCTAACGGTCTTCTCGCTCGACACTGAAGGGGGCCGGCTCGTCCAGGAGTTGACGCGCGGGCAGCGCGTCTATCTGGATACGAACTTCGTTTACCGAGTGCTCAACCTGCAGGGGCCGCGGAACTTTCTGTCGGCGCGCCGCTTGCTCGAAATGACGCAGACACTCGGCTACAAGACCGCCGTTACGCCCTGGACGGTCGCTGAGCTGAAATACAGTCTTGAGCGCGCGCGGACGTTCCTGATGAGCCGCCCGATCCCACCGGGTGAGCTCGCCGATCTGGCGGCGTCTGCAACGACTGACGAGAACTTCGTCACGGCGTATTGGCGACGAATCAAGGAGAAGCCCGTCAGTCCCAAGGACTTCTTCGAGTTCTACGCGCAGATCGAGGATCAGCTCGCGCAGCATGGCATCGAGGTCGTCGACGAGGGGTGTCGCGCTGTCGACGCGAACAAGAACGCGATAAACGAGCAGCTCGGCGTGATCGAACGGGCGCTTGGCCCCTACGATCGGCCGGACCCGGTCAAGGAGCACGACGTAAAGCATCGGCTGCTTGTCGAGCGTCTCCGTGGCGACTCAAATCGGGGGTTCGCTACTGCGGGTTATTGGTTCCTCACTTGCGACAGCCTTCTGCCACGCTACGACCGTGCCGCTGCAGAGGCAGCGGGAACGCTGCCGTTCTGTGCGAGCTCAAGTGCGTGGTTCCAGGTCATGCGTTCATTCACGCCTCGGACGGAGGACTTCGACCAGACGCTCTCCGACCTTCTCGCCTCACCGTACATCCGGTACCGCGGGCGGATCGGCTACAAGGTGGTCGAGGAGGTCGTCGGGCGGATCGACCTTTACAAGGGCAACACGCCCCAGCTCGCAGCGAAGGTTCTTCTCGACACAGCGCTTCTGCGCGAGGTCGCCGCTGAACCGGAGACGGCGAGACGTCAGGAGCTCATCGACAACGCGATCGTTGCAGCGGCGGAGGAGACGCAGCGTCAGCTCCAAGAGTCGCAGGCCCGCGAGGGTGCGGAGCGTCTCGCGCGAAGGAAGGCTGAGGAAACGTCTGGCGAGGCCGCGGCGGCCCTCGTAGCAGAGCGTCGCGCTCGCGAGGCGCTCGAGGAAAAGCTCGAATGCGAGCGGCGCGACCGAGAGGAGGAGAAGCTACGCATCGCCGTGCAGTTTGAGGAGACGCGGCTCAAGCAGGAGCAGTCCGTGAAGACGCTCGGGCATCAGGTCAAAGACCAGGCGACGGAGCTGCGTACGCTCAAGAAGCAGCTTGAGACACGGAGCAAGCGGATGCGTTCTGCGCTCGTCGTCCTTGCGGCTGTGTTGATTCTCGCAGGAACCATCGTCCCGCTCGTGGTTGGAACTGTCTCCGGCGCGTGGCCCGTGACGTTGTTCCTCCTCGGGGGGCTTGCGGTCGCGGGAGGTGTTCTCGGCTTCGCGTTCGGTCACCAACGGGTCTGGGGCGCCGTGATCGTGCTGGGCGTTGTGCTCGGCATCGTTGTAGCGGTACATGAGATCGCGGCGAACCACCGCACCGGCATCCCGTCTTCCCCAGCGCAGACGTCCCCGTAGGCAGCGATGAACGGGCAGGCATGCGCCCCTTACGACCTTTCACCGCCTCTACGAGTCGAACGCCCAGCCCGCTAACGGGACGTTCGCGCCTAGCAAGCTCCTCGTGTGGCAGGCGCCGCTGCAAATTCGGTCCGATCAAGCCCTCGAAGACAGCGTCTGGTTCTCGGTGGGGATCTCCGCTTTCGGTGCACGAAGCCGTGCCGAATCCCGACAGGGAGCCGGAGCAGTTCGCGGGATACCCCCTTACGCTGAACTCATGATCCCGCCGACCCGCCTGTCGCGCCCGCACCGTCGTCGGCGCCGCGCAGCTCGTGTGCCGTCACTCGGGTGTAGCGCTGCGTCGAGTCGAGGTGCTTGTGCCCGAGCAGCTCCTGGATCTGGCGCAGGTTCGCTCCCGCGTGCAGCAGCTCGGATGCGAACACGTGTCGGAGCGTGTGCGGCGTCACGTGCTTACGCTCGTTGACGCCGGCGGCGCGCACGTAGCGCAGGAACGTCTGGGTCAGGATCGTCTGCGAGAGACGCTTGCCCTGCACGCCGACGAAGAGCGCCGGCTCCGGATCTGCCGCGCGAACCGCCGCGTAGTCGACGACGAGCGGGACGAGCGCGGGGTGTAGCGGCACCGTCCGCTGCCGCCCGCCCTTGGCGCGGCGGATGCGCACGATCCGGCGCTCGAGGTTGACGTCGTCCCAATCGAGCCCGAGCAGTTCGCTGCGGCGCAGCCCGGCGAACGCGAACAGGCCGAGCATCAGCCGGTCTCGTTCCCGCTTGCCGGGGAAGTTGCGCTGCCAGAGCTCCTCGCGTTCGGTCGCCGCGAGCAGCCGCGCGAGCTCGCGCCGGTCGAGCACGTCGGGCAGCGCTTCCCGCTTCTTCGGCGTGCGCAGCACGAGCGCCGGGTTTCGCTCGAGGTACTCGTTCTCGACGCAGAAGCGGAAGAAGCCCTTGAGTGCGGCGACCGAGCGCGCCTGGCTCGACGCGGCCGGCCGTGTCACCGCTTCGGACGCGAGGAAGCCGCGCAGGTCGGGCGGGCGCACTGCCGCCCAGTCCTTGAACCCTTCCGCGAGCAGGAAGCGCATACAGGCCGTCACGTCACGCTCGTAGGCCGAGCAGGTCAGGTCGGCGAGACGCCGCTCCAGCCGGCAGTAGCGCAGGAAATCGACCACTTCGGAATGCATGGGACCGCCCTTCGAGCAGGCCGCAGGCCCCTGTCTGCAACCTCATGACGGTACTCCGGCTTACAGGCCTGCTACAGGAAAGCCCCGCAAATGCGGGGCTTTCCCATAGAAAGGACGTGCTCCGCGCATCACACGGGCGACATCGACCCCGTCCGTTGCGCCTCAGCGTCCCTGGCAGCGGCCAGTTGATGAAGCTAGCTGCTCTAGGCCCTGAGTTGCCGTGCGCCATTGGCGACCATCAGGTCTCTCCTGGCGACGTCGGCCAGATCGCCGGGCTTACTCGCCCCGAGCAGCGGCGACGGGTCCCTTCTCGCCATCGACGCTCTCCGGCCAACCGAGTCGGCGGACCGACACGTGTTCGACGGCGGGCGTCGGGAGGCCGACTGCCGTGAGCGGATCGCCCATGTTCCGCCCGAATGCCAGATGGTCTCCGTTCGTCGGAAAGACGTTGACGACAACAAGTCCACCGCGCTCGCTTCGTCCCGCGATCGAGTGAAGCGGGCCGGTAGAGAGGTCACCGAACGTCTCTCGCCACGCAGCAACGGCTCTCTCATATCGCTTGAGCGCCGTGTCGGAATCCGCCTCCCAATGGAGGATCGCCATGACTGGCTTACTCATTTGTTCCGCCTCCTTTTACTACGGTTGCCTTAGCTAAGGCAACCGTAGTATCTTGGAGCCAAGATGTCAAGTGATCGCCGCAAGATCGGGCAGCTTCTGATCCAGATGACGAAGCTCTTTCGGAAAGACCTGTTCGCACGTCTGAGCGACGAACCCGGACTGGCAGGTATCCGGCCGAGTCACCTCCACGTGTTCGCGAACATGGTGGGAGGAGGGAAGCGGTTAACCGAACTCGCCGATTCCGCATCAATGTCTCTCCCCTCCATGCAGGAACTCGTGGATGACCTCGAACGTCGAGGGATAGTCGAGCGCCAGCCGGATCCGAGCGACGGGCGCGCAAAGCTCATCGTTCTGACCGACAAGGGGCTCGCCGCGCTGGCTCCTGCGGGCTCGATCATCGCAGAGCTTGAACGCGAGTACGCCGACCGGATCGGAAATGACCGCTTCGAGGAGATGTGCCTCGCGCTCGACGTCCTCATCGACGATCTTCTCGAAGACGACGAAGGGCGACCGAAGTGACCACAGCGGCCGTCCGGTGACGGTCCACCGTTTCCTCCACGCTTGACGCCCTTCTACGACTCGAACGCCGAGGCAGAAACCGCAAAGCTGAGCCAAATCACGCAGATCTGACGAGCGTGCGGCGAAGAATCCGGCTTACAGGCTGCTACGGAAAAAACCTGGTAAAGAAGCTTTTTCTATTGTCGTCTTTCACTCCGGGCTCGTCGCGCTGGGGGCTGCACTCGCGTCGGCCGCTAGCCGGCGCAGATACGCATCATCCGCCGGGAAGGTGCCGGACCGGCGTTCGTCGGCCTCCGTGGGCGTTCAAGAATTTCACGAACGCCCCGTCGGCAGGTACAGCAGTCACATCCTCATCTGGCCCCAGGAGCTCGCCTTGATGATGGAAGCCGTTTGCGGCCGCCCTCACGGCCATTATGATTCACCCCGAGTAACCAGATCGGCGCCGATCGACCAAGGAGCAGAGATGCGCCAAGCGTTCATGTCAATCGAAAAGGGCTTCTCGACCTATTCGGAGGGTATGACGCTTGCTGCACAGAACGTTGAACTTGGGGATCTTGGCGCATGTAGACGCCGGTAAGACAACTCTCACCGAGCGGCTGCTGTACGCGGCCGGTGTCATCGACGAGATCGGCAGCGTCGACGACGGCAGTACCCAAACCGATTCGTTGGCGCTGGAACGGCAGCGCGGCATCACGATCAAGTCCGCCGTGGTGTCGTTCGCCATCGATGACGTCACGGTCAACCTGATCGACACGCCCGGCCACCCGGATTTCATCGCCGAGGTGGAGCGGGTGCTGAGCGTGCTCGACGGCGCCGTGCTCGTGATCTCCGCCGTGGAAGGTGTGCAGCCGCAGACGCGCGTGTTGATGCGAGCGCTGCAGCGGCTGCGCCTTCCCACCCTTATGTTCGTGAACAAGATCGACCGCCTCGGCGCGGACTGCGAACGCGTATTGCAGGCGATCTCGGAGCGACTGACACCCGAGAATGTCCCGCTGGGATCGGCGCGTAAACTCGGCACGCGCGCCGCCGACTTCACGCCTTGGGGCGCGGCCGACGCTGTCTTTGCGTCCAGGCTGGCCTCTGCGCTCGCTGAGCACGACGATGCGATCCTGGCCGCATATGTCGACGACGAGGCGAGCGTGTCGTACCGGCGACTCCGCGAGCAGCTCGCGGCTCAGACGAAGCGCGCGCTGGTGCATCCGGTGTTCTTCGGCTCGGCAATCACCGGAGCGGGCGTGGATTCGCTGATGAGCGGCATCGTCAAGCTGCTGCCTGCGGCCGATCGAGACGTCGACGGTCCCGTCTCGGGCGCCGTCTTCAAGGTCGAGCGCGGTTCGGCCGGCGAGAAGATCGCGTACGTCCGCATGTTCTCGGGCACGGTGCGAACGCGA
>JBBRYW010000061.1:0-17027 GCA_038237235.1 Gaiellales bacterium
CGAGCCGGTTCGTGGATCGATCAGGTGGTGTTGCGCGAGCCCACCACGCATCCAGCGACGACGGTCGCTGCCACTGGTAGCGAGCCCCCCGCGGACGAGGCGAACCGCTCCCCCTCCAGGCAGGCCGACGACCGCGCCGCCCCGGACGGCGAGGTCGCCGCCGGCGCAGACGAACGCGTCACCCGCGAGCAGCGCGAGCGCGTCGTCGACAGTCTTTCCCTTCACGACGCCGTTCAGGTCGAGTCGGACACCCGCCGGAAGGAGAGCATGCCGGCCGACGAGCCGAATTTCACGCCAACGGCCTGTCGCGCTTGGCCCCAGCGGCCGTCCATCGTCGCGGAGCCGCGCGAAGTCGGCGTCGTAGCCGGCTGCCTCGAGGGCGGCGGCCAGCGTTGGTTCGACCAGCCCGTCCGTGTCCCGTGCCGCGTCGAGCGCGAGGGCGAGCATCGACGCGAACTCGGGGGAAACGAAGACCGAACGTCCGCCGCAGCGATTGACGCGGTTGAGCTCACTGTCGGCCCTGAAGCGGCTAAAGATCCTTTCGCGCTCGGCGAACAGCTGCTCGATCGCTTGGTGATTGGCGTCGTCCGCGTTGCTGACCACGATCTGGCAGCCCATCGCGGCGAAGCGCCGTACGCTCACGAACTGCTCGTAGTCGCGTCCGGGGGGGCGGTTGCCGGGGCGAGGATGCCTGCCTGGAGCAAGTTCCGCCGTACCACTCGGTAAAGAGGCTGCGGTATCGAGAGCGGGCGCACCGCATGCTTTGAATGGCCTGCATACGTGACGCGGGCTAGTCCCATCCAGGCGCCAAAGCCGAGCGCCGCCAACCCGGCAAGCCCGATCTTGGCGAGGCGTGCGCGTCGCCAGGCTGCGTCGATGCGCCCCGGTCTCGCGAACGGCGCAGGCTCGTCTCCCATCACGAGGCCAGGTCCCGCGTCGGTCGATTCACCTGTTGGAACCGAGTGAGCGAATGCATAGCTTCCACGAGACCGAAAGTGGATCAGCCGAAGATGAGAGAACGATAAGACCCGCGGGAGAGAACGATTAAGACGCTCATGCGCAATTCGGCCGAGCAGTGGGTGAGAATGAGCCGCTCGGTCACCGTGCGCGGTGCTGGGCACTCCGCGCGCAGGACCGCTCCGCCGACTCAGCGTTTACCCCCAGCGGAGAAGCCCGAGGGCGCTTCTCCCCACCCGGCGTCATCCGGCCCTCGTCACCGAGACGAGCTCGAGGCGCTCGTCCCCGCCCTGCTCGGTCTGCTCGAGGACGGTGCCGATGCCGCGGACGTACAGCTTGTGGTCGAGCGTGCCGGGCTCGAGCGGCGTCCACTCCTCGGTGAGCAGTGCGTTCTGGGCGGCGGGCAACGCGACGGTGTCGAAGAGGCCGATCACTTTGAAGTGGTCCTCCGCCTGGCCACGCCGACGTAGACGTACCTGGTGCCCGGCTTGAGTGGGAACCACTGGTTGGTGACGCGGGCGCTGAGGCTCGCCGCCGGCGGCAGCGGAGTGGCTCGAGGCGAGCGGGCGTGAGTGTGTGCTGCGACGGCGGCGACGCCGGCGGTCAGAGCCGTGGCCGCGGCGATCGTGACAGTGCTGAGGAAGAGAATGCGCTTCATCATCGGTCTCCTTGCTCGTTTGGAGCACCACGGTAGGAAGCGAAGATGAACGCCCGATGACCGCCTGTCATGGAGCTGTCATCTCCTGTTCATCCATCTCGCGGAGAATCGGCGTGTGCGTGTTCTGATCGTGGAGGACGAGCTGCGGATGGCGAGCCTGATTCGCCGTGGCCTCGTCAACGAGGGCTTGGCAGCAGATGTCGCCGGCACGGGCGAGGACGCCCTCTGGATGGCGCAGGCGCATGACTATGACGCGGTCGTGCTGGACGTGATGCTGCCGGGCCTCGACGGCTTCGAGACCTGCCGGCGGCTGCGCGGCGCCGGAGTGTGGGTGCCGGTGTTGATGCTGACCGCCCGCGATGCGGTCGAGGACCGCGGCGCCGGCCTCGACAGTGGCGCCGACGACTACCTCCTCAAGCCGTTCGCGTTCGCCGAGTTGCTCGCGCGGTTGCGGGCCCTCACCCGGCGCGGTGAGCAAGAGAGGCCGACGGTGCTGAGGGTCGGCGATCTACGTCTCGACCCGGCGACGCGCGAGGTTGCGCGAGGCTCGGCTCCGATCGAGCTGTCGGCCAAGGAGTTCGCGCTGCTGGAGACCTTCATGCGCCGGCCGGGCGCTGTGCTCTCGCGGCTCCATCTGCTCGAGCACGCCTGGGACTTCGCCTACGAGAACCGCTCGAACGTGGTCGACGTCTACGTTCGGCGACTGCGCCGCAAGATCGACGAGCCGTTCGGGTGTCAGTCACTCGAGACCGTCCGCGGCGCCGGCTACCGCCTGCGCACGGAGGGCACATGAGCCCGCTGCCGATCCGCGTCCGGGTGAGCGCCGCCTTCGCGCTCGCGATGGCTGTCGTCCTCGCGGGCTCCGGCCTCTTCCTCTACCTTCGGCTCTCTGCCCATCTCTCGCTCGCGCTCGACCGCGAGCTACAGCTTCGCGCGCAGGACCTGGCCGCGCTCGTCAGCCAATCGCGCGCGTCGCTCGCGCGGGAGAGTGGCAGCCGCATGATCGAGCGCGGCGAAAGCTACGCGCAGCTAGTCGCTCCGGACGGACGAGTGCTCGACGCAACCCAGCCGCTCGGCCGCGCGCCGCTCCTCGCAGCCTCCGAGCTACGCGCCGCGCACCGCGCACCGATCTACATGGACGAGCCGTCCGTCCCTGGCCTGAACGAGCCGTCCCGCATCCTCGCGACGACGGTGAGACGGAACGGCCGGCCGCTTGTGCTCGTTGTCGGCGCGACGCTCCAGGATCGCGCGGAGACGCTCGCCGGCTATCCGCGACGAGTTGCTGATCGCCGGCCCGATCGCGCTGATCCTCGCCACCGGCGTCGGCTATCTCCTCGCCGGCCTGTCGCTGAAGCAGGTCGACTCGATGCGCCGGCGCGCGTCGGCGATCTCCGCTGAGACGCCGGGCGAGCGGCTTCCCGTTCCGCCGACAGGGGACGAGCTCGAGCGACTCGGCGCGACTCTGAACGAGATGCTCGACCGACTCGAGCTCGCTCTCGATCGAGAGCGCGACTTCGTCGCCGACGCCGGCCACGAGCTCCGGACGCCGCTCGCGCTTCTCCGCACGGAGCTCGAGCTCGCACTCCGCCAGGCAGAGACGCCGGAGGAGCTCAGGGAGGCGGTACGGCGCTCGTCGCAGGAAGTCGACCGTCTCTCGCAACTGGCCGAAGATCTACTCCTGATTGCCCGCTCGGACCGCGGCCGTCTGCCGCTTCGCGTCGAAAGCCTCGACATGGGCGACCTTACGCCACCGTGCTCAGCCGCTTCGAGTGGCGCGCCGAGAGGGAAGGAAAGGTGGTGCGGGCCGACCCGGTGACCGTCGTCTGCGTCCACGGCGACCGGATCCGGCTCGAACAGGCGCTTCGCCAACCTCGTCGACAACGCCCTCCGCTACGGCGGAAACGAGATCCGGCTCGGAGCAAGCAGGTACGCCGGCGAGGCCCGGCTTCACGTCCGGGACAACGGTGCGGGCTTTACCGACGACTTCCTCGAGCGGGCCTTCGAGCGCTTCTCGCGCCCCGACGCCGCCCGCGGACGCGGAGGCGCGGGACTCGGGCTCGCAATCGTCCGCACGATTGCGGAAGCCCACGGAGGCAGCGCACATGCCGCCCACACCGAGCCCTCGGGAGTGGACGTCTGGTTCTCGATTCCCGATCGGGCAGATTGTTAGTGGAGCGGGGCGAACGAGTCGCTGCCGCTGTCGCCGCGTTCCGGCAGGTGCACGGTCTTGAGGGAGAGGCGTCGCCCTCCGGGTCGCCACACGGCGACGATGTCTCTGCCGCGGCTCTGGGCCAGCAGCACGAGCCGGCCGTCGTCGGTCCAGGCCATGTTGGTGTATTTGAGCGACACGAACGCCGGCATGCCAGGCAGCTGTGTCAGCTTCGCCGACTCGGTGTCGAGCAGCCACACGTCGAGAGTCTGCGGGGCGGGAATCGAGAACGCGAGCGCGACGAAGCGGCCATGAGGGTCGACGGCGGGGCTATCGCCCGATTTGATCTGGCTGGGCCACGGCAACCGCCGCTGGGCGCGAGTGGCTACGTCGATCAGCGTGAACTGCTTGCCCGGGCCGGCGAGCAAGAGTTTCCCTCCAGCTGCTGCAACGACGCCGCCATGTGCCCTGAAGACCGTGCGACCAGTGCCCGGATCGAGCACGCGGGTGCGGCGGACGACCAGCCCCAGCGAGCCGCCCTGGGATGCCGAGGCGCATGTGAAGGGCCGTGGGGCGCGGAGCATTCGCCCGTCGAGTCCGACCTTTCGGAGCAGGCAGCGATATCGGCTGGCGAGGCTCTGGATCCAGACGGCTCGACCGTCATTTGCGGGCGTCACATTCGTTCCGGTTCCGAGGTAGGACACGCGCGCTCCGCGGCGGCGAACGGCGTAAAACCTCGCGTCTGGGTACGCGGACGCGGATCGCGCGGCGACCACCGCTTGTCGGCCCCCTACTCCAACGACCCACAGGACTCCTCGCTTCATCCTCGGAATGTTCGGGACGATCGACACCTTGCCCGTGTCGATATCGAGAACTACGGGCGGGTTGGCTGCCACGACCAGACGCAGACCCGTCGGGTGGTCGAGCGGAACCCCGCGCAGCGGCATCGGCTCCGAACCGGGGAGCGTGGACGGTGCCGCCCGAGCCGACAGGCCAGCGGCCACGGTGACTGCCAGAGCGACGATCAGGGTTGCGATCCTCATGCGGCTACAGCTTCTACGCCTCGGAGGCTCTCAGAGTTCCCGCGCGCGGGTCAAACGACGTCGTCGCTGCTCCTACTGGTCGGCGAGCATCATCTGTTGACAGCTCGAAGTTCGAGGTATGGGATTTCGAGGTATGGATAAGGAGGTCGTCGACCTGCTGCTGCTCGCCGCCGTTCGGCGTCGACCGCTGCACGGCTACGCGCTGATCGAGGAACTGCGCCGCCTCAGTGACGGTGACTTCGACCTGCGTGAGGGCAGCCTCTATCCGGCGCTGCACCGATTGGAACGCGAAGGCCTGCTCGCGAGCAGGTGGTCGGCGAAGGTCGGGCGCGCGAGGCGAATCTACAGCCTGACCGAGCTCGGCCAACGTGCTCTCGAGGACCGGGAGCGAGCCTGGCGTGGCTTCGCGGCCAAGGTGGAAGTCGTGCTCGAAGGCGCGGGGTGAGGCGCTTCGGCCTCATCGACAAGTACCTGGGCCGAGCTGGACCGAGCGGGTGTCGACCGCGCCAGGGTTCTCCCCGAGGCGCGCTGGCACCTCGTTCAAGCCACGAGGCGGCAGAGGGCCACCGGCCTCGGCTGGCGAGAGGCTCAGCTGGCCGCGATCCGCTCGCGCTTCGCTGATGCGAGCGGCTCTCGCTGAGAAGGAGACCGAAGACGGGCTTCTGCAGCGCCAGCGAAGCGGCTAGCCCCGCGCCGCCCGCCAGAAGGAGCAGACCCGCCATGGCGACCAGCAGTCGCGGCCGCCACGATCGGCTCGTCCGGACGGCGGCGTTGACCTCCGCTTGGTCGCGGGCGAGGTCGGCAACCAGCTCGGAAGCCGGGCCGAAGCGGCCGACCCGTCGCTCTTTGCCACCAGTAGGACCGCGCTCTCACCGCCGCCCCGGGGCCGCCTCCTCCGAAGTCACGTCGGCCGCCTCAGGCGAGCGGGTTCGTCCAGCGGACTTCGGCGAAGCGGGCGAAGTCGGTATCGGTCGAGCAAACCGTCAGGCCGTGCTCGAGCGCGAGGGCGGCGAGCTGTGCGTCGGAGACCAGGTTGCCGCGAACCTCATGGCGAACGACGAGCTCTCCGAGCAAGCGCTCGTACTCGGGGCCGGCGTGCGGAATCCAGGCGGCGGGCGCGGCGATCCAGTCGGTGATCCGCTGCCAGGCGACAGCCGGCTGCAGCGGTCGCTCGAATGCGCGCGGATGAGTCGAGATGCGCAGGAACGCGCCGAGGCTCTGCCACGGCAACCCGACGCGGCGTGATCCGTTCAGCTGCTCGGTCAACCACCTCGCTGCCGCTTGGTGCTGCGAGCTTCGTTTGTGGGCTGCGTAAAGGAGAAGGTTGGCGTCGAGGAGCATCAGCGGGCCAGCGGCCCGTCGAGTGTCTCGATCGCCTCGCCGATGTTGGAGAAGTCGACGCCGGTGCCGAGGTCATGCGTCTTCTGGCGGAAGGGACGAAAGGAGCGGTTGGCGACAAGCCCGCTGCGGACGAGCTCATTGACTGCCTCGCTGAGTCCGATCGAACGTTCGTGGCGGATCTTCTCCACGGCTGCGGCTACGTCATCGGCGAGCGTGATCGTGGTGCGCATACGCATACGCTAGCGCATCATGATGCGAATGCGAGCGCATCAGCACGCACGCCATCGAGCGATTCGTGCGGCCAGGAAGTGGCCTACCTACCGCTCGCAGATCTTCCACGAAGCCTTCGCCGGTCACAACGCGATTCGCGCCTACTGGCAGCGAGGCGCGGCGCAGGTCGCTCGACGATCTCGGGCTGGCCCGGGCGATCCTGACGACGCGGTGGGAGCGCCAGGGGGGTCGGCGCCTCCATCCTCACGACCTCGTGGCTTTCCAACGTGCGTTCGGGCGGCGACGCCTGGCGGCCTGGCCGTTCGCGACGCCCGACCGCGATGACCTGCTCGAGGGAGCGAGCAGGCTGATCGGGGAGTGGTTCCCGGGGGGCTGGAGCGATCCCGCGCGGCGGGGTGGGGGATCGTGTTCGAAGCCGAAGCTGAGAAAGGGCGTTTCGGCCCGAGCGGCAGCTCGCGAAGGCCCCACTCGGACCTCTCACCGAGCCGATCAAGCCGGGGCAGGTCTGGCACACGTAAGCAGCCGTCCCGATTCGCTCCCGCGAGCTGGCGCTCGCAAGCGCTTCTCGACCCCCCGCGCTGGCCCGACTGCGGCTCCGCGCTCGGGCGGTTCACGCCCTTGCGCTCGACGGAGCTGGAAGGTCGGACGTTCGAGATCGAGATCGTCGCGCGGCCGGCCCCGCGGGCGCCAGTGCTCGTCCGGGCGTACGTGACCGTGGACCCGGACCTCGGAGCAGAAGGGTGAGCTCTCGGCCTTCGTCGAAGAGCTGAGCGGAGGACTTGCGGACATGACGGACTCGCAGCCGCAGGCCGTCCCGTCGGGTGCCCGCGCGATCTGCGGGATTCAGCTGACCACGCACGAAGGACACGTGATGGGCGCGGCGCGCTCCAACATCGTCGTCTTCGAGAACGATGGGCAGGCGTTCATCCGTGGCGTCGTCAATGGGACCCTCTGCTCTGGCACCTCAAGCTCGCCTACCGCCGCGTCGGCGCGCGGGCTCAGCGGGCCTTCTGGGGGGCGCCGCGCCGGAGGAGAGCATGCTGCGCCAGTTCGCCGCAGCTTGACGCGGCACGAACGAGTTGGCCTGTGACGGTCCTTGCGGTTGCCGGCAACGTGCGGCTACCGTCGGCGGCTGACACGTGCGTTCGCGTAACAACCAGGGGAGGGCGAAGATTGATCGATCCAAAGCGCGCGGTTCCGGCGATTCGTATCGCCCTCGCGGCCGGGACGGCGCATACTTCGTCAAGTTGAGCCGTTTCCTGAAGCGGACGGGGTACAGAAGGTAACTATCCATCGGAATGACCACCGGCGCGGCCGGGCCTATATCGCCGTGTCGGCCCTCGCCTGGTCGACCGCGGGGGTGCTTCAGCGCGAGCTGGCGGTCGATACGGCCACACAGCTCGCCGGGCGAGCCCTGTTCGCGACGGTGGGCCTCTTCGCCTTCGTCGCCGTCCTCGAACGTCGCAACCTGCCCGCGGCGTTTCGATCGATCGGTCGTGCCGGCGCCGGCTTCACGGTCTGTATGGCCGTCTCGTCGGGAGCGTTCATCGTCGCCCTCAACCACACGACCGTCGCCAATGTCCTGTTCATGCAGGCGGCCTCGCCGATCGTCGCCGCTCTGCTCGCCCGTGTCCTGCTCGGCGAAGCGGTCGCCACACGCACCTGGGTTGCGATGATCCTCGCCTTCGCGGGCGTGGGAGTGATGGTCGGCGGCCCGGGTGGCAGCTTCTCCGTAGGGGTTGCGGTCTCGATCGTGATGATGTTCGGTTTCGCCGGCGGCATCGTCCTCGCCCGTCGGCGGAGCGACGTCTCGATGGCTCCCGGCACGTGTCTCGCCCAGCTCCTGGTCTTCGCGGTCTTCGCCCCCTTTGCGCACCTCGGGCAGGCCGGCGGCCACGATCTCGGACTGCTCGCGGCGCTCGGGTTCGGGCAGATCGGGCTCGGCCTGGCGTTCCTCACGCTCGGCGCTCAGCTCATTCCGGCTGCCGAAGTTGCTCTCATCTCGCTGCTCGAAGTGATCCTCGGCCCGCTCTGGGTCTGGATCGCGCTCTCCGAGCGTCCGGCGACGGCCACCCTTGCCGGCGGGATCGTGGTCGTCGTAGCGGTCGCGATCCTGGCAGGCGGCGATCGGGTCGGGCGGATTTTCACCTCGCTCCGAGGCAGAACCAGCGTGACCGGTGTTCCTGACCAGGGATCGAGCCGAACCGGGGGCTAGCCGGAAGCGAGGCTCGCGAGCTCGGGCAGCGCGGCGCGGATTCCCCGCACGGCCTGGGCGATCCGTTGCTCGTTCTCGACGAGGGCGAAGCGGACGTGTCCGTCACCGCCGGGGCCGAACCCCGCTCCGGGACTCACCGAGACCTTCGCTTCGCGCAGGAGCTTCAACGCGAACTCGTGCGACCCGAGCTCGAGGCAGGCCGGCGGAATCGGCGCCCAGACGAACATCGTGGCGCGCGGCTTGTCAACCTGCCAGCCGATGCGGGCAAGACCGTCGCAGAGCGCGTCGCGCCGTCCCCGGTAGACGTCGCAGACCGCCAGGGGGTAGTCAGCCGCCTCCTTCATGGCGACGATCGCGGCGATCTGGATCGGCTGGAAGGTGCCGTAGTCGAGGTACGACTTGAGCCGTCCGAGCGCAGCGACGATCTCCGCGTTTCCGACCGCGAAGCCGACGCGCCAGCCGGCCATCGAGAAGCCCTTCGTGAGCGTGTAGAGCTCGACCGCCACCTCCCGGGCACCGTCGGCCTGCAGGATCGACGGCGGCACGTAGCCGTCGAACGCGACGTCCGCGTAGGCGAAATCGTGCACGACGATGACGCTGCGCTCGCGGGCGAAATCGACGAGGCGCTGCATGAACGTCTCGTCCACCGTGGCCGTCGTCGGGTTGTGCGGAAAGGACACGATCATCGCCCGCGGTCGGGGCCGGGAGCGCTCGTACGCCTCGGCGAGGTTCGCCAGGACATCCTCATCGGGACCCATTGCGACCTGCGCGACCGTCGCTCCGGCGAGCACGGGGCCGTACAGGTGGATCGGGTAGCTCGGCGACGGCACCAGGGCGACATCGCCGGGCTCGACGAGCAGCCAGAGCAGGTGGGCGAGGCCTTCCTTCGCCCCGATCGTCGTGATCGCCTCTCGCTCGGGGTCGAGCTCGACGCCGAAGCGACGCGCGTACAGCTCGCAGATCGCCTCCCGCAGCTTCGGGATTCCCCGGCTCGCCGAGTAGCGGTGGTTGCGGGGTTTCGCGGCGGCCTCGGCGAGCTTTTCGACCGCGATCTCGGGCGAGGGGATATCGGGGTTGCCGAAGCCGAGATCGATCACGTCGTGGCCGGCACGGCGCAGCTCGAGCTTCAGCCGCTCGATCTCGGCGAAGGCGTAGGGGGGAAGCGACGAGATCCGCCTTAGCTCCATCAGCTGATCTCTACAGGAAGTTGGGGCACCTCAGTGCCGGCGGGGTACGAGCCGAGCACCCGCAGCCGCCGTACCCGTCCTCGCGTCTCGGCGAGCGCGGCGCGCGTCGCGGCATCGAGCGGGTGGCCGGCGAGTACCGCGTCGAAGCGGTACGTCCACGGCGCCTGCGGAATCGGGCGCGAGACGAGCTGGAGCAGGTCGACCCCGTGGCGCGCGAACGGCTCGATCGCACCGTGCAGCGCGCCGGAGCGGTGATCGGTGACGAACGAGAACGCGGTTCGCCAGCCCTCGCGACCGCCGTCGATGCGGGTGTGTGACGCGACGGACACAAAGCGGGTGAAGGCGTCCGGATGGTCGCCGACGTCGCTCACGATCACTCGCAGCCGGTAGAGCGACGCTGCTCGCTCGCTTGCGATCGCCGCTTCTCCGGGATCGGTCGAGTCGGCCACCTGTCGAGCGGCATCGGCGGTCGTGGGGGCTGCGATAGCCCTCGCTCCGGGCAGGCTGCGGAGGAGGAGGCGGCACTGCTCCAAGGCGACGGGGTGCGACCGAACGATCCGAACCTCGGCCGGCTCGATCGCCTCGCGGGCGACCAGGTAGTGCCGGATCCGCAGCGACGTCTCGGCGACGATCGAGAGCGGCGCGTCGTAGAGGAGGTCGTGCGTCGCGGCAACCGAACCGGCGAGCGAGCTCTCGATCGGCAGGACGCCGTAGTCGGCCCGACCATCGACCACCGCCTCGACCACCTCCTCGAACGTGTCGAGCGCGACGAGGTCGCCACCGTCGGGGAAGAGGCGCTCGGCTGCCTCCGCGCTGTGGGCGGCGGCGCCGCCGGCGTAGGCGATCGGGGTCACGTGAGCGCTCCGATCGAGAGGGCTGCTTCCGTTCCGAGGAACCGGCCGATCCGTGTGGCCTCTGCCTCGAGCTCTCCTCGCTCGGAGGACGTCAGCCGGCGGAACGGCTCGACGCGCACCTCGACCCGCTTGCTGCGGGCCTTCTGGTTCCACATGCCCGCGACGATCCCGTCCACCAGGAGCAGCGAGTGTCCGACGGCGCCTTCATAGCGTCCGCGCGGGTGGGCCCGCAGACGAGCGTTCACCTTCTCGGTCACCACGTGGTTCCGGCCGAGGCGGGAGCCGAGGACATAGCAGTCGTACTTCGGGAGCAGCCGGACCGACCCGGTCTCGCCGCCGGCCGGAGTATCGGCGTCCGCGGCCGGCAGCAATGCGCGCGATCCCTCGACGTCGACCTCGACGAGCTCGCCGGCAAGGGACTCCACCACGTGGCGAACGTGATTCGGCTCAGCGCCGAGCCAGCGCCCGAACTGGCTCTCCGTCGCCGGGCCGTAGGTGGTCAGGTAGCGCCTGAGGACCTCGGCGAGCGCCTCGTGCGGATCGAGCTCCCGCCAGCCGTCGATCCACTGATCGGCTCGTACGAAGGTCGTTCTCTGGCCGGCGTTTGGCCCATGCAGAAGTCGGCCGGCCTGTGCCGCGGCAGACAGGAGCTGCGGCCACGTCTCGGCCTCCTTGCCGAACTGGATCACCTTCGTCGTTCTTTCCGCCCACTCGCCGACACGCCGCACAACTTCCTTCCCGAGCTCCTCGCGGGTCAGGCATTTGCCGTCGAGCGCATCGCCGATCGCTTGCAGGACGGCTTCCGCCTCGTCTTCCGTCAGCCCGTAGAGCTCGAGCCAGCCCGGCCGGCGCCAGTACGGCTCGACTTGCAGGGCAGCCATCCAGAGCGGCAGCTCGTCCGCGGGGTGGAGGTGAAGTGTGCCGCGGATGCTCCAGACCTTGACGAGGCGGCGCCGCTCCCAGAGCTCGCCCTGCAGGTCAGCTCGAGTCAGGCCGTCGACGCGCGCTGCCACCCCGAGCTCAGCGGCGCCCATCACCTGGGCCTGGATGCCGCAGACGCCGCTCACGACCTGCAGGAGGCGGTCGGCCGGCGCATGCTCGGCAAGTTGACTTCGTGCGAGCCGCCGTGACGCGACCTGATCCCACGTGAGCGTCCTCATGTCCCGAGAACCTACAATCGGCACCGGGTGAAGACGGTTCATCTGGACGAGATCGAGGCGACTCCCGCGGACGGGATCACCTGGAAGCCGATTCGGGCCGAGCTCGGGATCGAGTCCTTCGGCGCCAGCGCGTACGTTGCAGATGCCGGTGAGATCGTGGTGCCGGCGCACAGCGAGACGCCCGGGGGCGGCTCGGGGGCGCACGAGGAGCTGTACGTCGTCGTGCGCGGCCGCGCGACGTTCACAGTCGACGGCGAGACCGTCGACGCACCGGCCGGCACTCTTGTCTTGCTCCAGCCGGGCGAGCACCGTGAGGCGCGCGCGGAGGACGCTGGGACGCTCGTGCTCACGATCGGTGGAAAGCGCGGGGAGGCGTTCACGGTTTCCGCGTGGGAGTATCCGGCGCTCGTCCGCCACGCACGCGAGCTAGGACGATTCGACGAGGCTCGTGCGCTTGCGGGCGAGGGAACTGAGCGATTCGGAGAGCACCCGTTCCTGCTGTACGAGCTGGCCTGCGCCGAGGAACAAGACGGCCGGCGTGACGAGGCGCTTCGTTTACTTGCGCGGGCGATCGAGCTCGGCCCGTTTGTCTGCGAGTGGCTAGCCGCGGAGCCGGTCTTCGATTCGCTCCGCGGTGACCCGCGCTTCGGCGAGGCGCTCGGCTCCTAGCGTGTGCTTCGAGCTCGACTCGACGCCGCCGGTTCCCGTTGTCTCGGGCGCGTCGGTCTCGCACGACGATCTCGTGCTCGAGTCGTCGGACGGGACGCGGCTCGCGGCGTTCGCAGCGTCGCCGGACGAGTCGGGCAGCCCGGGCGTCGTCGTCCTCGCGGACGTCCGCGGCCTCTATCGCTTCTACGAGGAGCTCGCTCTTCGCTTCGCCGAGCGGGGCTACACCGCAGTTGCGATCGACTACTTCGGCCGGACGGCCGGGGTCGGCAAGCGCGACGAGGAGTTTCCCTTCATGGAGCACGTGGGGCAAGCCACCGCTGAGGGGATTCAGGCTGACATCGCTTCCGCTGTCACGCACCTGCGCTCGCCCGGGGGCGGCTCGTGCCGGGCGGTGTTCACGGTCGGCTTCTGCTTCGGCGGCCGCCAGTCGTGGCTCGCGGCCGCGGGCGGCCACGGGCTGGCGGGAGCGGTCGGCTTCTACGGGCGGCCGGGCGTCGGACGCGACGGCTCCCCGGGGCCGGCGCAGCGCGCGGCCGAGCTGGCCGCTCCGATTCTCGGATTGATGGGCGGCGACGATCCCGGCATCCCGGCGGCCGAAGTCTCCGCCTTCGAGTCGGCGCTCGACTCGGCCGGTGTGGAGCACGAGCTCGTCGTCTACGACGGTGCTCCGCACTCCTTCTTCGATCGCCGGTACGAGGAGTTCGCGGAAGCCTCGGACGATGCGTGGCGGCGCGTGCTCTCGTTCCTCGAGCGCCACGCGGGGTAGCCGGGGTGCCGAGCTTCACGATCGCTCCCCGCGGGCCCTTCTCGCTGGCGGCCGCGTCGAGCTTCGGCTTCGGTCAGCGCGACGCTACGTCCGGCGAGGACGTGCTGCGGCTGGCGTTCGCCGTCGACGGCTTTCGCGCGCACGCGGGCGTCGTCGTTCGGCAGAACGGCGACGGGGTCGTTCACTGCGAGGTCGAGGGCGCCGGCGAGCCGGAGGCGGTTCGCCGCCAGGTCGCACGCGTGCTCTCGCTCGACCACGACGGCGAGGCCTGGCTGGAGGTCGGCCGGCGCGACCCCGTCATCGGCCGCCTCCAGCAGGAGCATCCCGGGCAGCGCCCGGTCCTCTTCTACTCGCCGTACGAGGCGGCGGCCTGGTCAGTGATCTCCGCACGCCGGCCGCAGAAGCAGGCTGCCCGGGTGCGACAGCAGGTCTCGGAGGAGCTTGGAGCGAGCTTACAGCTGGCCGGCGAGATGCTGGCTGCATTTCCGCTGCCCCAGCGGCTGCTCGAGCAGGAGCCCATGGCCGGCCCGAGAAGGTGGATCGACTCCACGGCGTCGCGCGGGCGGCGCTCGCGGGCGAGCTCGACGCCGACCGGCTCTGGTCGCTCGGTCCGGCCGGGGCGGCGGAAGAGGCGAGGAAGCTGCGAGGAATCGGCCTGTTCTATTCCGAGCTGATCGCTGTCCGGGCGACCGGCTTCGCGGACGCATTGCCGGCGAACGAGCCGCGCGTGCTTGCCTACGCGAGCCACTTCTACGACGCCGCCACCCCGCTCGAGCCCGACGAGCTGAGGAAGCTCGCCGAGCGGTGGCGGCCGTTCCGACCCTGGGCGGTCGTGCTCCTCCGTCTGGCAGGCGACCGGGCTGGGCTCGTTCCGTGACGGCTCTCGTCGTCGCCCGCGCCTACCTGTCGCCGATGCTCATCCTGCTCGCGTTCGAGCGGCCCGACGCGCACGGAGGCCCGACTCCCTCGGCGATTGTGGCGCGGGTAGCTCAGCCCACTTCCTGAGCCTCGAGCGAGGCGTCGACCGCCCCGTCGAAGCTCCCGGCGAGCTTTAGTGCCGCGGCGCGCTCCTCGGCGAGGATGCGCTCCGCGACGCCAACGGTCTCCGCGTCTCTGGCCCGCTCGGCGACGCGCTTCAGCTGCTCGTAGCCGCCGATCTCGAGGTGCTCGAAGGCGTAGGCGAAGGCGGCCAGCTTGCCGGGCGTGTCGGGCTGCGCCTGAAAGAACATGCCCCAGTTGAGGCCGCCGAGACGGAGGACTGCGTCCTTCAGTTTCGAGGGGCTTCCGCCGCGCGCGTCGAGGCGCCCGTGCACGAGCTCCTGCTGATCGCGCGTCTCCTCGAGGTGCTCGGCGAAGAGGCGCGCGAGCCCTGGATCGCCCACGATGGAAGGACCGCGCTCGAGCAACTGGATCGCCTGAGCCTCGATCGCGTGGGCGTCCGCGAGATACTTGTTCAGCTGCTTGCCGAGGTCCCGGGGGGTCACCTTGCGCAGAGAGGCGGCGACGGTCGTGTCCCACGAGCCGGCCAGGCGCTCGCCCATGCGCCGCTCGTCCTCGCGAATTCGTCGCGCGACCTCGGCCGTCTCGCCGTCGCCGGCGCGCTCGGCCACCCGCTCGAGCAGCTCGTACGCCGCGAGTTCCAGGTGCTCGTACGAGAAAGCGTGGGAGGCGAGCTTGCCGGGCGTGTCGGGCTGCGCGCGGGCGAAGAGGACGACCGCGGCGCCGCCGGCCCGCATCACGACCTCCTTGACCTTCGAGGGCGCCGCGCCTCGTGCCTCCAGGCGCTGGCGGACGAGCCGCTCGTGCTGCTCGGTCTCGCCCAGGTGCTCGTGCAGCATCGCGGCGAGCTCGCTGTCGCCTGCGGCAGCGGGCGCCATCCGCAGCTGCTGGAGCGCCTGCTCCTCGATTGAATGGGCGTCGGCCAGGTACTTCGTCAACTGCTCATCGATCGTCCTTCGGGGCACGCGGACCTCCTCCTCGTCGAAAAATGTGTTGCTCAGCTACCCACTCCAACCGTAAGGAATCGCAGGCCCGGGCACACCAACGAGATGTGGGCGTCGCGGCTACCGTGACACTGGTGGAACCGATCGTTTCTCCCACTCCGCGGGCGGCGAGACTGGATCCGCAGTCGAGGGAGTGGCTGCGAGACCTGGACGGCACGGGCACGGGCAGGGACGAGGCCGTTGCACGGCTGCACGCGCTCCTCCTGCGGGCTGCGCGGTTCGAGGTCGCCGGCCGCCGGCCGGCGTTGCCCCACCTGCGAGGCGGCGACCTCGACGACGTCGCAATGGAGGCGGCGGACGATGCGCTCGTCAGCGTGCTGAGGCGGCTCGGCGACTTTCGCGGCGCGAGCCGCTTCACGACCTGGGCCTACAAGTTCGGCCTGCTCGAGGCGGCGGTCAAGCTCCGGCGGCGTGCCTGGCAGGGCCGCGAGGTGCCGCTCGAGCCGGAGAGCTGGACACTCTTCTCGAGCGCGAGCCCCACGCCCGGCGCCGCGGCCGAGCGGACGGAGCTTCTGGAGGCGCTCCGCCGGGCGATCGACGAGGGCCTCACGCCGCACCAACGGCGCGTTCTCGTCGCGTTGGCACTGAACGGCGTGCCGATCGACGTGCTGGCCGAGCGGCTCGACACGACTCGAGGAGCGCTCTACAAGACGCTCCACGACGCGCGGCGCAAGCTGCGGGCGCGGCTCGCCGACGGCGGGTTTGCGTTCGAGATCGTCGAGCTCGAGCTGGCCGGCGGCAATCCGGATGCGGCACTGCCCGGCTTGAGCGCACACCTCGCGGGCTGCCCGGCCTGCCGGGAGGAGCACGAGAGCCTGAGCACGCTCGTCGGCGACGAGCAGACCCTGTGACACACTGAAAGGATCCGTTCAAGGCCTAGACAATGGCGACCAGGACGACCGCATACGTTCCGCTGAAGCTTCGCTTCCGGCGGCTTGCCGGGGAGGAGGCACGCGGGCGCAGCGCGGAGTTTCTCGAGCTGATGCAGCTGCGGCGCTCGGTCCGCGACTTCTCGCGCGAGCCGGTGCCGCGGCAGCTGATCGAGGACGCTCTCCGAGTGGCCGGCACGGCGCCCTCCGGCGCGAACCAGCAGCCCTGGACATTCGTGGTCGTCTCCGATCCCGACGTAAAGGCGCGGATCCGGGCCGCCGCCGAGCGCGAGGAGAAACTGCTCTACACCGAGCGCGCCGGCGACGAGTATCTCGACGCGCTCGAGCCGATCGGGACCGACTGGATCAAGCCGCACATCACGGACGCGCCATACCTGATCGTCGTCTTCGAGCAGGCCTGGGCGTGGGACGGGTCCGACAAGCGCAAGCACTACTACGTCCGCGAGTCGGTTGGCATCGCCGTCGGCTTCCTGCTGGCAGCGCTTCACAACGCCGGCGTTGCCACACTGACGCACTCGCCGTCGCCGATGGGCTTTCTCAAGCAGATCCTCGGCCGGCCGGACAACGAGCGGCCCTTCGTGCTGATTCCGGTCGGCTACCCGGCGCCGGATGCGGCTGTGCCGCGGCGCGCGCTCGAGAAGAAGTCGCTCGACGAGTTCACGCAGTTCGTCTAGACAGACGATCCGCGAGCTCGCCGTGACCCCGCTCGCGCGCAAGATCGGCGGGGCTTCGCCCGTCGGGGAGGGCCTCACCCGGGTTGGCCCCGTGCTCGAGCAGGAGGTCGACGAGCTCCGCGTCGCCGTTCTGCGAGGCACTGTGGAGCGGCGTGAAGCCGCCCTCGCCGCGGCCGTTCGGATCGGCTCCCGCCTCGAGCAGGACCCGCCCGCTCTCCGCGTCACCTCTA
>JBBRYW010000062.1:0-16945 GCA_038237235.1 Gaiellales bacterium
GCGGCGCGACACCGAAGGATGGCTAGCCCGGCGGTTGGTCGGCTGTTCACCGGCCGGCGGGCGAATTTCAAGGACAGCCTAAGCTTGTAGACGCTCTGTCCGGTGCGTCCGCGGACGCGGGTTCGATTCCCGCCGCCTCCACTTTCTCCCGCTCAGGGCGCTTTTTCGATCGGAACGATTTGGTCGATAGGGCTTCGATCGGAGTCGTTGTCCGCACCTATTCGCCCCAGACCTTCTTGAGCTTGTCCTCGAGGTCGGCGGGCGATCCTTGGACGTAGATGTTCGCGGTGGTACTGACGTCGGCGTGCCCGAGGAGCTGCTGCGTCGCGTAGATGTCCCCGGTAGCGAGATAGAACTCGGTCCCGGACGTGTAGCGCGCTCCGTGCATCTTCTTGCCATGCGTCGTGCCCGCGTCGACGACGCCGGCCCGTGCGAGGCAGCGGTACCACCAGCGATGGAGCGCGGGCCCGGAGAGCGGTTTTCGGCGGTTCTCCCAAATCACTGTTCCCTTCGGCCCGCGCCTCTGCGGATAGAGGAGGTGTTCGACCGGGTCGCGCCGCAGCTAGAGCTCGGCCATCTCCTCGCGTAGCTCCTCGGTCGGGATGGGCGTGTGGCGGATCTTGCCGCCCTTGCCATGGACGCGCAGCCGTCGCCGACCGAGGTCGAAGTCGCGGACGACCACCTGAGACCGAACATGCACCCGCCGGATTGGCGAGGCGTGGTGGTACCCCAGGCTGAAGACGCTGCGCTGACTCTGCACAGCAAGACTGACCCGCTCGCCCGGCTCCGTGGTGGGTCACCACCGGGCCGAGATCAGCACGAAGTCGGCACAGTCATGCGATCTAGCTCCGGCTACGGTCGGAGGATGCGTGCCCCATCCGCCTCGTCATCTAAGGTGGAGCGCGAGAGGAGGCTGCAGGAGTTGGACGAGAAGCACTTCGCCGAGATCGACGTTGCGATGCTCTACGTCGAGGAGGCGCGCGAGCGTACTGAGCGGGGCGCAAACGCGCTGCGCGCCGAACACGCTGACGCCCATCTGATTGTGGCGCTCGAGCGGGCTTCGGCGGAGCTCTCCGAGGTCGCTCGGACACTGCGTCAGGGCACGCTCTTCGCCGTTCCGAAGGAGCAGCTCAACCTCTAACTTCGCCGTGGCCCTTTCGGGCGAGGAGATCCGCCGGCGACTCCGGGAGTTCGCCGCGGCCTGGGGAGGCTACGCAGGAACCGAGCGAAGCGAAGCGCAGACGTTTCTGAACGCGCTGCTCGAGTGCTATGGCACCGATCGACGTGCCGCGGGAGCGAAGTTCGAAGAGCACAGGGGCGGTGGATTCATGGACCTCTTCTGGCCCGGCGTCTGCATCATCGAAATGAAGCGGCCGAGCGAAGCGCGTCGACTCAACGAGCACCGTGAGCAGATGCTCCGTTACTGGCAAACATCGGGTACGCCCGCAACCGCGGCGCCTCGATATGTGGTTCTCTGCGCTTTCCACCGGTTCGAGGTGTGGGAGCCCGGCGCGGTGTATACCGAGCCTCGCGTGGCGTTCGACCTCGTAGAGCTGCCAGACCATATGGCCGCGCTCCTGTTCCTGGCCGGCGGCCAACCGGTATTCGTGCACGACCAAACCGAGGTCACGCGCGAGGCGGTGTCGCTCGTCACCGACGTCTACCGAAGGCTGAGGGAGCGGCGCGCCGCCGAGCTCGATGTGCTTCGCGACCTCGTGCTTCAGTCGGTGTGGGCGATGTTCGCCGAAGACCTCGCGATGTTGCCCTCGCACCTGTTCACGCGGGTGTTGGACGGTCTGCTCACCGATCCTGCTCCGTCGAGCCGTGACGACCTCGGCCAGCTCTTTGCGTACCTGAACGAGCCGCACGACCGTCCGAGCGAAGGGATCTACGCGGGAACGCCATACGCAAACGGCTCACTCTTCACGCGACCCGCCCGGGTTCATCTCGAGCGCGAGGAGATCGAGCTCCTCCGCGAGGCGTGCGAGTCGAGCTGGCGAAAGGTGGAGCCTGCGATCTTCGGCGCGCTCCTTCAGGGAGCGCTCGGGCGCGAGCGGCAGTGGGCGCTCGGCGCGCACTACACGGCAGAGGCGGACATCCTGAAGATTGTCCTGCCGACGATCGTCGAGCCGTGGCGCGAGCGGATCGCCGCCTGCCGAACAGTGGCTGACGTCCAGGAGGCGCAGGACGCGCTGATGCACTACGTCGTACTAGATCCCGCCTGTGGATCGGGGAACTTCCTCTATGTCGCCTACCGCGAGCTCCGCCGCATCGAGGCCGATCTGCGCCGCCGGATGCGTGACATGCGCCGCAGCTCAGGACTCCGAGAGCAGGAGGTACTCGCCCTCTACTTCCCGCTCACAAACATCAAGGGCATCGAGCTCGACCCTTTCGCAGTGCAGCTCGCCCGCGTGACGCTCTGGATGGGCCACAAGCTCGCCGTCGATGAGCTCGACCTCGAGGAGCGCGTGCTCCCGCTCGTCGACCTCTCGGGGATCCGTCGCGGCGATGCGCTCAAGCTCGACTGGCCGAGAGCAGACGCGATAATTGGCAACCCCCCTTACCACGGCGATCGGTTTGTCAGGCGGGAGCTCGGCGACGAATACGTCGAGTGGTTGAAGAGCGAGTTCGGGATCGGTGTGAAGGACTACTGCGTCTACTGGTTCCGCAAGGCGCACGACCATCTCGAGCGTGGCAGGCGGGCAGGACTCGTCGGCACGAACTCGATCTCTCAGAATCGCGCCCGCGGCGCGAGCTTGCAGTACATCGTCGAAAACGGCGGCGTGATCACGTCGGCTGTGTCTACGCAGGATTGGCCCGGAGATGCTGCTGTGGACGTGAGCATCGTGAATTGGATCAAGGACCCCCCGGCTGCGCCTAGCGGTGTCCTTCTCGACGGAATGGACGTCGATTCGATATCCCCATCGCTACGAGCCGATGGCTTGTCGGAACCCGGCCGCCTCGAACCAAACCGCGGCATCGCGTTCCAAGGCATGCTTCCTGGGGCCAACTACATCGTTGATTCGGGCGTGGCCGAACGTCTACGCGGTCAGTCTGATCCTCCGTCCGCACTTGTGATTCGTCCCTATCTGTCGGGTGACGACATCGCACGCGACCCACGACAGCAACCGAGCCGCTACATCGTCGACTTCGCAGTCATGCAGCTCGAAGAAGCGAGGCAGTACCCCGACGCGCTGCAAATCGTCCAACTTCAGGCCAAACACGACCGCGAAGAGAGCACGTCGTACCATCGAAATCCCCGTTGGTGGCAGTTTCTCTGGCCTAGGCCTGTCTTCCGTCAGAGGGTTCGCGACCTTCCACGCTTTCTCGCCGGAACGGCCACCGGTAAGAGGATTCTCTTCTGCTGGTGTAAGAGCGATGTAGTAGCGAGCAATGCGACGAATGTCTTCGCCCTCGCCGGCGACGCACACTTCGGAGTGTTGTCTTCGCGCATTCATACGGACTGGGCGAGGGCGCAGTCATCCACGCTTGAAGACAGGATCCGTTACACGCCGTCGTCTGCGTTCGAGACTTTCCCGTGGCCGAATGGTGATCTCGCTGCCGTCGAGGAGGTGGCTCAGCGCGTTTACGAGCGCCGCTCGCAGATTTGCCTCGAGCGACACATTGGGCTCACGAAGCTCTACAACGAGGTCGACGACGGCGCGTACCGAGACCTGCGCGAGCTGCACGACGCGCTCGACGAGGCGGTTGCCGCCGCGTACGCCTGGCCGTCGTCAGCTGTGCACGATCCGCAGGAATCGAACCGGCTCCTCCTTGAACTCAACCGCGCCATTGTCGCGGGCGAGGTCGACTACCGCCCGTTCGATTAGTCGTGCCCGGCGACCTAGATCCGTCAGCGAAAACGATCCTTGATCCAGCCTCGAACGGTGCGTCAAGAGCCGCGAAAGGTCACGGAGCGTCTCTCAGCCGTTGTACTCGCCGGCCTGAGTGAAGAAGTACGCACCTCGTTCGAGTCCAGCGGCCAAGAAGACCGTATCGAGCGCCTCTTTCGTCACGATCCGCGCCCCGTTGGTACCTAGGTCGTGCGCACTCCCGCGCCACGTCGTTTCGATTGTGCTCTCCTTGATCACCTCTGGGACCTCCAATACGCGTTGGGTATCCACAAGAAGGACGTGATCCTCGAGATGGTCGAAGCGCACCTGAGCAAGCACCTCATCCTGGTAGCCAACTGTCTCGAGGATCACGGAGGCAAGGACAAGAAAGTCATGGCTGTACTGCGCCATCGCGTGACTAGCAACGACGCGATTCTTCGCTAGATCCTCGTCGCGGAACATCGGTTCCATGATGACCCCGTATTCGAGTAGGCCATCGGGCCAGAGGTGCATCAGGTAGCGGGGATACGTGTCGTCGCGCGGCGGCAGTACGCCGACCAAACCTGTCGGTCGCCGCCGAAGGTTGAGGTAGGAGAGTGGCCCTTCTTGACTCCGCCAGAGGCCGGGGAGCGATAACTGCCGAAAGAGTTCCGGGTCGGTTTGCGTGGGAGGGAGTAGGGGATCACCAGGCGGGTTGATCGCATACGCGATGACTGACATCCAACCGGGTGGGCGATCATCGCCCGTCTCTTCGCGATACAGAGCGAGTTCAGGTGGCTTCAATCCGCGGTGCACTCGCTGGTCGATTGATTGGTCGGGCCTCGGTTCTTGCATCGCCTGCGTAGCCAGAGCTTCTCGGCGGAAACGATCGCGGTAGGAATCTGCAATCTCAGCCTCACTCATCTCACGCACACGCAGGTTCCTTCGAATGTAGTAGCGCCCGTTGCTGGCACGGTGAGGGCGGCGCCTTCCAAAGACTTCGACAACGATGTAGATCCCTCCCGTTTGGGCTGAGATCACATAAAGGTCGAACGGTACTTTTGGCTCGCCGCGGTCATCGAGGACGTTGTTGAGTTGCTCGGGCAGCGCTCCGTCTGCGAGCGGCATGAGCGTCCCAGCCACGAGAGATCCGTCCGGCAGGACGTCGTCGTCAATGCCGTAGATGAGGTGACCCCCACCTGAATTTGCGAGACCCTGGATGTCCTTCTCGGCTTCGGCTTTCAGGCTGGACGTGGAGAGATCGAGTTCGCGCTTGAACTCGAGCCGTGGCGTCTCACGCTTGTTTTCGTCGCAGAGCTCCTGCAGGTCGCGCTCGACCCACTCGGACGCGTCTGCCTTGTCTTCGATAGCCATGTGCGACGTTCACGTTATCTCCGGGACCGCGGCGCCGGCTTTGAACTCGTTAGCAACGGTTCGGTAGGAACCTTGCGCGGGTTCGATTCCCGCCGCCTCCACTATTTGGCTCAGCAGAGCCGTTTCAGGAGTCAGCTTCGGGAGGAACGATTGAGTCCTCCCGTTGCTGTTCCAGCCAACTCGCGTAGGCCTCCATCGCGACCTCGAGATCGCTCTGATCGCGGTGGCCGTAGATGCCGAGCGTCGTGTTCAGGTCAGCGTGACCGAGAGCTTGCGAGGCCCCGTCGATGCCTGCGACGCGCCGAAGCTCGGTGGCAAAAGTGTGCCGGGCGAGATGCATATTGAGGCCGTGCGTGACATCGCGTCCGACGAGCCCAGCTGCCTGCAACTGTCGGTACCACCAACGGTGGACGGCCTGCGGGCTCGGGCGCTTCTTCGGGTAAGCGCGGGTCGCACGCTTCTGCTGGCCCTCGGATCCGCGTCCGTCGTAGACCTTCTTCGTCGGGTAGAGGAGGTAGTCGTCCGGCTCGGGCGGTCGGCGGACGTGTGGGAGGTCGGTGCTGAGGAACAATCGAAGCTCGGCGAGGACCGGCCCGCGAAGCGGAAGCAGTCGTTCCTTACGGCCCTTGCCGTAGACGCGGAGCGAGCAGCGCTGGGCGTCGAAGTCGCGGATCTGGATCCCGGCGAGCTCGCCTCTCCGGACGCCGAGTAGGAGCAGGCAAAACAGCGCCAAGCGGTCGCGCGGATGCTTGGCGATTGTGAGGAGACGTGGTCGCGCGTCCGCCGGCAAAAGCGGGGCGATGCGCTTCTCGGCGCGCGGACGCCTGATCCGTGCCGCCGGCGAGATCGCGATGTGGCCCTGTTCCTCGGCCCAGCTCCAGAAGGCGCGGACGACGGACGTGACCTTCTGACGCGTTCGCGGCGAGCGCTCGCCCCAGAGGTCGATGACGTCCCGAAGGTCGTCGACCGAGACGTCGATCGGTTCCTTCGAGTGTGAGGCTCATTCGGGCGAGTACGGCCTCGTAGTCGCGGAGCGTCGACTCGGTGGCGCCGAATTCGTTACGGAACCAGCGGAGGTAGCGGCGACGAGCTGGCCGAGCGGTGTCGAGCGGTAGCTCTTGTCCTTCACTGCCTCACGAATGATTCGGGCAGCCTCCCCGAGAGTCAAGTGGGCTCGACCGGCATGTCGCTCAGAATGCCCTCGTGTCCCCTTCAAACGCGGCTCGACGTCGGTCGCGGGAAACTCGAGACTCAGCTGAGTATGCGCTTGTCGGCTCATTACACTCAGGTAGCATATCAGGCACGAAGGATGGATACGACGATTTCGTTTAGGCTGGCCTCGTGACGAGCGGTTTGCTGATCCGGGAGGCGCGCTTGCGGGCGTCGCTCACGCAGACCGAGCTCTCCGAGCGGAGCGGGAGGGACCGAGCGCAGATAGCGCGCTGGGAGAGCGACTCCGTCCAGCCGAGCTTCGAGACCTTGCGCGAGCTCGTGCGCGCCTGCGGCTACGACCTGGCGCTCGCGCTCGTTCCGTACGACGTTGACGAGGGCGGCGAGAAACGGCTGCGCGAGAACCTGTTCCGCTCCCCTGAGAACCGCTTGCAGGCGATGTTGAAGGAGCGGAAGCGCTGATGGCAAGAGCGAGCGGGTCGGAGTTCGATCCGATCGGGATCTTCAAGGCGCTCGACCGGAATCGCGTGACCTACATCGTGATCGGTTGCCTGGCCCGCGTGCTTCAGGGAACCGACGAGGTGACCGACGGCGTCGACATCGTGCCTGCGATGCGGGAAGAGAACCTGCGCCGGCTCGATCTCGCCCTTGGAGACCTGAACGCACGGCGGCGGGACGGGAAAAAGGATCTCGCCATGACCAACGTGGACGTGCTCGAGCTCGAGACGGATTTCGGCGAGTTGACGGTCGTTCCCGAGCCCGCCGGAACGCGCGGCTTCGACGACCTGCGCCGGGCTGCCTCGCGCGAGTACCTCGGCTCAGGCGTGCGCGTCGCCGTCGCCTCGGTCGGCGACCTCGCGCGCATGACGGCAGCCCTCGGACGCGAGCAAGATGAGCCCGCACTCCGGATGCTGCACCGTGTCGCCGAGATCGAGCGCAGCATCGGTCACGGCCTCGAGCTGTAACCCGAGGTCTTCTTCGCCTGCAGTCGAACGGCCCTGCGTGCGGTCGACACGAACAGCAACTCCGAAGAGGGCACAGAGTGAGGCACAGAGTGAGAAGCAGATGCGAAGCAGATGCGAAGCAGATGCACCACAGGTGCAATAAGCGTCACTATTGCTGTATGCTCTACAACATGGCGAACAGGCGGCAGCGTCGGCAAGCGAAGAAGGATCGTCGCCGGGCACCACCACCGCCGGTGACTCGGACACGACCTCCGGAGGTGATGTACGCGCGACCGGCCGAGCGTGTCGAGCGGCTGACGTACACGCGCCGGCAGGCCGCGGAAGCGCTCGGAGTGAGCCTGTCAACGATCGATCGCCGAGTCGTGCCGGTGCTGGACACGTTCTTCAACGACCAGGGGATGCGCCTGATCCCGGTGGACGAACTCAAGGGGTACATCGCCGAGAACAGGCGGATTGCCCGAGCGGAGATACGGCCACGTCGGCGTCCCGGCCGACGCTCGAACGTTTCGCCGGGCCTCGCGGCGCGGATTCGGAGGGAGTACGCCAATGCGAAGAGCCTCGCCGAGATCGCGCGCGGGCTCAACGCTGAGGGTGTCGAGACGGCGCAGGGCGGTCGCAAGTGGTGGCCGTCGGCAGTCCGAAACGTGCTGTCACGCGCCTGATGAGGTCGTCGAAAGAGTGGATCGTCAGTATCCGACGAGAAGGATCCCGTCGAGCGGCAGCTTGAGCCGCTCGCTGGCGTAGATGGCGTCGATTCGGTCGCGGGAGCGGTCGTAGCTCTTGACGGCGGGTCCGCCGGCAGCGTAGTGGAGCATCATCGCCAGCACGAGATACCGGGCGTCAACCATGAGACTCGCTCGGATTAGATCGCGATAGTCGGCATTGTTCGCAGCTCCCCGGCCAGCCTCGACCTCCAAGACGATCTCGTGTTGAGGATGGAAGCCATCGACGTCATATGCCACCACCGGCCTGCCGACTTCGCCGAAGAGGACCGGCCGACGGATCGTCCCGGCCCTCGTCTTCCCGGCCTCGACCTCGAAACCCTGACGAACGAGCTCAGGACGAAGTGCCGCGAGCGCCGCGTCGCTGCGCACACCGACGTTGACTCTCGAGTCGATCTGCGCGCGAGCCGCGGAAAAGGCTGCGACAACAGGAGAGACCCATGCGGGCGGCTCTGTTGCCGAGGGGTAGAACTTCCACATCGGATAGATGTCCGGGACACTGGGCATGGTGGCCTGAGCTCATCAGAGCTCTGTGCTCAGCGCAAGTCGGATGTGAGCCTGCGGAAGGAGGAGCATGATCGCTGATCTGACGACGGTTCTGGGAGAGGCCGCCGCACTGGTCGATCCACGAGGCGAAAGCGAAGAGATCTCAGTCTTGTGCGGCCTCGTTGTGTGGGCCCTCGAGCACCCCGACGAGTACCACGGGTGGGACGCGAACACGCTTGCCACGGCTCTCCGCTGGAACTTCGACTGGGACGACGAGGGTGTCGAGGAGATGCTGAGCACTCTACGGATCGAGTGAACAAAGTACACACACTCGACAAAGACGACATCGGAAGCTATAGTCTGAGGACGATGGTTACGAGGGAGCTACTGAATGTCCGCGACACCGCGCGTGCCCTGGGCGTGCACGAGAACACGGTCCGGAACTGGGAGGCGCGCGGCCTGCTTCGCGCAGCTCACCTTCCCGGCAGCGGCTTCCGTCGTTTCGCGGTCCAGGACGTCGAGCGGCTGCGCGCTGAGATGTTCGAGCAGATGGCGCCCGCGTCTGAAGGGCCGGTTGTGAATCCCGGCCGGAAGCGCAGCGGCCGGCTCGTCTTCGGCGACGCCAAGAAGTAGTCGATCCAGAACCGGCCGAGTGCGCCGATAGGGGCCAGCCGATGCCGTCGAGACCGGAACGATCCGCCGATGCGGAGTACTACGAGCGCGAGCGCGTTGAGCTCGTCAGTCAGGGCGACCTGTTTCGAGACGTGCCGCTCGCCTACCCGCTCCCGGGTAACGAGCTTCTCGTCGACGATGAGAGCGGAGGGAGCCGGCGCTTCGTCAGCGGCCCGCTGACCTTCGGGCCGGCGATGCTGATCACACCGAGTTGTTCGCTCGCCGGCGAGAGCGCGGCGGGCTACGGCCATCCGGTTCGGACGCTCGTCCCAGTTACGCCGCTCGCAGAACTCGTCGAACGCGGCGTGATCAAGGAGACCGCCCTGAGCGATCGGCGCCGCCTCGACCACCTGATCAACTACATGTACCTGCCGGCGCTCGAGGTCGATGAGACCGAGTTCTCGATGCCGGAAAGCGTTGCACTGCTGAACATGCCGGTCACGCTTCACCACGCGTTCCTCGAGGGCAACCGAATCTCGCAGCTCGCCTACCGCGGCGCGCAGCAGCTCCAGCGCAAGCTCGTCTGGTTCTACTCCGGCTGGCTTGAGCACGACCTGGATGTATTCGCCCCGCCGATGGACTGACGTCAGAAGATCAGATCCGAGCCCGGACGTCCGCCACAGAGCGTCGCCAGGGCTGGACGAGATGGGGCCGTCCGACTCCGTCGCTAGGGTGATCCGCCCGCACGCACAGATTGGTGCGGATTGCTCAAGGGAGATCAGCATGACCAGCATGACAGGCACGGCGGATGGAGCGGTCGCGGAGGACGAGGGCGCGGCTTCTTCAGGCGGAGGGATCGACCTCCACAGGCTTCTCGTCAACAAGCAGAAGAAGCTCCTTGCCGAGCAGGAAGCGGATCACGAGATCCACGAGCACCCGACCGCGTCCGGCGACGCGAACGAGGTCAACTGGCACTCGGCGATCAAGAGCTACCTGCCGCAGCGCTACGAGGTCTCGACGAAGGCGTTCGTAATCGACGCGAAGGCCAACATGATCCCGGAGCAGATCGACGTCCTCATCCACGACCGGTACTTCTGCCCGCTTTGGTTTGAGGACAAGGCGGGCACGCGCTACGTCCCCGCCGAGAGCGTGTTCGCGGCGCTCGAGGTGAAGCCCGAGCTCACCCGCGAGTACGTCCAGTACGCCGCCGGCAAGGTGGCATCGGTGCGGACGCTCCACCGCACGAGCGCGCCGATCGTCGACCGTGGTGTGGTCAAGCCGCCGCGGGAGCCGTTTCATATCCTCGGCGGGATCCTCGCATTGAAGAGCGGCTGGTCGCCGGCGTTCGGCGACGCGTTCGGGAAGGTCATCGGCGAGCAGGCTGTCAAGGAGAAGACGCGCATCGACATCGGGTGCGCGCTGGCGGATGGAGGCTTCGAGGTCGTCGGGCCGCCCACGGCCCTGAAGGAGGCGATCGAGCTGAGCGAGCCGGAGACCGCGCTCATGTTCTTCCTACTGCGGCTCTTCGGGCGGCTCCAGGCGCTGGGCAGTCCGAACGCGATCGACATGCGCGAGTACACGAAGACGATGAAAACCGGCGAGCTCGAGCTCGCCTCGGACAACGGGAGGCAGGCTTGACGCCGAACCTGTTCTACGACAACCTGCTCCGGGCCACGGCTGTCGACTCGGAGACGATGGACGCGGCGCGCGAGAAGCGCGACGAGCTCGGTAAGAAGGTGGTCGCCGAGGTTTCGAAGCGGCTCGGGACGGCTCGGTGGATTCCGGTCGGCGCCCTCGCGCAGGGGACGCAGATCGCCCCTCTGAACGACGTCGACGGCGTCGTCGAGATCGAGGTGATCCCGCCGGAGTGGGACGCTAACGCGCGGCTGGCGCTCGAGACGGTGCGGAGCTGGATCCAGCCCGTGATCGCGGGCACGTTCGAGATCAGCACGCACGCGATCAAGATCGGGTTCCCGGACGAGGGCTTCACCGCGGACATCGTGATCGGACGCAAGCAGGCGCGGGGGCTTCTGATCCCGCACTGTCCCAAGGACGAGCCCCACCGCTGGATCGCGACCGACCCTGAGCGGCACAAGGAGCGGGTACTCAAGAGGAACAAGCAGGTCGGGTCGGCGATCTTCACGCGGCAGATCCGCATCCTCAAGCACCTGAACCGCCGCTGGAAGATGGCCGACCCGCTCGAGCGCAAGCCGCTCTCGAGCTTCCACATCACAGCGCTCGCGCTCGAGCTCCTCACCGAGCCGAACACGCACGCGGAATGGACGCCGTTCTTCCTCGAGCGCGCGGCGGCGCTTGTGATGAAACCGCTGTCCGACCCCGCCGCCGTCGGCGACCCTATCGTGGGGCGCGACCCGGCGTCCGCCGGGCCGCTTCTCACCGACGCCGCGGCGAAGACGCGCCGGGCGCTATCCGTCTCCGACGAGGAGGCTGAGAAGATTCTGCGCGAGGTCTTCGGCGACCCGGAGCGCCTCGACAAGGTCGTGAACGAGCCGTCCGTCACCGTCGGCAAGCGGGGCGTGCTCGGTGTGTCCGCCGCGGCAGCCGTGCGCAGTACGCCCGTCGTTCGCTCGCACGGTGACGACGATCGCTAGGGCGCGGAAGAACAGGGCGAAGCGCCTGCGCTACCTCCGGCTGCAGGCGCGGCGCCTCGGCCGCCGGTTCCGCGCGAAGCGGGGCCGCGGCCACCGGCGGGGGCGTCCCTGGTTGGAGGTGAGTCGGATCGAACACGCCGCCCTCGAGCGCCATGGCATCCCCGAGGAGTACGCCGAGTTCGAGCCCGTCCGGATAGGCAGGGCGCTCGTCTACCGTGGCGAGGTCGAGCTCGACCCGATCTGCGCGCGCCGGCGGGTCGCGATCATCTTCCCCGTCCCGCCGAGCGCGAGCCCGCCCGTGATCATCGCGAGCGGGCCCCGACGATCGCGGCACCGCTTCCACACATATCGGCCCACGTCGCTCTGTCTCTGGTACGCGAAGGATCATCCGGCGATGCGCTGGCGCCTGCAGGACGGCCTCGCCGTCCTGATCGACCTCGCGCGCGTCCACCTCATCCGCGAGGCGTGGTGGCGCGAGACCGGGCGCTGGGACGGCCCCGAGGTTCACCGCGACCCGAACCCGAAGGTCGACATGAGCCCGACGAACAAGAAGCGGCACGAGCGTCGGAAGTGCTGGTGCGGTAGCGGCCACAGGTACACAAGCTGCCACGGCGCGATTTCAGCCGACCAGGAACTCGCGATCCTTGGACTCCTAGAGGACGCCCAGCCTGCCGCCCGGCATCAGGAAGCAGCCTAGATGCGGTTCACAATGCCACGGGAATGTCCTCGGGCCTCGGCGATGACTCGGTTCGCATGAAGCCGCCGCACCGCCAGGAGTGCCGGCCGCGATAGTAGAGGGCGTAGAGTCAAAGCTCCGCGGCGTTCCCGCACGATTACTGGGAGGCGTACGAGCAGGACGTCAACGATCTCGGCGAGTTCGTGGACGCTGTTCGCAAGATCGCGGCGTTTCAAACAGCCACCGGCTCGCGTTTTGTCTGGCGAGGTGTCGCGAACTCTGAGTGGCCCCTCTACTCCCCTCTCGTTCGCCGGTACATAGATGTGAATGGCTCAGTTCCGGTGAGCGAGTCGCAACTCAGAGGGTTCGAAGCCGCCGTCCTCAACGAGGCCCGCGGGTGGGGTCTTGACTGGCACGCGAGCGGAGGTCGGCTCGCGGCGCTTGAGATGCTCGCAGCTCTCCAGCACTACGGAGTACCTACGCGGATGCTGGACTTCACGTTCAACCCCGTTGCGCTCTGGTTTGCCGTTGAGACGTCGAGCACCGATGACGGCCCGATGGGCCGTGTCTTCGCGATCGACATCGCTGGGCGCGGAGTAACCCGCGAACGCGCCTTACAACCGGCGCCTTGGTGGCTCGCGATACCCGCGCGCGCTGACACCGAGTGGACAACGCAGTCATGGATCTGGGGACCACCACCACTGGACGCGCGCATAGTCCGCCAGCAGGGGTGCTTCCTCATGGGAGGGATGCCATCCACGATCCCGGTTCGCTCGCTGCACGGCATTCCGCTCCGCGCTGAAGAGATCAGGTCGTGCATGTCTGTCCCGTTCACCCTGATCAAGTACAACCAGGCCATCGCAGCCTCTGAGGGCCGGGCGCTGCAAGGCGTTCGCCCGCGCCTGCCAGCCTTCACGCTACGCGTGGCGCATAAGCCCGCCCTCCGCGGGGAACTCGAACAGGGATTCTCATACTCGTTCGGGTCGCTTTTCCCCGACTTTCCCGGACTCGCGACGTACGGCCGCTCGTTTCGGCAGGACGCCGCCTCCACTTGACCAAGTCCGTTTGCAGGGCTGCCGGCGCTGTGACACTTGCTCGGCGGCTTCGTCGCCGCGGGGTTGTCAACCAGGAACTGAATGTGCTCGGACTCGAGCTGATGCGCCGGTTCGACGTCAGTGATCTCGCGGGCGGCGGCCACCGGAGCGATGGGGTCGAGCTCGCCGACGCAGACCAGCGTGGGACAGTCCAGCTGAGCCAGTTGGCCAAGCGAGGAACGAGCTGGAAGGGGCCGTCCTTCCAGGTGAAATGGCCCGGCCCGCTCGGCCACCTCGAGCCGCGCGATGCCTCCGGTAGATCACGCCCGCCCTGCGACCACGCGCCGCAGGCCGACCTCGGCTCGAGCGGAACCCGCGGGCGGGGCGGCCGAGCGCCGGGAGACTCCGTCAGCCGCCGGAGAGGCTCGTTGCGCGACAGCTGTGGCGTTCGGAGTCCTTCGCCACGTCGCCGAGTTGGTCGGAGAGGTCTAGGATCAACGGCGGGGAGACCCGAGAGTCGAGAAGAGAGGGTGCAGATGATCAGGGTCGAGGCATCAGTTGTGATCAACCGGACGCCGGACGAGGTTTTCGCTTATGCGACCGATCCCGCGAACGTGCCCGAGTGGCAGTCGAGCGCACTCGAGGCCAGCGTCGATGGGCAGCTCCAAGCGGGAGCCACCGGCAGGGAAGTGCGCAAGTTCCTCGGCCGGAGAATGGAATCGACGATGCGGATCGAGGAGTACGAACCGCCGCGGAGGTTCGCGCTCCAGGTGACGTCCGGCCCGGTGCCGTTCCACGTCCGGCAGACAGTCGAGCCCACCGACGAGGGCTCTCGCATCAGCGTCGTCATCCAGGGCGAGCCCGGCGGCTTCTCCAAGCTCGCCGAGCCGCTCGTCGAGCGCGGGGTACGCCGGGAACTCGAGGGCAACTTCGCCACCCTGAAGGACATCCTCGAGGCGCGCGGCTGAGGTCACTCAAGCCCAGCGCCCGGAGGCTCGCGGCAGCTGGGTGTGGCTGCGCCCGCGGGTCACAGAAATGTGAATGAATGCGACCGAGACCTCGACGTTCGCCCACGCCGTTGCCAGGCGGCCTGATCCTGCGCCCAGACGAGGCTGATGCCCTCGAGCATGCCGTATCGGACTCTGGAGGCAAGCCTCGAGCAGACCTCGGTGCCCGCGCGAGCCGGCCGGTAGCGCTCGTGCGCGTATTCGCGCCGTACGCCACCCTCTCACGCTGGACGGCCGAAAGGTCATGCCGAGCGCGGACGTTTCGCGGCTTCGATTCCCGCCGCCTCCACTTTTCGGGCGCTACGACACGAGCCCGACGTCAGGCCGTGTCGTAGATCTTCTTGAGGCCATCGACGATGAGGTCGAGCCCGAGCTCGAACGTGCGCACCTCGCGGTGGGGACCTTCGCTTAAGTGCTGCCGGGCGTGTTCATGGAGGTACGGATACGCATCGGCGGTGATGGTCTGCACGAACATCGCCGCGAGGTTCGAGACCTCCTCTGCCGTGTAGGTGTGACTCGTCTCCCACAGCGAGAAGCCGAAGATGTGCGCGTCGAGGATGTGGTAGGCGGTGTACGTGGTCTCGGCGGAGAACCCGGCTTCGCGCAGCCGGCCGAGGAGCAAGTCCATGTATCGCAGCCTTGTGGGGCGGACGCGTCCGGGCTCCATCAACAGGGTGCACGACCAGGGGTGACGCCGGAGCGCCTCGTAGATGGAGATCGCGCTTGCTCGTATGGCCGCGTCCCAGTCTCCGGCCGGCGAAGGCGGGTCACTCTCAGCGAGAACGAGGTCGAGTATGCCGTCGAGGACGTCGTCCTTGTTCGCGACGTGGTTGTAGAGCGACATGGCCTCGAACCCGAGTGCCTCGCCCAGCTTGCGCATGGTCAGCGACTCGATCCCTCCCTCGTCGGCGAGCTCGAGGGCTGCGTGCAGGATCCGCTCGCGGCTGAGGGGGAGGCGAGGCTCTGTCTCAGTGGCCATTGACAAAGCTTACGTCGTACGTCTATCTTACGCCATAAGCTTACACTGTACGAAGAAAGAGAGGACGATATGGCAGCGACAGCGACCGAGCCGGCGACCACGATGAAGGCGGTCGTCCGCGACAGCTACGGCCCGCCCGACGTCCTGGAGCTTCGGGAGGTCGCGAAGCCGGAGCTCGCGGATGACGGCGTGCTGGTGCGAGTGCGCGCTTCTTCGGTCAACCCAGTGGACTGGTACGACGTGACGGGCAGGCCGTGGATCGCACGTCCGATGACGGGCCTGCGCCGGCCGAAGTCCCGCCTCACCGGCCGCGATTTCGCGGGAACGGTGGAAGCGGTCGGGAAGGACGTCACCGACCTGCAAGTGGGTGACGACGTGTTCGGCGGGAAGAGCGGGGGCGGATCGTTCGCCGAGTACGTCTGCGCGCGGGATGGGGTCGCGCGGAAGCCGGCGAACCGGACGTTCGAAGAGGCCGCGGCCGTGCCAGTGGCGGCGCTCACCGCGCTGCAAGGCCTGCGCGACCACGGGCAGCTTCACCCGGGGCACAAGGTTCTGGTGAACGGCGCCTCTGGAGGCGTGGGCACCTTCGCCGTGCAGATCGCGAAGGTGCTCGGAGCGGAGGTGACCGCCGTCTGCAGCACGAGGAATGTCGAGCAGGCGCGATCGCTCGGCGCCGATCACGTGATCGACTACACCGCTGAGGACTTCACCCGAGGCGGTATCCGCTACGACGTGATCCTAGATGTCGCGGGGAGCAAGTCATGGTCGCAGTGCAGGCGCGTGCTGAACCCGCATGCGACACTCGTCATGGTCGGAGCGAAGGGAAATCCACTGATGGGGCCTCTCGGTCACTTCGCGGAGGTGCGACTGGCGGCGTTGCGCGGCAGTCAGAAGGCCGTTTTCTTCATCGCGAAGCTCGACAGTCCGGATCTGGATGTCCTACGAGAGCTGCTCGAGTCCGGAAAGGTGAAGCCGGTCGTGGAGAAGCGCTACGAGCTAGGCGAAGTCGCCGACGCGCTCCGGTACATTGGCGACGGACACGCGCAAGGAAAGATCGTCATCAACGTCTGAGGAGTCCCGACCGCGTCGCCTCCGGGCACGCCGTTCGGTCGAAATGTTGCGCGGGTCCGATTCCCGCCGCCTCCAGGTGGCGACGCTCGACGATCCCGGCGAGACTACGGAGCAAGTCGTCGACGTACACTCCCGCTCGTGGCGATCGCATGCGCTTCTTGCGGCGCCGAGCAAGCGGTCGATGCTCGCTTTTGCAGCATGTGCGGCGCGTCTCTCCACCAACCGTGTCCGGCGTGCGGATCAGAGCAGCTCGGCTCCGCAGTCTTCTGCTCCGCGTGTGGTTTCGCGCCGTCCGCGCCGCGCTCGCGGCACAGGACCATTTCATCGCCTTCGCCGACCGCGTCCAGACCGACTATCGGGCCGAAGTTGGTTTGCGGATCGGCGTGAATACGGGCGAGGTCGTCGCCAGCCGCGAAGCCGCGGCC
>JBBRYW010000063.1:0-16731 GCA_038237235.1 Gaiellales bacterium
CGAGTTCAGCTTCACGCGCTTGCCGTGCACGAGGCCGTAGACGTTGTAGCCGGCGACGTCGATCTCAGAGGCGGTCCGCCAGTTGACGGTGACACCCTTCGCCGTCTGCTTCGCCGTGACGGAGCGGAGGTTGACCGCGAGAACGCCGGAGTTCGAGAGGCATGCCTTGACCGCGTTCACGTCCGGCACCGAGCCGGAGACCGCAAGCGGGGTCAGACCCGATCCCTGCGTGACGGGGGGGGTGTAGTCGTAGGCATGCTCGCCCGGGCCGACCGGGTTCGCGTACACCCTGGAGGCGCCGGCCTGGTCCTGAGTGCTCGAGTCCGTGATCTGGAAGTCGAACGTCTTGAACGTACCGCCGCTCGCATGCGTCGGGGTGACTTTCAGCGTGACCGTGTGACTGACGCCGTTGAACACGTACGTGGTCGACTGCGAGGTAGGACCGCTCGCGCTCGGCGAGGTGATGTAGATGAACTTGTCGGTGGCTTCGTTCGGGCAGGGGTTCGCCAGCGCGGGTGCCGCATAGAACGCCGCAACTCCGAAGATGGCCGCCATGAAAACGGCGGCGCGAAGGCCACGCCGGCGGCGTGGGGAACCTGTGGAGCTCATATCGTGAAGCACCTCCTTCGGCTCCGCCGCAGCGGATGCCGAGTCGTGGATCATTCGTCGCTCGGCCGGCGCGACCCGGGAGCGAAACGCGGGAAAGGGAACGTCCACCACGCCGGAGGGCGAGGGGGAGGCAGACGCGGCGGAGCCGCGTCTGCTGCGTGCCAGATTGTGCGCAGTGACAGGCAGTACTACCTCAATTGTCCGCAGTTGCCGCAAAGCCCGGCCCAACTAGCCGCAAGAGCCGGAGCCAGCACCCTACCATCCACTTCTATCAGGAAGGCAAACCTTTACGAGTTTTTTACGTAGAGGAATCTAGATGTGCGTCGGCGAACTTCGGGTCGATCGTACGGACACCCCCAGTGTCCGCGGGCCGTTCCACCAGTCGCGATAGATCCGGTCGTCGTGCACGAGGTACCGCTCGAGCTGCATGCAGTTAAGGTCGGCGATGCGCATGGACGGCGAGCCTAGCGGCATCTTTCTTGCACGACCCGACCATGGAAGGACGGGAATCCGGCTCGCCGTGAAGGACCTCTTCGACACCGCTGGTCTGACGACGACGTACGGCTCGTCCATCTTCATGAACCACGTGCCCGCGGCGACCGCCGAAGCCGCCGTCCGGCTCGAGGCGGCCGGCTACGCCTGCGTAGGCAAGACGAATCTCCACGAGTTCGCCTACGGCGTCACGTCTCAGAACCCGCACTTCGGAACGGTTCCGAACCCGCGCGCCCCCGGACGGATCGCCGGCGGGTCGAGCGGCGGGTCGGCCGCGGCGCTCGCGGCCGGCCTCGCCGAGGCCGCCCTCGGCACCGACTCCGGCGGCTCGATCCGGATCCCGGCTGCCTGCTGCGGAGTCGTCGGCTTCAAGCCGACCTTCGATGCCGTTCCGATCGCCGGCTGCTTTCCCCTGGCTCCGAGCTTCGATCACGCGGGGCCAATGGCCGGCAGCGTCGCCGCGTGCATCGACATGATGGGGGCGCTCGTCCTCGACTTCCCTGCGCGATCGCTGGGCGCGCTCGGCGATCTTCGCGTCGGGCTCACGTGGCTGGACGAGGCGGAGCCGCTCGTGCGCCGCCGGCTGGAGGAAGCGGCAGCCCTGTTCCCGAGCCGGGAAACGATCGAGGTGCCTCTTCCGGAGAGTGTCGGCCCGGCGTTCATGGGCGAGGTCGCGGACGTCCATCGCGAGCTCTACGCCGAGTACCCCGAGGCCTACGGCGACGATGTGGCACGGAAGATCGAGCGGTGCCTCGCGGTCACGGACGCCGAACGGGAAGCGGCGGCTCGTGCGCGCGAGGACTACCGCGCGCGAGCGGAAGAGGCGCTGGCCGGCGCCGATCTTCTCCTCACGCCGACGCTCCCCTTCGTCGCCCCGCGCCTCCCCGTCGACGAGCTTGCGATACGGGAGCGGCTGATCCGCTTCACGTTCCCGTTCAACGCGCTCGGCTGGCCTGCGCTCGCGCTGCCGTGCGGACCAGCGGAGGACGGGTTGCCTGCGTCCCTCCAGCTCGTCGGCCGCGCCGGGGACGACGCTCTCGTTCTCGCCGCGGGCGAGCTACTCGAGCGGAGACTACGACCGGGCGCGTGAGGGTGGCCCGGCAGGCCCCCTTGTCGACGCATGCGCGAGCCAGCTGCGTGAGCCGTTCTGGGACACGGCCTGAAGCCAGTAGCCGAGCCGCCGCGCGGCGGGTGCCTTCCGATCGACGAACGAGTAGAGGCGGCCGACGTTCGCGTTGCCTGCACTGATCAGACGCTTGTTGACGCGGACGCGCCTGCCGTTCTGCTCCCGGTAGAGGTTGAAGCCGAGCAGGTCGACCTCCGAGGCCGTGCGCCAGCGGACAACGACGCCCCGTCCCGAGCGGGAAGCTGAGAGCGATCGGACGGTCACGGCGACAGACGCGTCGATCGGCTCGCCGTAGATGAAGTCGTCCATGACGACCACATCGCTCGTCGGGCTGTCGTTCACGCTGGCTGCAAGAGCAGTGTTCCCGGAGGTGATCCGGACCAGCACCACCCGCTCCCCCGCATTGAACGAGACGCCGAGGAACGAGAGCGTCTCGCTCCCGCTCGCTGCGGTGACGGCGAACGTCCCCAGGCTCGTGCTCGCCGCATTGAAGAGCTGGATCGACGTCGTGCTCGCGAGGTCGACGTCCGTGAACACCGCCCCGAAGCCGCTGACGGTGGCCGGCGTGCTCGAGCCCGGCACGAAGAAGTTGACGTCGGTGATGTTGCTGCCTAGCGCCGTGAAGAGCCGCTGTGGCGAGAAGACGCCGAACGTCGACGGGTACGTGGGGTTGATGTTGCCGAACTCGACCGGCGCCACGGCCACCAAGTTGGCGCTGACCTGAAACCCTGTTCCGGGTGTCGAGAGGACAACGCCGCGCGGTGAGTTGACATTGAAGAAGTTCGCGGCGAGATTGTTGGGCGCCGCGGACGCATCCGGGACGCCGTCCCAGTTGATCTCGCGCCGCCCGCCGGCGGCCGAGCCGGCGGTGTTCGGATTGAGCGGGCCGAGCGCCGTCCGGAATGCGTCGACGCTCGCCTGGATGGCGGCCGGGTTCGCGCCCGCTGCCGAATACGTGACCGCGGCCGCGAGCGCTTGCCCACCGCAGGCCGCGAGCGCCGCGGAGCCGACAAGAGCAGCGAGTAGCTTGCTCATCCTGAATCCTCCGTTCGTCCGCCGAAAGGCGAGCCTACAACGAAAGGCCGGTTGGAACTAGTGCGCCGCTTCGACCGCCGCCTCGTAGATCGGGTCGCGGCCGAAGTTGTCGAGCTCGGCGGAAAGAAGATCGGCGCCGCTGCGGACACCGACAGTCGGTGCGTCGACCGCCTCGCCATCGATGCTCACAGAGTCGATCGCCTCTGCTTCGGCATGGTCGAGAGCCACGGCCCGCTGGAGGCGGGAGCGTAACCAGCCGGCCAGGAGCAACGCATCGGCCCGAGGGCCAGCGACGCGGAGCGTGCTGATTTCGGCTATCCCGGGCCAGAGCGGCGCGAGCGCGCCGCGCCATTCGAAGGTTCGCGCCCAGGCGATGTCCGACACTGCGGCTTGGTCGAAGATGCCTGCCAGGCGCTCGTAGACTCCTGGCAGATCCGGCCACTCGCTCGAGTCCACGATCAGGCGATCGGTCACCCCGAGGAGTTGATCCAGCTCGGGCTGGCCGAACAGCGGTTGGCCCCTCCAGCGCAGAAAGACGGGCAGGTCGGGGAGGAGCAGGGGCTCGACGATGCTCGCCGGGGCCTTCACGCGCCGTCCGCCCAGAGTCAGCTCGATCACCTCCGAGCACACGTTCCGCTGTTCGCCCGGAAGTGGAAAGCAGCGGACCGAGAGCTCCGCGTTCAGGCCGTCGTCAGCCTCGGGCTCGGGCTTGAGGAAGATCGTTCGGGACGGATGGCGCTCGGCCAGGCCGGCCAGGACATCCTCGGCCGCACTTCGCCACTCCCGCGGCACCCACGCCATGTGCGTCAGAACGTTGGTGCGTAGATCCGGCCCCTCCGCCGCTTTGTAGGTTTCCTCGCGGAGCGCCCCGAGCTGGCGTTCGACCTGCACGAGCCTGACGTTGCGGCCGGTCCACTCGTCAACGTGAGCGGCGCCCACGAACTCAGTGACGGCGCCAGGCGCGGCCGTCGCGGATCGTCAACTCGTCGGCGCCACTCGGACCCCACGGTACGCGTCCTGGAGTCATTGAGAAGGCCATACGGGGTACGACTACCACGCCGCTCAGTGACGGCGCCAGGCGCGGCCGTCGCGGATCGTCAACTCGTCGGCGCCACTCGGACCCCAGGTTCCGGCTTCGTAGTTCGGAAAGCTGGGCCGGTCGCGGCTCCAGGCGGCCACGATCGCGTCGACGAGCTGCCACTGCTCGTCCACCTCGTCGACGCGCGTGAAGAGGGTCGCATCGCCGAGCATGCATTCGAGGATCAGTCGCTCGTAGGCCTCCGGCAAGCCAGTTCTGAACGCGCCGCCGTAGAGGAAGTCCATGTTGACCGTGCGAATCGACATCCCCTGACCCGGCACCTTTGCGCCGATCGCAAGCGAGACGCCCTCGTCCGGCTGGATGTGGCAGATCAGGGTGTTCGGCCGGAGGCCCTCGCCCGCGATCTCCTCGAACGGAGGATGGGGCGCACGCTGGAACTGGATCGCGATCGTGGTCTCGCGGCGAGGCATGCGCTTGCCGGCCCTGACGTAGAACGGCGTGTCGGCCCAGCGCCAGTTGTCGACGTACAGCTTCGCGGCCACGTAGGTCTCGGTCATCGAGTCGGAGGCGACCCCCTCCTCCTCCCTGTAGCCGGGGACTTCCTCACCCTCGACGAACCCACGCCCGTACTGGCCTCGGACGACGCTCTTCGGGCCGGGCGTGTGCAGCGAGCGGAGCACCTTGACCTTCTCGTTCCGGACGGAGTCGGCGGTGAAGTCGATCGGCGGCTCCATCGCGGTCAGCGCGACGAGCTGCAGCAGGTGGTTCTGGAAGATGTCCCGGATCGCTCCCGCCTGCTCGTAGAAGGCGGCGCGACCCTCGATGCCGATCGACTCGGCCACGGTGATCTGCACGTGGTCGATGAACTGCCGGTTCCAGATCGGCTCGAAGATCCCGTTCGCGAAGCGGAGCGCGAGCATGTTCTGCACGGTCTCCTTGCCGAGGTAGTGGTCGATCCGGAAGATCTCCTTCTCCTCGAAGTGCTCGGAGATCTTGGCGTTCAGCTCACGGGCGGAGGTGAGATCGTGGCCGAACGGCTTCTCCACGATAATGCGCGTCCAGCCCTCCGTCGAGCGGCGCGCACCGATCTTCTCGATTAAAATCGCGAAGGCGTCCGGAGGAACGGCGAAGTAGTAGACCCGGTTGCCCACGGTGGCCCGCTCGGAGTCGAGCTCGCGCAGCTTCTCGACCACACGATCCTCGCCGTCGTCGTCGTCGAAGTCGGTTGCGACGTACGATGTCGCGGCAGCGAGCGCGTCCCAGACATCCTCTCGGAACTCGTCGCGTGAATGCTGCTGAACAGCCTCCTTCATCCGCTCTCTGAAGTCGTCGTCGGACTCCTCCGTGCGGGCGACCCCGACGATCCCGAACTGCTCGGGAAGAAGGCGGCGTAGGGCCAGCGAGTAGAGCGCCGGAAAGAGCTTGCGCTTCGTCAGATCGCCGGAGGCCCCGAAGATGACGAGCGCGCACGGCTCGGGCGTTCGCCGAAGCCGTAGGCCCTCGAGGAGGGGGTTCTCCTGCTGCGGCTCCTGCCCGCGTCGCCTTTCGGTGGTCGCCATCCTAGTGCCCCACTACCCGCGTGGGTCCTGGGAGCGGTCCATCGCCTTCTCCACCGCACGGACGGCGTGTCCGCCGAACTGATTCCGCAGGGCGGCGGCGACCTTCGCCGAGAAGTCGATCTCGCGCCTCGAGGCGAACCGCGCGAAGAGGGACGCCGCGAGCACCGGCATCGGCACCGCGCTCGTGAGCGCCTCGTTCAGCGTCCAGCGACCCTCGCCGGAGTCCTCCACGTAGGGCGCGATGTCCTCGAGCTCTCCCCCGTGGTCCTCGAAGGCTTCGTGCAGCAGGTCGAGCAGCCAGGACCGGATGACCGAGCCGTAGCGCCAGATCCCGGCGATGCGGAGAAGATCGAGGTCGAACTCCGAGTGGTTCATCAGCTCGAACCCCTCCGCGTAGGCCTGCATCAAGCCGTACTCGATCCCGTTGTGCACCATCTTCACGTAGTGGCCGGAGCCGCCCGCGCCGACGTGCGCCCAGCCCTTCTCGGGAGCGAGCGTGGCGAAGACCGACTCGAGCCGACCCACGGGCTCCTCGTCGCCGCCGACCATCAGGCAGTAGCCGACCTCGAGACCCCAGACACCGCCCGAGGTGCCGACGTCGACGAAGTGGACGTCGTGCTCGCGGGCGTTACCGTAGCGCCGCTGGGAGTCCTTGAAGAACGAATTGCCGCCGTCGATCACGGTGTCGTCCGGTTCGAGGTGGGCGAGCACCTCGTGGAACGTCTTGTCTGTGATCTCTCCGGAGGGCACCATCAGCCAGACCGCACGCGGCGGCTCGAGCTGCGAGACGAGCTGCTCGAGCGACTCGGCCGTCGAGGAGACCTGGGGATCGTAGGTCATCACCTCGTGCCCATCGCGGCGGAGCCGCTCCGTCATGTTGCCGCCCATCTTCCCGAGCCCAACCATTCCGAGCTTCATAGATCCTCCAGTCCTACGCGAACGACTGTGCGCCCGCGTTCCTTGAGTGACTCGTAGTCGCCGGCCGCCTGAGCCTGGATCAGCTTGCGAAAGCCGAACGGCTTGCCCGGGATCGGCAGCTCGTCGCCGGGCTCGTCGACGACCTGGATGAACAGGCCCGTGTTCGACCCGCCTTTGTGCAGCTGGCCGGTCGAGTGGAGGTAGCGGGGCCCGAGGCCCCTCGTGACTACGCAGCCCGTCTCGCGCGCGCGTGCGACAAGAGGGTCGAGCTCGCCCTCTCGGGCAGGGTCGATGAACGCCAAGATCGCGACGTAGTTTCCTTCGCGCGTGCCCGCGAGCAACTCGTCGACCGAGCCTTCGGGGTCGAGCTCGATCTCCTCCCCGCGCTCGAGGATTGCGTTCGTTCGGTCTTTTGCCTCCTGGACGTTCGGCTGGTCGAACGGGTTGATCTCGAGAATCGAGCCGGCAACGGCGGTCGCGAACTCCCAGCGAAAGAACTCCTGGCCCAGCTCGTAGGGATCGGGGAGCCTGATCTCATGGGCCTGGCGATCCGGGCCGTCCGGGCTCTCCCCCGGGGCCGGAACGAGGCCTTTTCCACCCTTGCCCGTCGACTCGGCGAGCAGTTGCTCGGCCCAGAGCCCGAAGCCGCCGACCTCTGGGCCGATCACGACCTTGTCGCGTCCAGCGCGCCAGGCCTCGCCGAGCTGCAGCCCGAGCTCGAGGCCGGGATTGCCTTCCGCGAGCCGGCACGCCTCGCGCATCTCGTGGGCGCGGGTGAGGAGGCGTCGAATGTCAACCCCCATCAGGACGGCGGGGACGATCCCGAACGACGAGAGAGCCGAGTAGCGTCCGCCGATCGACGTCTCGCCCGAGAAGACCTCGCGGAAGCTCCGCTCGGCGGCGAGCCGTTCCAGGGACGAGCCCGGATCGGTGATCGCGGCGAAATTGCTCCAGCGGGCGCCGCTTCGCTCCCAGAAGAAATCTGTATGCGAGCGAGTCTCGAGCGTCGAGCCCGACTTGGAGGCGGAGATGAAAAGCGTTCGCTCGAGGTCGAGCTCGCCGGCGAGCCGCCGGATCGCCTGCGGGTGCGTCGTGTCGAGAACGTGGAAGCGGTCGGCGCCGAAGCTCAGCCGGAGCACTTCGGGCGCGAGGCTCGACCCGCCCATGCCGAGCAGGACCAGCGCGTCGAAGTCCGCGGTCGAGGCGAACTCGAGCAGGTTGTCGACCCGTTGCAGCATCCGCAGCGGCTCGTCGAGCCAGCCGAGCCAGTCAGCTTCGTCCGCGCCGGTCCAGAGGGTCGCGTCGCGCGCCCAGATCCGTTCGACGATGGCGCCGGGCCGGGGCCGAGTCACGCGCGCATCACCGGAACATCGTACTGCTCGATCTGCGAGTCGCGCGTCACGATCGTCAAGCCTTCGATCTGCGCCTGGGCGATCAGCATGCGATCGAACGGGTCTCGGTGATAGAGGGGCAGCCGGCCCGCCGCGAGCGCATGGTCGATGGTGATCGAGAGAGGGCTGAAACGGGCATTCGTGAGCTCCTCCACGAGGTCGTGGGGTACGTCGAGCTTTCCCACCGACCGCTTGATCTCAATCTCCCACGCGCTCACTGGGCTCACGGCGACATCGTTCCCCTCGTCCCAGATCGCCGATCGAGCGGCGCTCGCGAGACCCGGCTCCTCCGCGAGTGCCCAGATCAGCACGTGCGTGTCCAGCAGCAGGCTCACTCATCGTGCTCGCCGTAGAACGACCGCGCGATCTCTTCGTTCACCTCATCGGAATCCCAGTCTGGTGCGAGCCAGATCCTCCCCTTCCAAGCGCCGAGCACCCGCTTCTTCGGCTCTTCCACGTATGGCACCAGCCGGACCGCCGGCTTCCCCGCCCTGGCGATCACGACCTCCTCTCCGGCCTCCGCACGCTCGATGAGGCGGGAGAGGTGCGTTTTCGCCTCGTGAATGTTGACCCGCACAGACTAAGTCTAGCTAAGCTAAGTCCTTCAGGCCGGAACCAGCTCGGCGCGCTTCGACTCGACGCCCTTCAGCAGCTCGTCGAAGGAGTCGGCGAACTTCGCCACGCCCTCCCGCTCGAGCGTGTCTACGACGTCGTCGTAGTCGATGCCGGCCTCCGTCAGATCGTCGAGCAGCCTCTGCGCTGCTTCCACACCGCGGTCGAGTGTCCGTGCAGCGCGCCCATGATCCTGGAACGCCTCGATCGTCTCCTGCGGCATCGTGTCTACGGTCTCGGGCCCGATCAACTCCTCGACATAGAGGACGTCGCGGTACTCGGGGTTCTTCGTCGACGTCGACGCCCACAGGCACCGCTGCCGCGTCGCGCCTGCGGCTGCCAGCTTTTCCCAGCGCTCACCCGCAAACGTCTCCTGGTAGTGCCGGTAGGCGAGCTTCGCGTTTGCGATCGCAAGCTTGCCGCGAAGCTCGAGCGCGGCGCCTCCGATCGCCTCGAGACGCTTGTCCGCCTCCGTGTCGACGCGAGAGACGAAGAAGCTCGCGACCGAGGCGACCGTCGTCGGATCGCCTCCCGACTCGACGAGCCGCTCGAGCCCGCGGAGATACGCCTCGACGACCTCGGCATACCGCTGCAGCGAGAAGATGAGCGTGATGTTGATCGAGCGGCCGGCGGCGATGCAATCCTCGATCGCGCCGAGGCTGGGCTCCGTGGCGGGAATCTTGACGAGCAGGTTCGGCCGGTCGATCCACTCGTGCAGGCGGATCGCCTCGGCGTACGTCGCATCCCGATCGTACGCGAGCGTCGGATCGACTTCCATCGACACGTAGCCGTCCTGACCCTTACCCTCGTCCCAGACGCGGCGCAGGAGGTCGCAGGCGTCCTGGATGTCGGAGACGGCCAAATGGAGGAAGATCTCCTTCGGGGAGTCCTTCTCCTCCAGGCGTGCCCGCATCTGCTCGTCGTAGGCGTTGCCGTCGGCGATCGCCTTCTGGAAGATAGTGGGGTTCGAGGTGATGCCGACGACGGCGTCCTCACGCATCATCCGCTCGAGCTCACCCCCGTGCACGAGCTTACGCGACAGAAAGTCGATCCAGACGCTCTGGCCGAGAGCGCTCAATTCATGGAGTGGCGATCTAGACATTCAGGTAGGTCCTTTCCATAGCTTGAATTTTCTCCAGGCGCCGCACGTGTCGCTCGTCCCCGTCGAAATGCGCCCCGAGGAAGGCGCGCACGAGCTCGCACGCGAGCTCGGCGCCAACGATCTCCGAGCCGAGACAGAGGACGTTCATGTTGTCGTGCTCGACCCCCTGGTGGGCCGAGTAAACGTCGTGGCAGGTCGCGGCGCGAATGCCGCGAAGCTTGCAGGCTGCAATCGACGCGCCGACACCCGAGCCGCAGACGAGGACGCCCCGTTCCGCCCGCCCGCCGATGATCGCCTCGCCCAGCTCGCGCGCCTTGTCCGGATAGTCGACCGGCGGCTCGGGCGCATCGGTGCCCAGGTCGATCGTCTCGTGGCCGAGCGCCGTCACCTGCGCGAGCACGCGCTCGCGCAGTTTGACTCCGCGGTGGTCGAAGGAGACGGCGACTCTCACGTCGGATTTCCTTTACGCGCGCGACCTACGTTACACCCGGGTACCCGCTCCGGCGAGGCCGCTCGGCGGCCGTAGAATGAGCGCGCGTCGACTCTAACGAGGGAGGGCACGATGAACGAGAGCGAGCGCTGGCAGGACCTGGGACAGCAGCTTCGCGTCGATTCCATCCGCTGTTGCATGAGGACGAAGTCCGGCCACCCGACCTCGTCGATGTCCGCAGCGGATCTGATGGCGGTCCTGATCTCCAAGTACCTTCACTACGACTTCGCGAAGCCTGAGAACCCGAATAATGATCACCTGATCTTCTCGAAAGGACACGCTTCGCCGCTCGTCTACTCGATCTACAAGGCGGCGGGCGCGATCTCGGACGAGGAGCTGCTCTCGTTCCGCACGTTCGGCAGCCGCCTCGAAGGTCATCCGACACCGGTGCTCCCCTGGGTCGACGTCGCCACCGGCTCGCTCGGCCAGGGCTTGCCGATCGCGGTCGGGGTTGCCCTGGCGGGCAGGAAGCTCGACCGTTTGCCCTACCGGACCTGGGTGGTGTGCGGCGACAGCGAGATGGCCGAGGGCTCGATGTGGGAGGCGTTCGAGCACGCGGCGTTCTACAAGCTCGACAACCTGACGGCGATCATCGACGTCAACCGCCTCGGTCAGCGCGGCGAGACGATGCACGGCTGGGATCTCGACTCGTACGCGAACCGCGCGCGGGCGTTCGGCTGGAACGCGATCGAGATCGACGGTCACGATGTCTCCGAGATCGACCGCGCCTACGGCGAGGCACTCTCGACCGAGAGTCGCCCGACGGTGATCGTCGCCCGCACCCTCAAGGGCAAGGGCGTCAAGGCGGTCGAGAACAAGAACGGGTTCCACGGCAAGCCGCTCGACGACCCCGAGGGCGCGATCCGCGAGCTCGGAGGCGAGCGAGACATTCGCGTTCAGATCCCGGCGCCGGAAGGTGACGGCCGGCCACACGTCTTCGAGACGGTTGCGCTCGAGCTGCCCACCTACGAGCCGGGCTCCGAGGTCGCGACGCGAAAGGCCTACGGCGATGCTCTGGCGGCCGTCGGCGCCGCACGGGGCGACGTCGTCGCCCTCGACGGCGAGGTCTCGAACTCGACGTTCGCTGAGATCTTCAAGGACGCCCACCCCGACCGCTACTTCGAGATGTACATCGCCGAGCAGCAGATGGTCGCGACCGCGGTAGGCCTGCAGGTGCGGGGTTGGAAGCCGTTCGCCTCGACCTTCGCCGCCTTCCTCACCCGCGCGTATGACTTCGTCCGCATGGGCGCCGTGAGCCAGGCCGACATCCGGCTCTGCGGCTCGCACGCGGGCGTCTCGATCGGCGAGGACGGGCCGTCGCAGATGGGGCTCGAGGACCTCGCGTCGTTCCGGGCGGTCGAGGGCAGCACCGTTCTCTACCCGGGCGATGCCAACGCCACGGCGAAGCTCGTGGAGGAGATGGCCGACCGGGACGGGGTCGTCTACATGCGGACGACGCGTGCGGCGACGCCGGTGCTCTACGGGCCGGACGAGCAGTTTCCAATCGGCGGCAGCAAGGTCGCCCGCTCGTCCGATGCCGACGACCTGACGATCGTCGGGGCGGGGATCACGCTGCACGAGGCGCTCGAGGCGGCTGACGCCCTCGGCAAGGAGGGGATCAGCGCCAGAGTGATCGATCTGTATTCGCTCAAGCCGATCGACGGCGAGACACTCCGTGCCGCAGCGGAGGCGACGGGCCTGATCGTCACCGTCGAGGATCACTGGGCCGAAGGCGGCCTGGGCGAGGCCGTCCTGTCAGTCTTCGCCGACAGCGACGAGCGGCCGAGAGTCGTCCAGCTCGCCGTCCACGGAATGCCGACATCCGGCAAGCCCGCCGAGCTTTTGGCCGCCGCGGGCATCGACGCCGACCACATCGCCGAAGCCGCACGCAAGCTCGTCGGGTCGGCGGTGGGCGCCGGGAAGCGCTAGGCACCGCTCCATACGGTCTAGCTCCCGGCGCTGATCCCACCCGCGCGCCTACCCTAGAGCCCGTGGCCGTCGTGATCGCATCGAACCTCCGCAAGGAGCTTGCAGGCGACCCGCTCTTCGACGGGGTCTCTTTCAAGGTGGAGCGCCGCGACCGCCTCTCGCTCTCCGGGCCAAACGGCGCGGGCAAGACGACGTTGCTCAGGATTCTGTCCGGCGAGACCGAGCTGCACGGTGGCGAGCTCGCGTTCGCGAAGGGAACGCGGGTGGCCCTCCATGACCAGCGGCCACCGGCCGAAAGCGGTGCGACGCTGCGCGAGTACGTGCTCGGCGGCGCGACCGACCTCGTCGCGGCCGAGGACGCGCTTCGCCGACTCGAACAGGCGATGACCGAAGGTCAGCACGGCCCGGCGACGCTTCGGCGCTACTCCGAGGCACAGGCCCGCCTGGAGCATGCGGGAGGTTACGCCTGGCGCGAGCGGGTGGACTCGGTGCTGCGGGGGTTGGGCTTCACAGACGACGATCTCGCACGGCCGCTCAGAACATTCTCGGGCGGCGAGCTGACACGGGCGTCGCTCGCGCGGGCGCTCGGCAGCGACCCTGACCTGCTCCTGCTGGACGAGCCTACGAACCACCTCGACGTGCAGAACATCGAGTGGCTCGAGCGCGAGCTCTCGGCGCTGGACGCGGCGATCATCCTCGTCGCGCACGATCGCTGGTTCCTCGAGGCGACGACGACGGCGGTGCTGGAGCTGGACGCGGGCCGATCGACGTACTTCGCAGGTCCATGGCACAACTGGCGGCGCGAGAAGGCTGCCCGTGCTGCACTGGCAGCGAAGACCGCCGACCGGCAGGCCGAGGACATCGCCCGACTCGAGCGCTTCGTCGAGCGCTTTCGCTACAAGGCGACGAAGGCTCGGCAGGCTCAGTCCAGGCTGAAGCAGCTCGACAAGCTTCGCCGTGACCAGGCGGGAACGGTCGACGAGCTCGAGCAGCTGACGCGCGAGCGCCGAACGCTCGGCTTCGAGTTTCTGAAACCGGCCCGCAGCGGGCGCACCGTGCTCGAGATCTCAGGCCTGGAGCTGACCGCGGGTGACAAGCACCTGCTCTCCGGCGTGGGCTTAGCCCTCGAGCGCGGTGAGCACGTCGGGCTCGTCGGCCCGAACGGCTCGGGCAAGACGACGCTGCTCGAGACGATTCTGGGCCGGCGGCCGGCACAGGCCGGCTCGGCCCGGATGGGATACGGCGTCGAGGCGGCCTACTTCTCGCAGCACGAGGTCGAGCTCGACGAGAGGGGCAGCGTGCTCGACTGCACCCAGGGCGCAACGGGATTGTCGCGGCCGCAGGCACAGGCGCTCCTGGGGCGCTTCCTCTTCTCGGGCTGGGAGGCCCACGAGAAAGCGGTGGCGGTGCTCTCCGGCGGCGAGCGGCGGCGGCTTGCGCTGGCGCTCGTCGTGGCCTCGGGCGCCAATTTCCTCGTGCTCGACGAGCCCACGAACCACCTGGACCTCGAGAGCCGCGAGGCGCTCGAGGCCGCGCTCGAGGCATTTCCCGGGACCGTGCTCCTCGTCTCCCACGATCGAGCGCTGCTCGACGCCGTCGCGGAGCGGACGCTTGCCGTCGAGAGCGGGAAGATCCGCTCATACGACGGTGGCTGGGCCGAGTACGTGCGGCGCCGAGAGGAGCGGGAGGTGCCCCCCGAGCCCGAGCCACCGAAGGCACCCGCGAAGAAGCCGAAGCCGGCGCGGCCGACGCCGTCCCGCCCGAGCGAGCTCGAGCGGCTGGAGGCCGACATCGCCGCGCGCGAGGCCGCGGTCGCCAAGCTCGAGCGCCGGCTCGCAGACGACTGGGCCGACGTCGACCGCGTGGCTGCCTATCGGCGCGGGCGAGAGGAGCTCGAGGAGCTCCTGGCGCGTTGGGAAGATCTCTTCGAGGGCGCCCAGGCGTAAGCACGCCCAAACGGGCCAGTTCGGGATGATGGGCCGTAGCCGTAGCCGTAGCCGTAGCCGTCCGTCCGGGCGGCGGCTCGGCTCTCTCCCGTCTCTTCCCGTTCGAGACTCAGGCGGGGCCGGCGCGTCCGGCGCCGATCGCCCTGAAGAGCGCAACTGCGACGAGCGCCATGCCCCATGCCATCGCAGCCGCCGACCACGCCTGGCCGAAGCCACCGGCCGCGTCCGGCCAGGCAAACGATACGAGTCCGAGGTACGCGGCCACGACGCCGATGCAGCACGCGATGAAACGGCACCCGCCCGGGCATACCGTAGTCAGGATCGCCAGCGCGGCTAATGCCAGGCCCAGGGCTCCTTGCACCGAGTAGTGGTCGATGTCGAGCGTTACGTCGGTGTCCCACCTTTTCTGCCGACTCAGCGCATACATACGGACCGCATAGACGACCCACGCGACGACTCCGAGGCTCGCGAGGAGGAGTAGTGGCCGCGACACCTGAAGACGAAGTTCCCTCGCGCGGAGCCGCTCTCGTTCGGGGATCCACATGACGATTGCCGTCTCCAGAGCAATGGCGAAGGACAATGCGAGGAGGCGGAGCTCGCGCGCGAGGACGGCCGACACCGCCAGCACTCCAGCCGCTACGACAAGCTGCACAACGGCCGGTGTGGACACGCGGGGCCGGACGGCTACGAGCCCGAAGGCGGCGCCCACGAGCACGGTGAAGAACAACCCCCAGCCTGCCTCGAGCACCTGGGGCCAGTCGGAAGCCCACGTCACCGAGAGATCTATCAACCCGAACCCTGGCAGCACCAGCCAACTGAGCGCAAACAAGACAGCGAGCGCCCGCAAGACGATGCCTTTCATCCGCGCATGATGGTAGGCGAGGTCGCCATGCCATTGACGCTACGGCCACCTGGGCCAGCATCGTGGGATGTCCCCCGATTGGACGCCCGTGCCGAAAAGCGGTCGTGTGGCGTCATCAGCAGCCGCGTATTCGGAGCATCCGTCGCCTGGGCCAGCGTTTGGGACGCCCCCCGGACCGGCGTCAATAGACTCGCCTCAGCGATGCTGTCTCAGCCCGAAGCGCACGAGGCGCTCGCGGACGAACCGTGGAGCGCCGAAAGGGTGCAGACGGCGATCGCCTCGATCGTTGCCGACGCGGAGAGTGCATTCGACGACGGTTGGCCGACGCATCCACAGGATGTCGATGAAGACGATGACGCGTCGACCCGGTTCCGGACGGTGTACCTCGGGGGTGCGGGTGTCGTGGCTGCGCTCCACCGCCTCGCGCGGCGGGGCTTCGCCGAGCTGCGAAGGGACTATGCCCCGTATTTGGAGCGTTCGCTCGAAGCCCAGCCAGATTTTCCTGACGAGGACGCCGAGCGCAGCCTATGGATGGGCGAGACGGGAATCCGGCTGGTGTTACAGAGGCTCGCGCCTTTGCAGGCTAATCTCGAGCGGCTGTCGGAGCTGATCGCGGCAAACGAGCGAGACGAACGCTGCGACTTGATGTGGGGAAGTCCCGGCACGATTCTCGCGGGTCGCGAGCTCGGGCTCGACGTGACGGCGAGCATCGAGTGGTTGCACGGCCGACGTGACACGGAAGGCCTGTGGACGCAGCAACTGAACGGGCAAGGCAGGCGCCATCTCGGTCCGGCACACGGGTTCGCAGGGTGTGTGCTTGCGCTCGGCGATGTCGGCGAGGTCTCGGAGACGCTCCACCGCTTTGCCGTCGAGGAGGATGGGCTCGTCAACTGGCCGCCGCTCGCGGGAATGCGACTCGACGCAAACGGCGACGGCCAGATCCGCACGCAGTGGTGCCATGGCGCGCCGGGAATGATCGCGACGCTCGCCCACGTCCTTGACAAAGAGCTTGCGGTCGCGGGCGGAGAGTTGGTGTGGCGTGCGGGGCCGCTGCGAAAGGGCGCAAACCTCTGCCACGGCACAGCGGGGAACGGATACGCATTCTTGGCGCTGCTCGAGCGCACGGGAGACGAACGGTGGCTCACGCGAGCGCGCACCTTCGCGATGCATGCCGCAGGTCAGGTCGAGCACAGCCGGTCGAACTACGGGCGCGGCCGCTACACGCTCTGGACGGGCGACCTCGGCACAGCCCTCTACCTCGCCGACTGCACCGACGGTGGAGGGGAGCTACCGCTCCCATAGGACGAGCATCCGTCGCATGAGCGAGACGCGAGCGCTCGAGCTCCTTCGCGAGCTCGTCGAGATCGAGTCGCCGACGTACTCGGACGGCGTGCGCGCGGTCGCAGAGCGCTGCGGCGCCGAGCTGCTCCGGCTCGGAGCCGAAGTCGAGCTGCTCGCCGGCGACCACCTGTGGGCCGAGCTGCCGGGAGAGGGTGCTCCGATCCTGCTGCTCGGGCACACGGACACGGTCTGGCCGCTCGGGACGCTCGCCGGCATGCCGTTTCGCGTCGAGGACGGCGTCGCGTACGGACCCGGGGCCTACGACATGAAGGGCTGCCTC
>JBBRYW010000064.1:0-16671 GCA_038237235.1 Gaiellales bacterium
CATCGGGCGCGATCATCTCGACTCGGGCTCGGTTGCCTCGCCGTACCGCGAGACGGAGGCGATGCGCGACGGGTCGGACGCGATCGCCGACTGGCCGATTCTGAACGCGCTCCTGAACACGGCGGCCGGCGCCACTTGGGTCAGCGTGCACCACGGCGGCGGCGTTGGAATCGGCAACTCCATTCACGCGGGAATGGTGGTGGTCGCCGACGGCACCGACGAGGCTGCCAAGCGACTCGAGCGCGTTCTGACCGCGGACCCCGGCACCGGCGTCGTCCGGCACGCCGACGCGGGCTACGAGGATGCCGTCGAGGCGGCGGGGGAGCACGGCGTCGCGCTTCCCGGCGCCAGCGCGTAGGCGCTCAGAGGCGGCCCCCGCCGCTGCCGCGAGGGCGAACTGGGATTCGGCTCGTCCCTCGTCATGTCTGCCTCGCTCTGGGCGTGCTACGGTGTGCCACGGATGGACGTCTCGGTTCGGGAGCTGCGCAATCACACGGCCAGGGTGATCGCCGCGGTCGAGAGCGGCGAGCCGGTGGTGCTCACCGTTCACGGCCGTCCCGTCGCCGACATCGTGCCCCGGCAGCATCGAAGCGAGCGCCGTCCGACCGAGCAGTTGTTGGCCGATTTGACGGCGATCGGTGAGTTCGCCGCGCAACTCGGCGTCGCGTCCCCGGCAGAGGACTTCGACGTCGGTCTGACGACGGACGACATGTCGCGGTGACCGGCTACCTGGCCGACACGAGCGTGTTCGTCGCCTCCGAGCAGCGCCGCGCTCTGGCTGCTCCGCCCGAAGGCGAAGCCCGGATCTCCGTGGCCACGCTCACCGAGCTCGGCGTCGGGGTGCGCCGCGCCACGAGCAAGCCTCTCCGCGAGCTCCGTTCGACCACCCTCGGCCGCGCCCGTCGCTTCATCGCCCTTCCCTACGACGAGCCGGTCGCGGACCGGCTTGCCGACCTGCTCGCGGAAGCTCGTACGCAGGGGGTCCGCGCCGGGGCAATGGACGCGATCATCGCCGCCACCGCACTCGCACACGAGCTCACCGTCTGGACACAGGACGACGACTTCGAGGTGCTCGCCGAGCTCGCCCCCGCGCTGCGCGTCGAGCGCGCCTGAGTCACGGCGTCGCGGACATCCTTCGTCTCAGCGGATTCCGCTGCGTCGCCGTTGACGAGGAGTCTTCCTGGCCCGGCCGAGCGTCGCCGTCGCGCTTGCCGCACACGATACTGCCGCAGCTGGCCGGACAGGGCCGTCCCGACTGTGGGGCCGGAACGAGCGAGGGGAGGCGGCGGAGATCGAACCCACGACCGCGCTCTTGCTCCCGTGTCTCGGTCAGCCCGCCAGGAAGGGGCTAACGTGCCCGCCGTGCACTCGCTGCTCCTCCGAGACCTCGCGCAGGTCGCGACGCCGGCGGGAAGATCGGCGCCGCTTCGGGGTGCCGATCTAGGCCGGGTCGAGGTGCTCGAGGATGCGTACGTGCTGTGCCGAGACAGCCGAGTCGTCTCGGTTGGTCGGATGCGTGATCTGGGGCCGGTGAGTGGAGAGGTGGATGAGCTGGACGGGAGTGGTCGCTGCGCGATTCCGGGCCTCGTCGACTGCCACACACACGCCTGCTTCGCCGGCGACCGGGTAGAGGAGTTCTCCCTGCGGGCCGGTGGCGCGACGTACGAGGAGCTACACGCCGCCGGCGGCGGGATCCTCTCGACGGTCCGGGCGACCCGGGCTGCGACCGAGCCCGAGCTGCACGACGCGGTGCTCGAGCATCGGCGCTGGATGCTGGCGGCCGGGACGACCACCTGGGAGGCGAAGTCGGGCTACGGGCTCGATCGGGAGACGGAGCTCGCGTCTCTTCGAGTCGTCCGGGCGGCCGGTGGAGCTGCGACCTGGCTCGGCGCCCATGCGGTGCCGCCGGAGTTTCCGGACGCCGACAGCTACCTCGACTTCGCGCTCTCCGAGGTCCTCCCGGAGGCCGCGCGGGTCGCCGAGGCTGCTGACGTCTTCCTCGAGCAGGGCGCGTTCGACGCCGTGCAAGCGCGCCGCTACCTCGAGGCGTGCGGGGCGGCAGGGCTCGCCTTGCGCCTCCACGGCGACCAGTTCACGGAAATGGGGGCGATCCTGCTGGCGGCCGAGCTGGGAGCGCGCTCGATCGACCATCTCGAGGCAACCGGGCTAGAAGGCGTCCGGGCACTGGCAGGCAGCGACGTGGTCGGCGTGCTCCTGCCGGCGAGCGCGCTCTTCCTCGGCCGTCCGATGCCGCCGGCTCGCGCCCTCGTCGACGCCGGTGCCGCGGTGGCACTTGCCACCGACTTCAACCCGGGCAGCGCGTTCTGCGAGAGCCTGCCGCTCGTCTGCTCGCTCGCATGCACGCAGCTCGGGCTGTCTCCGGGGGAGTCGCTCGCGGCCTGCACCGTCAACGCCGCCCACGTCCTTGGGCGGGCGGGCCACAAGGGGCGCCTCGCACCCGGCTTCGACGCCGATGTCGTTCTCCTCGAAGCCCCCGACTGGCGTTACCTCGCGTACCACCTGGGCGGTCAAGTTGTCGCCGGTGCCATCGTGGCCGGTAGACGGCGGTAGGCTAGGGCCGATGCCTTCGCGGAAGCAGCGCCGGCGGCGCGAGAAGGAGCGTCGTCACGAGTACGAGTACGTCTACGTGGACGGCGAGGGACGTGAGGTCGAGGTCGACCCCGACGAGGCTGGGTCGGCGAAGCCGGACCGCAAGCCCGCGAGAAGCGGACGGAACGGTCGAGCCGCCGCGCCCGTGCGCGGGCGCACGGGGAGGAACATCGAGCCGCCGTCGTGGAGCCGCGCCATCAAGCGGTCGGCGATGTTCGCGCCGTTCATGTTCCTGACGATCGCCTTGCTCAACCGGGGATCGGCCCTAAGCGCCAGCGTGCTCGTGACGCTCTGGATGGTGACGATCTTCGTTCCGTTCACCTATCTGATCGACAGGACGATGTACCGCCGTTTCGGCGCTCAGCGGGCCGAGCGATCCGCACGGCGACGCGGCGCTGCTAAGAGCTAGCCGCCGCGGCGACTCACCTCGCCGCGGTAGTGACCTTCGCCCGGCCAGGGAGCGAGGAACAGCAGGACCCTGGCGCCGTCCGGGCTCGACACCGAGTGCCGCTCATCTGGCCCGAACAGCGCGAGCGTGCCCGGCCCGCCCTCGATCGAGTCCGAGCCCGCCTCGATGCGGACGCGACCGTCGAGCACCAGCACGAAGGCGTGCTCCTTGACCTGATGGTCGCCGAGCGACTGACCGGGCTCGAGGCCGATCAGGACGGCGCGGGCCTCGTCCTGCGAGTGGAGGACGACCGGCGAGCGGCTGCCGCCGGGTGTCTCGAGCTCCAGCAGGCTCCAGGTGCGCACGACAAGGATCCTAAACGGCCGCCGTTAGACTCGATGGATGAAGCCCGTCGTCGATCGTTTCGTCGTCGGGGCGGCCCAGGAGAACCTCTATGTCGTTCGTGCGGGGCGCGGCGCTGCCGAGGCCGTGGTGGTCGACCCGGGCGAGGGCGCCGCACAGCTTCGTCTCGAGCTGGCGGGCATGGGAGCAAGCTGCGCGGCCGTGCTCCTCACGCACACCCACTGGGATCACATCGGAGCGGTCGCGGATCTGGCCGAGGGAACGGGTGCTCCGGTCTACGTGCCCGAAGCCGAGCGAGACGTGCTCGAGCGGCCGGACGAGTACTACGCCGAGCACGGGATTCGGATCAGGCCCTGGGAGCCGGACGTCGTGCTGGTCGGGGGCGAGACTCTCGACATCGCCGGGCTCTCGTTCGAGACCGTTGCCGTACCAGGTCACTCGCCCGGGCACCTGGCCTTCCACGCCGGCGGCTCCCTCTTCTCGGGCGACGTCCTGTTCGCAGGCAGCGTGGGGCGAACCGATCTTCCCTGGGCCGACCCCGAGCTACTGCTCGAGTCGATCCGGCTGCTGATGGAGCGCTTCCCGCCCGACACGGTCGTCCTCGCCGGCCACGGCGCACCGACGACGCTCGGGCGGGAGCTCGCGACCAACCCGTTCCTCGCCGGCCTCCGCGAAGCCGGCGAGATCGCTGAGGGGGGTCGGACCCCGTGAAGTTCGAGGCACCCCGGGGGACGCACGACATGCTCCCGTCGGAGCAGGCGGTCTGGTGTCGGATGACGGACGAGGCCGAGCGACTGTGCGCCCTCTACGGCTACGGGCGCGTACAGACACCGGTCTTCGAGGACACCGAGCTCTTCGTTCGGACGTCGGGTGCAGGCTCCGACATCGTGCGGAAGGAGATGTACACCTTCGAGGATCTCGGGGGCCGCTCGCTCACGCTTCGGCCGGAGGGGACCGCGCCGATCTGCCGCGCGTACCTCGAGCACGGCCTTCACCGGGAGCCGCAGCCCGTCAAGCTCTACACGATCGCCTCCATGTACCGCTACGACCGGCCGCAGCGGGGCCGCTACCGCGAGCACTGGCAGCTGTCGGTCGAGGCGATCGGCAGCGATGACCCGGCGATCGATGCGGAGCTCATCCAGCTGTACGCGGCCTTGCTCCACGGGCTCGGCATCTCCGACCATGTGCTGAAGCTCAACTCGATCGGCGACGCCGTGTGCCGGCCCCGGTATCTCGAGGAGCTCCGCACCTGGCTGAGCGAGCACGACGCCGACCTGGACGACGACGTCCGGCAGACGGCGAAAGCCAACCCGCTTCGCGTCCTGGACGATCTGCACAAGCGACCCGCGGGCGTGCGGGAGCTCCTCGCGGCGGCGCCGAAAGTCGGCGACTCTCTGTGCGAGCCCTGCCAGGCCCACTTCGAGTCCGTCAAGAGGTATCTCCGTGTGTACGGGGTGGACTTCGAGCTCGAGCCGACCCTCGTCCGCGGGCTGGATTACTACACGCGCACGACGTGGCAGTTCGAAGGCCCAGAGTCCGGCGCGCAGAGCGTGCTCTCCGGAGGCGGCCGATACGACGGGCTGATCGAGGAGATCGGCGGGGGTCACACACCGGGCGTCGGGTTCGGAGCGGGCTTCGAACGACTGCTGATCGCGCTCGAGCACGCAGACCGAGCCACGGCCGACCCTGTGGCGCTCGACGTCTTCTTCGTCTGCGACAGCCGCGAGCTTCGTGCAGACGTCCTGCGCGCGATGCAGCGGCTCCGGGCCGCCGGCATCAGTTGCGACACCGACTATGCCGGCCGTTCGCTCAACGGACAGATCAAGTTCGCAACTAGGCTGAAACCCCGCGTCACCGCAGTGGTGGCCGGTCCGAGTGCCGAGATTCGAAGGCAGGGGGAACGAGATTTCAACCTCCCGATCACCGAGCCCGACTTCGTCGAACAGATCCAGCGCGCCCTGGCGTGACGTCCTTTGCGGCCGGGTCCGAATCGAGGACGTCGGTCGCCGCCTGAAGCTCGCGGGCTGGGCGGCGCGCCGGCGCGACCACGGCGGGCTCGTCTTCGTCGACCTGCGCGACCACACGGGCATCTGTCAGCTCGTGATCAACCCCGAGCTGGCCCCCGAGGCGGCCGAGGTCGCCCACGCCGTGCGGAGCGAGTTCGTCCTCGTCGCGGAGGGCGAGGTCGTCGCCCGCGCCCCCGACGCGATCAACGCGGCCGTAGCGACCGGAGAGGTCGAGTTGCTTGTCGAGCGGCTGGAGATCGAGTCGCGGAGCGAGCCGTTGCCGTTCGCTCTCGACGAGGACGGCGTCGACGAGGCGCTGCGTCTCCGCTACCGCTACCTCGACCTGCGACGCGATCAGATGCAGTACAACCTCCGACTCTCGTCGACGGTCGTCTCAGCCATCCGGCGCCACATGGAGTCGCTCGACTTCGTCGACGTCTGGACGCCCAGCCTGACGAAGTCGACGCCCGAGGGAGCACGCGACTTCCTCGTACCCGTCCGCCTGCAGCCCGGCAAGTTCTTCGCGCTGCCGCAGTCGCCGCAGCTCTTCAAGCAGATCCTGATGGTGTCGGGGATCGATCGCTACTACCAGATCGCCACCTGCTTCCGGGACGAGGATCTCCGCGCCGACCGGGGCTTCGAATTCCGCCAGCTCGACGTCGAGCTCGCCTTCCCGACCCGCGAGGACGTGCTCGAGGTTCTGGAAGGGGCGGTCGTCGCCTCGTTCGAAGCGCTTGGTCGGCAGCCGCCACAGCGGCCCTTTCCGCGCGTGACCTGGCAGGAGGCGATGGGTCGCTTCGGCTCGGACAAGCCCGATCTGCGCTTCGACCTCGAGATCCGGGACGTGACCGACCAGACGCGCGGCTCGACGTTCGCCGTCTTCGCGAGCGCACCGGCGGTGCGCTGCATCACGGTGCCGCAAGAGCTCTCGCGCTCGGAGCTGGCAGGCCTTGAGGAGCTCGCCAAGGGCCGGGGCGCGAAGGGACTCGCCTATCTCGTGTTCGGCGAGGACGGTGAGGTCCGCTCGCCGATCGCGAAGTTCCTTTCCGAATCCGAGCTCGCGGCGATGCGTGCCGGCCCTGGCTCGACCGTGTTGTTTTGCGCCGACGAGCCGGCCAGAGTGGCGCGCGTGCTCGGCGCTCTGCGCAGCCACCTCGGGCGCGAGCTCGGGCTCGTGGACTCCAGCCGCGACGAGTTCCTCTGGGTGATCGATTTCCCGCTCTTCGAGTGGGACGAGGACGAGCGGCGCTGGAACGCGGAGCACCATCTCTTCACGGGCGTCCTCCCGGGGCATGAGGACTTGCTGGAGACGGATCCCGGCGCGGTGATCAGCCAGTCGTACGACCTCGTCTGGAACGGCTGGGAGCTCGGTTCCGGCTCGATCCGGATCCACCGTCGCGAGGTTCAGGAGCGCGTGTTTCGAGTCGTCGGCATCTCGGCCGAGGAGGCCGAGCAGCGGTTCGGCTTTCTGCTCGAGGTGATGAAGATGGGCGCTCCTCCGCACGGCGGCTTCGCGCTGGGCCTCGATCGCTTCCTCGCACTCCTCGCGGGCGAGCCGAACATCCGCGAGGTGGTTGCATTCCCGAAGGCATCGAGCGGATCGGAACCGATGACGGGTGCGCCGACCGACGTCTCGGACGAGCAGCTCCGCGAGCTCGGCATCCGCACCGTACGGATCGGAAAGTAGGCGGATGGGACGGCTCGGCCCACGATTTGCACTCGAGGCGCTCTTCCTGATCCTCGTCGCCGTCGGCCTGGCAGTCGCCGACGTTCGCCCGCTCGTGATCGTTCTCGTCATGGCGGGTGCATGGCTTCTCGTCTCGCTCCTCGAGCTGATCGCGTCCCGCCAGCCGAGGTTCGCTCCGCTCATCGGCCCGGTCGAGGTCGTCACAGCCGCTCCGCAGCCCGAAACGGAACCTCCGCCCGAGCCCGTCTCGCTCGTCAGCGTCGATACCGAGCCGGGCCTCGTAGTCGCCGAGGACGAGGTCGTGGAGCCGGCCGTCGCCCCGACAAACGGTCCCGTCGTCGCCGAGAGGGAGGAGGAGCTGGTCGAGGTTCCGCCGCCGCCGGCCACGGCGCAAGAGGGCGCCGAGGTAGCGCCACTCCAGGCCGGCCCTGCCCCGCCGCAGGATCGCCGTCGTTGGCCCTGGCCGTTCGGCCCTCGACGCCGCGGGAAGCAGGGGGACGTGGCTCACTCCTCCGGTGAGCCCCAAGGTCCAGAGGTCGCCGAGGAGGCCGCCGCCGCGGAGAGCACCGAGGATGGAAGCGGAGCGCAGGGCGGCACGCTCGAGGGCGAGATGACCGTCGAGTCTGCCGAGGCCGAAGAGGCGGCGCCGAGCGTGTCGGCGGGAGGCGAGGGTGAGCGCTAGCGCTAGCGCTAGCGTCCGAAGGACGCAGGCCTGGGCCGGGCTCCTGCAAAGGCAGCTGGTCCTCGCCGCGGTTGCGCTACTCGGCGCGGTCGGAGCAGTCGCCGGCGCGGCGACGCGCGATGCGCACCCCGGCGCACCTCTGCCGAAGTCGGTTCCGGCTCCCGGCGGCGGTTGGTACTCGGCGCTCGCCGGGCCGACGAGCCGTCCGACGGGCAGGCGGAGTGCGTGCGGTCATCTCATCACGGCGCTCAGCGTTGGCATCGCGCATCCGGTTCTCCCCTGCGACGTGAAGGTTTTCATCCGGTACGGCAAGAGGACAGTCCTGACGCAGGTGATCGACAGGGGCCCGTACGTTCCGGGCAGGGAGTTCGAGCTCACCGGGGAGCTCGCAAAGCTGCTGGGCGTGCACGGCACCCAGCCGATTCGCTGGCGGTACGCCGGGTAGGCCGCGGAAGCTACACTGCCCCCGGCTCGACCCTGTGCGTGGTTCCGCTTTTCAATGTAGAACCAACGCTCATTGAGAGGGAGCCCGAGTCCGGCGAGACCGTTGGTCGAAGGCGGCAGGGCACCCACCTGGTATGCCAGGGTCCTACGGGGGCGGGAGTATCGGCAGTGGTGGAGCTTCGCTTCCCTGGCCCACGGGCCGGGGAAGCACCTGCCCGAGTAGGCTAGCCTGGCTTCGTGATCGAGGTAATTGGGGATTCATCGAGCGGTGGTAGCTGGGCTTCCGTTCGGCTGCGCATCGACCGCGACCGGATCGTGGAGGCCGACGCCGACGGCCTCTCCGCCTCGCTCCGCGGGCTGACGCTGCTCGAGGCCGCGGCCGTGGGTGGTGAGACGCTCCCGGTCGACGCTCTCGCCAACGCTCTCGGTCCGGTGTTCCGGGCCCCTCCGCACCCCGACCGGGTTGCGGTCGCCATGAGCGGCGGCGTCGACAGCGCCGTCACCCTGCTTCGGGCTGGCGAGCGCGCCGTCGGAGTGACGCTGCGGCTGTGGCTCGATCCCGAAGGCCCGGACGCCGAGCGCGCCTGTTGCTCGCCCGCCGCCGTCATCGCGGCCCGGGAACTCTGCCATGCGCGTCGCCTTCCGCACGTGACGCTCGATCTCCGCGACGACTTCCGACGGTCGGTCGTGCAGGGCTTCGTGCGCGGGTACGCGCGCGGCGAGACGCCGAATCCGTGTGTTCGCTGCAACGGCAGCTTCCGCTTTGCGGCCCTGCTCGCTTTCACCCGCCGGGCCGGGGCTGCGCGCCTCGCGACCGGTCATTACGCTCGTATCGTCAACAGAGGTGGACAGCTCCTGCTCGCCCGCGCCGCCGACCGCGACAAGGATCAGTCCTACATGCTGGCGCGCCTCGATCCACGTCGTCTCGAGCGGCTTTGGTTCCCGCTCGGCGAGCAGGGAAAGAGCGAGACTCGGGCCGAGGCGGCCCGTGCCGGGCTGGCCGCCGCGGAGCGCCTGGAGAGCCAGGAGGCCTGCTTTCTCGCGGGGGGTGACTATCGGAGCTTCCTCGAGCGGCGCGGCCTGGCTCCCCGGACGGGAGCGATCGTGGATCAGCGGGGCCACGAGCTCGGCCGTCACGACGGCTTCTGGCGTTTCACGGCAGGGCAGCGCCGCGGCCTCGGCGTGTCGGCAGGAGGGCCCCTGTACGCAATCACGACAACCCCGGCGACGAATCGGGTCGTGGTCGGGCCGCGCGGGGCGCTCGCGCGTCGGAGCGTCAGCGTCAGGGGCCGCCTGTATGTGCCCGCCGGGCGGGTCGACGCGAAGCTGCGCTATCGCTCGCCTACCCTTCCGGCGAGGGTCGAGCACCGGGCGCGTGGATTTGCGATCGCGCTCGACGAGCCCGCGTACGGCGTGGCTCTCGGCCAGGCGGCGGTCCTCTACGACGGCGACGCGGTCGTGGGAGCGGGCCTGATCCGTTCCGCGAGCGCTTAGGATCGCCCAAGTGGCCGCGCCGACCTTCGACGAGATCACGCTGAGGATGCCGCGCGATCGCGCCTACCACGGCGTCGCGCAGCTTGTCCTGAGTGGGCTTGCGACGCGCCGTCCGGTCACCTTCGAGGGGCTCGAGGACTTGAGCATCGCGCTCGAGAGCCTGCTCGCCCGGCGTGAGGCTGCTGCCGTCGTGACGATCACGCTTCGCCTCGCCGAGACCGCGATCGAGACGTTGGTCGGGCCGTTCGGCAAGGGAGTTGGCGCGGAGCTGACGCGTGAGCCCGGCGACGAGGTCGGCCTTCGCCGGATTCTCGACGCGGTCTCCGATCGGGTCGACCTCGTCGACGGGGAGGACGGCCAGTGGGTGCGCCTGACCAAGCTTCTCGACGTCTCGGGGAGGTCGGCATAGTGCCGCCGGAGCGAGCCGAGAAGGTCCTTCTGCGCCGCTACCACGAGCAGGGCGACCTCGCCGCGCGCGAGCAGCTGATCGAGCAGTACATGTCGCTCGTCCGATCGCTTGCGCGCCGTTACAGCTACCGCGGCGAGCAGCTCGAGGATTTGACACAGATCGGCGCCATCGGCCTGATCAAGGCGATCGACCGGTTCGACCTGAACCGGGGCGTCGAGCTCACGACCTATGCGACGCCGAACATCATCGGCGAGATCAAGCGGCATTTCCGCGACAAGGGGTGGTCGGTGCGGGTTCCGCGCGGCCTTCAGGAGCTGAATGTCCAGCTCTCGCGCCTGGTCGAGCAGCTGACTGTCCAGCTCGCTCGCTCGCCGACGATCGCGGAGCTCGCGGAGGCGGCGGGTGCGAACGAGGAGGAGGTACTCGAGGCGCTGGAGAGCGGCCGTGCCTACAGCTCGGTCTCCCTCTCGACGGGCGGAGACGGCGACGAGGACGGTGACCTCGACCCGCTCGACTCGCTCGGCAAAGAGGAGCCGCGGTACGAGATCTCGGAGGAGTGGGCCGTTCTGGAGCCGGGGCTCCGGGTTCTCGACGAGCGCGAGCGCATGATTCTCCATCTCCGCTTCTTCAAGGGGTTGACGCAGTCGCAGATCGCGCAGCAGGTCGGAATCTCCCAGATGCACGTCTCGCGGCTGATCCGCCGCTCGCTCGAGAAGATCCGCGAGGAGATCGACTTCGAGGAGACCGAGGTGCTCGCGGGCTGACGCTCGCGTCCGCCCGCGAGATCGTCGCCTTGCAGCTCGAGCTGCGCTGTGGTGCCGAGGCGCGGAAGCCATCGCGGTCGTCTAAAGTGCGGCAGCCGCCCAGTTCCTCAACGGCCTGCGATCGCACTGGCACTCGATTGTGCGGCCAACCTGATTCGTGTCGTGCCGGACGATGTGGGTGGGTGCTGAGCGTGGTGGTCGATGTCAGACTGGAGTCGGTGCCTGACGACTCGTGCGCACGATCGTGAGCACGACCAGCGTGAGTATGAGAACCGGCATCAGTACCGTCCAAGCGGTCGCGAGGAGCCCGAGAAACGCGCCGACGATCACGAGCACACAGAGAGCCAAGGGCGCTCCGCCGTTCGGAACATACCGACGAGTATCAGCACACCGCCGCCCCAGAGCGCGGGCAACCAGAAAAAGAGGGACAGTGGCTCGTCGAGATGCGTTCCGAGCTCAGCGACGCCGAGCGCGAGTAGAAGGCCACCGACTGTTACACCGAGGGCTCGCGTCGCTCGCCACGTCCGATCCCGCCGCACCGGCCGACACTACACCGGACCGTGGGGCCAGCGCCCGGAATGCCCCCCGACACCCATCACGGCGGTGTCGTCGCAGCGAGACGAGCGCTACCCGGCGTAGGCGATTACGATCCCCGTCACTGCGAAGACGGCGAATCCGGTCATGCCGAGCAGCACGACGCCCTGTGCGAGGCGGCCGGGCCTGCGCGCTCGGTCGGGCGCGAGGCGCTCCACGATCAGCGGCACGGGGGCGGCGGTCAGTGCGACCGAGCCGACGATGAGCGTGAGGCTGAGCGTCACTGGCAAGATCGAGAAGTCCTCGCGGTTGCCGCGAACGATCTGTCCGAGCATGAACGCCGTCGTGGCGAGCGTGAAAATGATCGTCCGCACGAGCGTTCCGGAGGGAAGCAGCGTGCGTCCTACCGCATAGGCGACGCCGAGAGCGACGCCGGCGATCGCCCCGAAGGCGTAGATCGCAGTCGTCCCGTGACCCGTAAATTCACCGACGATCGCGCCCATCGCGGTCTCGAACCCGAGCGCATCCTCCCTGGCGAGGAAGAGGACGCGCATGAAGACCCGACCGAGCGTGCCGCCGACGACGAGACCAACAGCGAACCCCACCGCCGCACCAATTGCGAGGCTGCGAAGCCACCACCTCATGTTCCGACCTCCTCGATTCGCACTAACCGGCCGAGTATCACCGGGCCGCGGCGCCTGTCAAGTCGAGCACGCGCTCGCCGCAGGAAGCGACATACTGGTCAGCCCGGTCAGCGCCGCCAGGGGAATCGGCGCCGCACTCGCGCAGCCGCCTGCTTAGAGCCGCCGCATCGCGGTCTGCAGCCGCTGCCAGCGGGCGTCCACGATGTGTGCTCCGTTCGGCGGGAACCAGCCGAGCGCGAGGTTTCCCCCGTGCAGCGTCAGCGCGATCTGACCACCCGCCTGGTCCGGGACCCAGTAGATGTGCCGGCCGTCCGGTTTGACGCCGTTCGTGAAGGCCTTGCGCATGCGTGCGATCGCCGCCGGCCGGAAGACGAAGAGCTGGAAGTCGCCGAATCGCGCGGTTCGGTGCGGCAGCGTGCGGAGCGAGGTCACGTCGCGGGTCGAGGCCGGCTCGAAGCGGACGAGCGGAATGCCGGTTCGGGCGTGGAAGGCGCTCTTCACTTGCCGGGTCGTATAGGTGCGAGGTGCCGCTCGCGCGGCGCCGGCGATCCCGGTCGCCGCTAGCGCGAGGGTGAGAGCGATTGGGATCGCACGGCGCATCGGCGAATCCTGCCAGCGCGCAACACCTCCGTACAATCTCTCCATGCAGACCACGGCCGAGTTGCGGGCGGGCTATCGCGCTTTCTTCGAGTCGAAGGGGCACGCCTTCCATCCGTCGTGGTCGCTCATTCCAAGGGCCGACGACCGCTCGACGCTCCTGAACAGCGCCGGCATGCAGCCGCTGATGCCGTTCTTCCTCGGCCGCGAGCAGCCGCCGGCCCCCCTCCTCACCACCGCACAAAAGTGCTTCCGCACCCCAGACATCGATGAGGTCGGCCTCGATGGATCCCACCTGACGTTCTTCGAGATGCTCGGCAACTTCTCGTTCGGCCAGTACTTCAAGGAAGGCGCGATCGAGCTCGCCTGGGAGTTCCTGACGGAGCACATGCGGATCGAGCTGGACAATCTGTGGGTGAGTGTGTTCGCCGGCGATCCGGAGCTCGGTCTCGGCGCGGACGAGGTCGCGATCCGCGCCTGGGAGGCGATCGGCCAGCCGCCGGAGCGAATCGTCCGGCTGCCTCGGGCGGAGAACTTCTGGTCGGTCGGCGGCCCCGGGCCCTGCGGCCCGGATTCGGAGCTGTACTACGACCGCGGCGAGGAGCACGGCTGCGGGCAGCCCGACTGCGCGCCCGCGTGTACGAGGTGCGAGCGTTTCCTCGAGTTCTGGAACCTCGTTTTCATGGAGTTCGAGCTGCACTCCGACGGGACGTTGATGCCGCTGCCGAAGCAGAACATCGACACGGGCATGGGTCTGGAGCGCGCCGCCGCGGTGCTGCAGGGCGTGATCTCCGTCTACGAGACGGACGGCTACCAGGCGATCATGCGCTGGCTCGAGGAGGAGAGCGGTGTCGGCTCCGGCGAGTCGGCCGATGCCATGAAGGCGCACCGGATCCTCGCCGATCACGGCCGCGGGATGACGTTCCTCGCGGCCGACGGCGTGTCGCCGTCGAACGAGGGCCGCGGCTACGTGATGCGGCGGATCGTGCGGCGCGCGGTGCAGCAGGCGGGACGGCTCGGGCTCGAGTCCCCGTTCCTCGGCCGGCTCGCGGACGTGGTGATCGAGCAGATGGCCGGCGGGTATCCGGAGCTCGAGGAGCATCGGGACGAGATCCACCGGATCTTGACGGCGGAGGAGGAGCGGTTCTCTGAGACGCTCGCCCGTGGTATGCGGCTCTTCGAGCAGATTGCCGAGCGCGGCCGCGACATCGCGGGCGAAGCTGTGTTCAAGCTCCACGACACCTTCGGTTTCCCGCTCGAGCTGACTCAGGAGCTCGCGCGAGAGCGCGGGCTCGGCGTCGACATCCAGGAGTTCACACGCCTGATGACCGAGCAGCGTCAGCGCTCGCGCGCCGCGATCTCGCGCGACGACAAGCGCGCTGCCGACTTTGCGCTCGGCGCCGGTTTCCAGACGGAGTTCGTCGGCTACGAGAAGATCGAGGCGCTCACCCAGATCGGTGCGCTCGAGCCGATCGAGGACGGCCTCTTTCTCGCCAAGCTCCGGGACTCGCCGTTCTATCCGGAAGGCGGCGGCCAGGTAACTGACGCCGGGTTCATCGAGAGCGAGCAGACGGGCGCGCGCGCCGACCTGCAGGCGGCCTATCGCTTCGAGGACGATCAGGCGCTCCTGTTCAGCGGCGAGGGTTTCTCGGCGGGGGATCGCGTTCGCGCCGTCGTGCCGTGGAGCGTCCGCTTCCCGACGATGGCGAACCACACGGCCACGCATCTCCTGCACCGTGCGCTTCGCGAGGTCCTCGGTGAGCACGTGCGACAAGCCGGATCCGCAGTACGCTCCGACAAGCTGCGCTTCGACTTCACCCACGGTGAGGCGCTCACGCCGGAGGAGCGCGAGGAGGTCGAGCGGCGGGTCAACGAGCGTGTGTTCCAGAACCTGCCGGTGCGCGCATTCGTCGTGCCGATCGACGGAGCGCGGAAGCTCGGCGCGACGATGCTCTTCGGCGAGAAGTACGGGGACGAGGTGCGCGTGATCGAGGTTCCCGACTTCACCCGGGAGCTGTGCGGCGGAACGCACGTGCGCTCGACCGCCGAGATCGGGCCGTTCGCGATTCTCTCCGAGGGATCGGTTGGCGCCGGCGCGCGGCGGATCGAGGCCGTGACCTCCGGTGGGGCATTCGCGCTACTGCACGAGCGGGCCGCCGAGGCGGCTCAGCTTCGCGTCGAGCTGGAGCGGGTGCGAAAGGAAGCCCGGAAGCCGGCTGTGGAGCCTGGACGGGCACTCGAGCTGACGGATCGGCGGGAGCGGGAGGTGGGAGGCGTCAACGTCTTCGTCGCGGAGCTGCGTGACGCCGACGCCGACCAGGTGCTCGAGGTCTCCGACCGCGAGAAGCAGCGGCGCAGTCCGGCTGCGGTCGTGCTCGGCGCCCGGGAGGACGGGCGGGTCCACCTGGTGGCCAACTTCGACGCGAGCGTCGCCGAGCGCGTCAGCGCGGCGGATGTCGTCAAGACGGCGGCGGTGCTCGTCGGCGGCGGTGGCGGGGGCCGGCCGACGATGGCGCGCGCGGGCGGCCGCGACCCGGAGAGGCTGTCGGAGGCGCTCGCGGCCGCCGAGCAGGCCCTCGTCGAACGCCTCGGCGCCTGAGCACGCAGTCGGCGTCGACTGCACAGCGCGAGGTAGCCACCGGCGGCCTCGCCGGCTTCCTGATCGGGGCGGCCGGCATGTTCGCGACGATGTACTCGACTCAGGCGATCCTGCCCGAGATCAGCTCCTCGTTCGCCGTCAGCCCACCGCGCGCCGGACTGACGATCTCGAGCGTCATGCTCGCCGTCGCCGTGGGTGCCTGGCTCTGGGGCCCGCTCTCCGACCGCTATGGACGCCGGCGCTCCTTGCTCGTCGCGAGCGTCCTCCTCGTCCCGCCGACTCTCGCCGCCGCGGTCGCGCCGACCTTTCCGGCGCTGCTCGCGGCACGCGCGGCCCAGGGTCTCTGCATGCCGGGCTTGCTCGCGGTCGGTGTCCCGTACGTGATGGAGGCGTTCGCCCCTCGCCTCGGTGGCCTCGCCATGGGCTACTACGTCTCGTCGCTCGTGGCAGGCGGGCTCGTCGGCCGCGTCGGAGTGGCGCTGCTCGCGAGCTGGATCGGCTGGCGCTCTGCGATCGGCGCCCTCGCGGTGCTGCCACTCGCAGCCGCGCTCGTGATGTACCACACGCTTCCGGACGTGCCGGTCGCCGCGCGCGAGGAGCCGCGCTTGAAAGGAGTCGGTCGCCACCTTCGAAACGTCGCCCTGCTCCGTACCGCTCTCAGCGGCAGCGCGCTCTTCTTCAGCTTCGTCGGCGTCTTCTCGTACATCACCTTCCGCTTGGAGGCGCCGCCGTTCTCGCTCGGGACCGGCGCGCGTGGCCTCATCTTCTTCCTCTGGCTGTTCGGCGTCGCCGGCCCGGTAGCCGGCCGCCTTGCCGATCGGGTCGGTTGGCAGCGCTTGCTGCTCGGGGCACTGCTGGTTGCCGCGGCGGGCCTGCTGCTCTCCCTGCCGGAAGGCATGGCCACGCTTGTCCCCGGCCTCGCACTCCTGACGATCGCGATGTTCACCGGTGCGACAGCGGCTCAGGTGGGCGTCTTCGCAGCGGCCCGGACGGATCGCGGCGCGGCGAGCGCCCTGTACTTCAGCTCGTACTACCTCTCTGGGCTACTCGGGGCCTACCTGCCGGGAATCGCTTGGGAGGCGTGGGGCTGGAACGGTGTCGTCTTCGTGGGTTGCGCGGTCGTGCTCGGCGCGGCCATGCTTGCCGCGCCGGCGGCATTCAGGCGTTGACCGAGAGGCGGCGAGCGCCGTGGGACCGTCAGGTCGCGAGCCAGACGAGACAGGTCGCGCGCTCGCGCACCGCCTCCGAGGCCCTACGGTAGACGCGACGAGGTAGCAGCGATCGGTCGGGGCCGAAGCAGAACAAGCCCGGCTCGCGCTCGGCGACGACTTGAAGCAGCGCTTCGACCCGCCGCGGGCTTCGCACGCGCAGGCGCTCGACGAGAACGCCGAGCGAGCGCGCCAGCTCGGCCGGCGCGCGCAGCGCCTCGGCGAGGTCCGGAGGATCGACC
>JBBRYW010000065.1:0-16327 GCA_038237235.1 Gaiellales bacterium
CGACGCGGAGCGCATCGATCCTCACGGCGAGTGTGTCGCCCGCGCGCGAGCCGCGCACCTCGATCGGCCCGACGAGCGCGTGACCCTCGTCGAGGTCAGGATCTCGCGGTTGGAACTCCTCTCCGGCAGCCGTGTACCAGCCGGCGTTGAGCGTCCCGAACACCACGGAGTCACCGGGATCGATCGTGAGAATGGGTGGCAGGTCGCGCGAGAAGTGACCGTGCAGCGTTCGCCGCCCGAGCGGGATCTCATGGATCATCGAGTCAGGCTTTCAGAACTCGAGCAGCTTTCGGGCGGCATCCACGACCCGCCCGACCGAAGGCATGTAGGCGTCCTCGAGCTGCCAATAGGGGTACGGGACATCGTAGCCCGTCACGCGGATCACAGGCCCGCGCAGGTCGAGGATTGCCTTCTCGGCCAGGATCGCGGCGAGCTCGGCGGCGTACCCGCACGTTCGCGGAGCCTCCTGGACGATCACGACGCGGCCCGTCTTTCCCGCCGACGCCAGGAGCGCTTCCTCGTCCAGCGGCTTCAGCGTCCGGACATCGAGCACCTCGACCCTCGCCTCGCCGGCGAGCGCGTCGGCCGCGCGCTCGGCGAGCGGGATCATGGAGCCGTAGCCGACGATCGTCAGGTCGGACCCCTCGCGTGCGATCCGAGCCTTGCCGAGCGGCACGACGTAGTCCCCTTCGGGTACCTCGCCTCGCATCGTGCGGTAGTGGAGCTTCGGCTCGAAGACGACCACGGGGTCGGGATCGCGAATGGCGGCGGCGAGGAGACCCTTGGCGTCCGCCGGCGTGGAGGGAATGGCGACCTTGATGCCCGGCGTGTGCACGTAGTACGCCTCGGGCGAGTCGTCGTGGAGCTCGGGTGCGCGGACGCCGCCGCCGTAGGGCATCCGGACGGTGAGCGGGAACTCCATGCGGCCGCCCGTCCGCCAGCGGTAGCGCCCCACGTGCGTGATCAGCTGGTCGAGCGAGGGATAGCTGAAGGCGTCGTACTGCATCTCGCAGACGGGGCGCCAACCGGCCATGCACAGCCCGACGGCCGTGCCCATGATCCCGGCCTCGGCGAGCGGCGTGTCGACGCAGCGGTCGGGGCCGAAGCGGTCGCGCAGGCCCGCCGTCGCGCGGAAGACGCCGCCGGCGCGACCCACGTCCTCTCCCATCACCATGACGTTGTCGTCACGCTCCAGCTCCACGTGGAAGCAGTCGTTGATCGCCTCGACGAGGGTCCGCTCGCTCACCGACCGAGAATCCTCCGCAGCTCGGCGAGGTCGCTCGTGAACGAGGCCGGCGGATCGACGTAGGCGTGCTCGAAGAGAAGAGCCACGTCAGCGGCGGGCTCCGCCTCGGCCTGGGCGATCCCTTCGCGCATGACCTGAACGGCCTCTGCGCGGATCGACGCGGCCAGCTCGTCGGTCAAGAGGCCGGCGCGGCGGAGGTACCGCTCGTAGCGTCCGACGCACTCGCGCCGCTTCTCCTCCTCTACCCGCTCGGGGTCGATGTAGGCGCTCGGGTCGTCGGCTGTTGCGTGCGGCGCCACACGATAGGAGACCGCCTCGATGAACGTCGGCCCCTCGCCGGCCCTGGCCCGCGCGACGGCGTCGCGCGTCACGTCGTACACGGCGAGCACGTCGCCGCCGTCGACCCGAACGCCGGGAATGCCGTAGCCGACCGCCTTGTCGGCGAGCGTCTCGGCCCTCGTCTGCGCCTCGACGGGAGTGGAGATCGCCCAGCCGTTGTTGTTGCAGAAGAGGACGAGGGGGGCCCTCAACACCGCGGCGAAATTCGCACCCTCGTGGAACGCGCCCTCTGAGGTCGCTCCGTCACCGAAATAGGCGATCGCGCACGACCTCTCGCCGCGAAGCCTCTTTCCCCACGCGAGCCCCGCGGCATGCGGCACGTGCGTGGCGATCGGGACGCAGATCGAGGCCAGGTTGTAGTCGGCGGGGTTCCACCAGCCGGAGGGGTGGCCGCGCCACCAGGAGAGGACCGTCGAGGCCGGCATGCCGCGCAGGAGCCCGATCGCGGACTCGCGGTAGCTGGGAAAGATCCAGTCGTCGTCGTCGAGGGCGTAGGCGGACCCCGCCTGCATCGCCTCGTGATTCCAGAAGATCGCGTAGGTGCCGACGCGGCCCTGACGGTGGTACACGACTGACCGCTCGTCGTAGGTCCGCAGCAGGACGAGCGAGCGGTAGAGCTCGATCAGGTCGTGGTCGGAGAGTCCCTCGACCTCGCCGTCGGCGACTGTCTCACCGTCGCCGATCACCCGCCGGAGGTCGCGCTCTGCAGGGAGAACCTGCGCCATTGCAGGCGAGCCTATCTCAGGGTCGTCGACCCGACAGCCGGGTGACCCGTGTCGAGTCCTTAACCGAAGGCTTTACCAACTTCGGTGGCGTCATTAAGCGATCCAGCGCATCGTGTCTCCACTCGGCCGCAACGAGTGGCCGCAACAAGGAGAGACGGTGATGAGAAGCTACATGCACAAGATCCTCAAGACCCCCGTCTGGCTCGCAGTTGCTTGAGCAGGCGCGTCGATCCCTCGATGTCCGTGAAGAGGAAGGTGACGAGTCCGCTCGCCCGCTGGATCATCGCCTCGAAACGTGACAGAGTGGGAGCTGCGCCGGCACACCTCCGCGCAAACTCGAGCCGAGTTGCGGACGTGTGGCCGCTGCTGATCCCGTGACAAGCGCGGCGACCTCGACGCCGCGAGCGCTTACGGCGACGTCGAGTGCTCGCCGATCCAGGCGAGCATGAGTGTGCGGACGGCAGGTGCGCCCAGCAATTCGACCCCATGGTCGTCGCCGGGCACAACCTCGATCCGCTTGCCCGGAGCCGTGTCCGCTGCGAAGAGCGCCTGCGCTTCGTCCGCATAGCCGGGATCGTCTTCCGAGGCGACGAAGAGGGCCGGAACCCGCAGGCGCCGGGCGGCCGCCTCCGCGTCGAGCCGGACGAACGTGCGCGCGCCCGAGAGGCTCGCCACGGCCGATACCGGCGGCGAGATCGAGGCGCCCGAGGCGACGCTCACCGTCGCTCCCATCGACGCTCCGACGAGCACGACGCTCTTCGCGCCGCGCCGCCGCAGCTCCCGGCCGGCCGCGGCCAGGTCGGCGGTCAGGTTCAGGTTCTTGGGGAACTTGGCCTTCGCCGAGAAGCCGTAGTTCCGGAAGTCGAGCGCCAGCACCTGGTACCCCTGCCGGGCCAGGGTGCGGGCGAAGGGGGCCCAGTGACAGAGGGTGGCGTCGCTCTCGTGAGCCAGGACGACTCCGCGCGGGCCCTTGCCGAAGATCGCGCCCGCCAGGCGGACGCTGTCTTTCGTGTGCAGGCTCACGACCTTCGCGTGATCGCTCGCTCGAACGCATCCATGCCAGGGACGGGCCAAAGCACTCGATCCGGCCGAGCCCGCCGTCCCGGCGGTGACCGCAAGCGAGAGCGCAACAGCGCGATGCCTCTCACGCGGGAGGGCTTCACGTGCGCGCCTTCCGGCGCGCGGGCTTCCCCTCGAGCTCGCGCTCGGTCTCGCGGGCCCACTGGATGACGGCGTCGGCCCACGCCTGCCCGTACCGGCGGGTGAGCGCCGGATGGAGCTCCCCGCCGGACCCCGCCACCTGCTCGTCGATCGCGTTGAGCTCCGCTCTGAGCTGCTCGGCCTCGGCCCGCTTCCGGCGCACCTGCTCGAGCAGCGCGCCCGGACTGGCGAGGTCGCCGAAGAAGAGCTTGAGCAGAAAGACGCTCCGGTCCGGCTCGGGCTCGATCGGCTCGTCGAGCCAGGCCGAGAGGGCACCTTTCCCCTCCGGAGTGATCCGGTAGACCTGCTTGTCCGGGCGCCGGCTCTGGGCGACGTCGCGCCTCGTCACGAGCCCCTGCGCGACCAGCCTCGGAAGGACCGCGTAGATCTGGCTCTTGGCGGGCCCCCAGAAGTAGCCGACGCTGGAGGCGACGAGCTTTCGGAGGTCGTAGCCGGAAAGCTCGCCGTCACGAGCGAGCAGGCCGAGGATCGCGGACTCGGTCGCGGTCGGCGCAATAGTGTTAGGACTGTCCGGCATATTCCGTAGCGGACTATAGCTCAGGCGAACGGGTCCGGGGGCTCGGCCCGCCGCCAGGCGAGGGCGCCCACCAGGGCGAGGCACGCCACCGCCGCCAGGACACCCACGGCCTCCAGCAGCACGCCTCCCGTGATCGCGAACTCAGACGAGGCCAGGAGCAGCCCGCCGGTGCCGCCCGCCACGATCGTCGCAAGCGAGGTCGCGGCGACTCGACGGATCGCGAGGTCTCGCTCCTCCGGCACGATGCCGGCGTCGAGCGCCCAGCCGGCGAGCTCGGCCAGGCAGAAGAACGCCGCTCCGACGACGGGCGCGAAGGCGTCGACCGTCCGGACGCCGGCGAGCAGCGAGGTCGCGTACTCCACGCCGAGGAAGAAGAGCGTCCAGGGAAGCGGGCCGGCCGAGCGAAGGAGCAGACCCGCCGCGAGCGGCGCCACGGCGACGAGACCCTCGAGCGCGACGAGGGAGCGGAGGCGATCCGCGCGCAGAGCCGGGTAGGCGGCAAGCGCGATCGCCAGCGCGAGGGCCGCGACGATCAGCCGCGCCCGCGGGCTGCGAAGCGTCTGAACGCCCTCACCTCCTCGAGCGGCACCGAGATCGGCGCGCCGTCCTCCCAGACGGCCACGGGGACGCCGGCGTGCTCGAAGCGCCCCCGCAGCGCATCACGCCGGAGGCGCCAGATCCGGTGGGCGAGCTGCTCATCGTCGCCGGCGCCCGGCCCGCTGAACGGAAGCGGAGAGATCTCGACGATCGCGAGGTCGAAGCCGCGGCCGACCAGGTCGAGCAGCGCCGTCGAGGAGCGCTCGTCGAGGAACGGCGTCAGGGCGAGCACGAGCGCCTGCGGGGGCAGGGTGCGCCGCGGGAGGACGTCGATGTCCTTCCACGCGTAGTTGAGGATGATCTCGGTATCGAGGAGCGAGTCCACGATCCGGTAGAGCTGGGTGAGGCCGCTCCCCGGCAGCAGCCAGTTCAGCACGCCGCCGAAGCTGATCAGCCCCACGCGGTCCTTCTCCCGCAGGTATGCGTCGGAGATGACCGCCGCCGCTCTCACCGCGAGATCGAGCGTGCCGGAAGTGCCGCCGCGTGCCTCGGTAAACGAGTCGAGGAAGACGATTACGTCGGCGTTTCGCTCGGCGTGCAGCTCGTTCACCCAGAGCTCGCCGCGCCGCGCGCTCGCCCTCCAGTTGATCCGCCGGATCCGATCGCCCGGGACGAATGCCCGCAGGTCGGCGAACTCGATCCCCTCGCCCTTCTGTCGAGCGACCTGGTTGCCGCTGAAGACCTGCGTCTCGCGAGGTCGGACGAGCCGGCTCACGGCGTCCGCCGTCGGGTAGACCTTGAGGTCGACCGACGGCTCCAGCTCGAGCTCGTGCCGCACGAGCCCGAACCGGCTGGTCGCGCGCAGGTGCAGCCGGCCGAGCGCGTATCCACCCCAGCGGTCGCAGCGAATCGTCCGCGCGAGCTCGCGCCCGTCCCGCGGGCCGAGCCGGAGCGCGACGGGATTGTCGCCGTCCACGATTGACAGCCCGGGCGGGGCGTCGATCAGGAGCTCGAGTCGCTCGATCGGGGCCGGAGACGTGAGCCGGACGACCGCGCCGACTCGCTCGCCCTCCAGCGCGGTCAAGCGCTCGAGCTCGAAGCTCGCGCCGAGCCGCGGCTGCTCGGTCAGGGCTAGGTCGAATGCGGCCGCGAGCGCCAGCGGCGCCGCGAGCGCGACGAGCTCAGGTATCCCGAGAGCGAGCGCGGCCAGCAGGCCGAAGGACGCCAGGCCGGCGTAGACCCCGAGCTTCGCCGTGAACGATCGGGTCAACCGGGGCTCGAGACGATGTCCTCGGCCTTCGGGGTCGGGACGGTCTCGAGCGACTGGCGGACGACGTCGTCGGGGCTGACCCGCTGCACCCACAGCTCCGGGCGCAGCATCAGGCGATGCGCGAGGGCCGGCACGGCGATGGCCTTGACGTCGTCGGGAGTGACGAAATCGCGACCGGCGAGGGCCGCCTTGCAGCGCGAGAGCTTGAGCAGGGCAAGCGTGCCACGCGGGCTCGAGCCGACCTGAATGCGCGAGCTTGCACGCGTCGAGGCGACGAGGTCGACCATGTACAGGCCGACGCTCTCCGCCACGTGGACGCCTTCGATCGCGCGCTGCATTCCAAGGAGCGTCTCGCGGTCGACGACGGGCGAGAGCACGACCTCGTCCACCGCTCGGTCGAGTCGGGCCTCCAGCACGCGCCATTCGTCCTCGCGGGTGGGGTAGCCGACCCCGGTACGCAGCACGAAGCGGTCGAGCTGAGCCTCGGGCAGCGGGTAGGTGCCTTCGTACTCGATCGGGTTCTGGGTCGCCACCACGAGGAAGGGGCGCTCGAGCGCATGCGAGCGTCCCTCGATCGTGACCTGGCGCTCCTGCATCGCCTCGAGCAGCGCCGCCTGCGTCTTGGGCGGAGCGCGGTTGATCTCGTCGCCGAGCAGCAGGTTGGCGAAGATCGGCCCGGGGCGGAACTCGAAGTCGGCCGCGCGCTGGTTGTAGATCGAGGAGCCCGTCACGTCGGAAGGCATCAGGTCCGGAGTGAACTGGATCCGGGAGAAGCGCAGCTCACTGACCTGGGCGAACGAGCGGGCGATCAGCGTCTTGGCAAGTCCGGGGTAGTCCTCGAGCAGGACATGACCGTCGGAGAGGAAGCCGAGCAGGATCAGCTCGAGCACCTCTCGCTTGCCCACGATGGCGCGCTCGATCTCGTCGAGCACGCGCTCGCTGGTCGCGGCGACCTCTTCCAGCTGCATCGGCACGAACCTTAGACGCGTTCCAGCGTGTCGACGACGCGGCGCAGCTCGTCCAGGGGCAGACCCGGGCCCATCCGGTCCTCGGGAGCCGGGCGGTCCTCCCGCAGGAGCTCCCAGGCGGGCTCGCCGAGCGCAGCGCGGGCGGCTTCGGGACGCTCGTGCAGATCGATTCCGCGCCGGGCCAGCAGGCGGTGCACGGCAATCTCGCGCAGGGCCGGCCGGAGCCGGAAATGCAGGTCGAAGGCGCGCGCGACGCTGAGTGCCACCTCACGCTCGAGCCGGACTAGGTCCGGCGGCCGCTCGGGCGCCGTGGGCTCAGCCGCCAGCGCCTCGTCGAACCTGGAACGGCCGGTCTGCGATTCGCGCGCGACGCGCGCGACGCGCGCGACGGCGAGCATCGCGAGGGCACCGACCACGAGCACGTAGAGATCGAGCGCCAGGTCGCGGTCGCCCGGCCGGATCGAGACGACCAGCGCGAGGAGCGCCGACGCGATCACGGCGAGGCTGACCGATTCGCTGATCGCACGCCTCACGCGGTCGCCCCCCGCAGGTCGTTGCGGAGGGCGACGAGCGCTGCGATCGCCTCCTCCTTCATCGACGTGTCGATCCGGTGCGGGCTGAACTTCGCGCGCTCGAAGAGCTCTGTCAGCGCGAAGGCGGAGCGGGTATTGGCGCGAAGGTCCGAGAACACACGTGAGAGATACTCGAACGGCGCCTCGGCGCTGCGACGAGGAATCCCCTCGGCGTCGAGGGTCCGCTCCATGCGCGCGTAGGCGGCGATCACCGCCCGCCGCGGGTCGCGCTCATGGAGCAGGTCGTCGAGAGACTCGTCGAGGACGTCGGCGAGCGCGTGCGCGATCCGCTGCTCGCGATAGACGGCGCGGACATGGAGACGGCGGCGGACGAGCGGTGCCGCGACCGCGGCAAGGCCGAGCGCCACGAGCCCCGCCGCCAGCGGCCACTCGAAGGACGGCGTGCGCACGTCGTGCCGCGCGTCGACCCCGCGCTGCAACCTCGCCTGCTGATCCAACCTCGGAATGTTGAGCCCCCTGCCGTTGCCGTCACGCGCCCGGCTCGTGATGATCGCCACCAGCCCGAGCGCGACCAGGATGTAGAGCACTGTGCCGAACGATCCGAGAACGCTTCCCTTGCGCTTCGCCTCGGCCCTCTTCCACGTCCGCATGTAGGCGAGGAAGAGCGCCGTCGCCAACATCCCACAGAGGAGCAGCGTGAACACCACGTCCACCAGCACCTGTGATGGCGCTCGTGTGGAACCACCCCCTCCGACCGGCGCCTGGTGGCCTCTGCTCGCGAGCGCGACGATCGCGAGCAGAGCCGTGAGCGCTGCCAGGACGGCGACGAGACGGGCCCTAGACGAGGACATCGAGCGCCTCACGCTCGACCGTGAAGACGGCGCGGTCGACGTTGCCGAGGTCCTCGCCGTCTACCTGGAGGGGCATAGGCCTGTCGCATACGAGCTCAACCCCTTCGACGTCGTGGAGGCGGAGGATGTTGGCCGCTCCACTCGGCAGGCCGCTCAGGACCGCGCCGCCAAGGAGGCGGAGCACCTCGTGCCCGCGTAGGGAAACCGGGGCGACGACGTCCAGGCCGAGCTCGAAGACGGCGTCGGGGACGAGCCGGACCGGGCGTCGGCCGAGGAACGTGTACGGGTCGGTGTTGGCGACGAACGCGAGCGCGGCCCGTCCGACGCCCATGATCTCGAGCGCGGGCTCGAGCCGGCCGCGGCGCTCGGCGAGCAGCCGCGCGAGGCTCCAGATGAAGTAGGCATCTCCCGGCCGGCGACCGTCCGTCGCCCGGCCGCGCGCATCGACGCGGCGCACCAGCTCGGCGTCGATCCCCACGCCCGCGCCAAAGCCGAAGCGGCGCCCGTTCACCCGGCCGAGGGAGATCCGTCGCGTTCTCCCGGCCGCGACCGCATCGGCGATCTGGAGCGCCGCGTCCAGAGGTTCCCGAGGCAATCCGAGAGCCCGGGACAGGACGCTCGTCCCACCGCCCGGCACGAACCCGACCGGGCGCGACCCGTCGACGCCGTTCAGGACCTCGTTGAAACCGCCGTCTCCGGAGAAGACGACGAGCGCGTCGGCACGACCTGTCCCCTCTCGGGCGAGCTCGACCGCGTGCCCGGGGTGCTCGGTCAGGAGCGTCGTCACTCGGTCGCCACCTCGGGCCAGCACTCGCTCGATCTCGTGGGTCCGCTCCTCCGTCACTCGGCTCGCGAACGGGTTGACGACGAGGGCGATCGTCTTCATCACCGGGAACGATGCCAGCGCGGCGGCCTGCGCCTACCTAAGCGGGCGTCGCATATCCCCGCATGCCTTCCAGGAGCAAATTGTAGAACCGCTCGGCGAGCATGTCGGTGTCTGCGCCGGGGCGCAGCCACGTGTACGCCCAGTTCGCGGCCGAGAGCATCAGCAGCGCGGCAGAACCGTCGTCGAGATCGGAGCGGAGCTCGCCAAGCTCGCGGCCCTCCCGAAACAGCGCGCGGATCCGCTCCTCGTACCGGCGCCGCTCGCGCAGGATCTCCTCGCGTGGGTCGCCCTCCAGGTATCGCCACTCGCGCACGAACACGGTCGCGACGTCGATTTGCTCTGCGACGACTCGAAGATGGCCGCGCAGCGCCCGCCGGATCTTGTCGGTTGCCGGGACGTCCTCCGGGACCGCGTCGAGGGCGCGATGAAACGCCTCCGCACCCTCGCGCATCGTCACGAGGAGCAGCGCTTGCTTGCTGGTCATGTGTGAGTACAGGGACGGCTTCCGAACCCCCATCGCCTCGGCGAGATCGGCCAGCGATGTGCCGTGGTAGCCCTTCTCGGCGAAGAGGCGGGCAGCCTGTCGCGCGAGCTCTCGTCTCCTCGTGGCCATCGCCGGAGCCATGCTACATTCGCACCCTAACGATCGTTAGGCAAGGAGGTGCCGTGAGCGAGCAGGAATTTCTCGAGTACGTCCAGTCCGGCGGGCAAGTCGAGACCGCGGACCCGATGCCGGACGAGTACCGCGCCCGGCTGATCAAGTTCATCGAGATGCACGCAAACTCCGAGTTGATGGGGGTGCTGCCCGAGCGGGAATGGATCCTGCGGGCGCCGACTCTGCAGCGGAAGCTCGCGCTGACGGCGAAGGTGCAGGACGAGGTCGGCCACGCGCAGCTGATCTACCGCGTCGTCGAGGATCTGGGCAAGCCACGCTCAGCCTGCCTCGACGATCTGATCTCGGGCAGGAGCAAGTTCCACAACGTTTTCCACTACCCGACGAAGACCTGGGGCGACGTCGGCGTGATCGCATGGCTGGTCGATGCCGCGGCGATCATCTCCCAGAAAGCGCTCCTCAAGTGCTCGTATGCCCCGTACGCGCGGATCATGAAGAAGATCTGCTGGGAGGAGTCGTTCCACATTCTCCACGGGCGCGACGTGATCCTGACCCTAGTGAACGGCACGGAGGGGCAGCGCCAGCTCGTCCAGGAGGCACTCGACCGCTGGTGGGGGCCGCTGATGCAGTTTCACGGTAACCCCCTCCCGGCGGAAGACGATCCGACCTATCGCTGGCGGATCAAGAGTCAGGCGAACGAGGACGCGCGGCAGCAGTTCCTGGACGGCTACGTGCCGCAGATCTGGGAGCTCGGCCTGACGGTTCCCGATTCGAAGCTCGGGAAGTGCGCTGAGGGCAGCTGGGAATACACGGAGCCCGACTGGGATGAGCTGCGGCACGTCGTCACGGGGCACGGGCCGAGGACCGCGGAGCGCCTCGACCTGCGGCGCGCGGCGCGCGAGAGCTCGGCGTGGGTGCGAAGCGTCGTCCTCGCGGAAGCGGCGTGATCTTCGAAGTCTTTCGTCAGGAGCGAAAGGGGCTTGCGTTCCAGCACGCCGGCTCGATCGCCGCGCCCGACGGAACGTTCGCCGAGGCGTATGCGCGTGAGCAGTACGGCCGCCGCGGGGAGTCGACTGCGCTGTGGGTCGTTCCGCGCTCGGCCGTTCACGAGATCACCGATTTCGTGGACGAGCTCGAGCGCAACTACCACCGTGTGGACGGCTACTCAATCAAAGCCAAGCTGAAGGAGGCGCGCGCCGCCGCGGAAGGTGCGCATGGCGTGCGTGGCGCCGCTTCGGGCTCAGACTCGTGAGCGATCTCGCCCTCCTGCTGCTTCCGCTGGCCGACGACGAGCTCGTGCTCGGCTGGCGGAACTCGGAGTGGACGGGCGTCGCGCCGTTCCTGGAGGAGGATGTCGCGTTCTCGTCCATCGCGCAAAACGAGATCGGACACGCCAGGGCTCTCTACCAGCTGATCGCCGAGGAGCTCGGGACAACGGCCGACGAGCTCGCGCTCGACCGCCAACCGGACGAATATCGATCGGCTCCGCTCGTCGAGCTCCGCCTGCTCGAGTGGGCCAGGACGATCGCCCGCCACTACCTGTACGAGACGGCCGACGCGGTGCGAATCGAGGCGCTGATGCGCTCGAGCCATCCGGAAGTCGCGGGGCTCGCGCTCAAGATCGATCGCGAGGAGGTCTACCACCGCATGCACGCCGAGATGTGGCTCGAGCGCCTGCTCTCCGGGGGGGAGGGGCCGGCCCGCCTCGAGGAGGCTGTTCGGGAGCTGTGGCCGTATGCGCTCGGCGTCTTGGGCGACGAGCTTCGGCCGCGTTGGCTCGAGCAGGTCACCGCTCGACTGCCCTTCGAGCTGCCGATCGGCGAGCCGGTCCCACGCCGGCGGCAGAGCGAGGAGCTAGGACTGCTCTGGGATGAGATGACGAGCGTGAGGCGGAGCGAGCCGGCCGGAGTGCAGTGGTAACGGCCGAGCAGGTGTGGGCCGCGCTTGGTGAGATTCCCGATCCCGAGATTCCCGTCATCTCGCTCGTCGATCTCGGCGTTGTGCAGGAAGTTCGCGTCGAGGCGGGCCGTGCGCACGTGGCGTTCACCCCCACGTTCCTCGGCTGCCCCGCACTCGAGCTGATGAAAGCGGAAATGGAAGCGCGGATCACCGGGCTCGGCGCCGAGCCCGAGGTTCGCGTCGTCCGTGAGACGCCCTGGACGAGCGACCGGATCACGGCGGTCGGGCGCGAGAAGCTCCGCCGAGCCGGCTTGGCTCCGCCCGTTCCTCAGGGGGGGCCGGCGAGACCCCAGCTCGTCCAGTTGCAAAGTCGAGCGTTCCGCTGCCCGTACTGCGGCTCGACCGACACGAGACTGGACAACCTCTTCGGGCCGACGCCCTGTCGCTCGCTGCGCTATTGCAACGGCTGCCGGCAGCCGTTCGAGCAGTTCAAGACGGTGTAGTCGCCTCACCTGCATCTGCCAGGTCCGGCGCGAGAGCGCCGATCGGGACGGGCGGCGGCGGCTCCGCTGGACGTCGCATCGGCTCGAAGGTGATGCTCGGATAGCGTGGCGTCAGCAGCATGAGGTACGCGTAGGTCTGCACGTTGAAGTGGAGGCAGTACGCAGCGAGATCGCGCATGCCTCGCGGCAGCCGCCCGAGCACGACGCAGGCGAACCAGGCGAGGAATGCGACCACCTCGAGCACCGTGCTGAGCGCGGTCGCGAACACGAGCGCGGGCAGGGCGAGGATGAGACGGAACGCCGTGACGAGCCGTCGCTGTCGCTCCGGCCGCGCGATCTCCACGTCGATTGGATACCCGGGTCTCCCATCGAAGCGGGGGTACGGGTTGGCAACACCGAGCAGGTATGCCGTGAAGTGCAGGTACCAGCGAAGGAAACGCGCATTGATGTCGTGCAGCTCCGGCCAGACGCGGCCGGCGAAGAGCGCCACGAACCAGGCGAGAACGACGGTTCCGGAGACCGCCGTGCTCCACAGCAGGCTCCAGAGGAGGTGAGGCAAGGCGAGGAGAAGCCGCAGGAAGACGGTCAGCCGCGAGCGGCGCAGGTCGTCGTCAACGACGAGACGGATCGGGTGGTAGGCCATCTAATCCGACCCTACGCGGCGTACGCGAGGCCGTCCAGCGGATGAGTAGCAGGGCGTCTGCCGCGGTCAGCCGGCTCTTTCGCAGAGGGCTCGCACTACCGAGACCAGGGCTGGCGCACCGGCGAGCTTTGCAGGTCGCGGGCGACGCGTTCCGGCCGAATGGTCAGCGACCCGTGAAGCGAGGCGGCCGCTTCTCGAGGAATGAGGCGACACCCTCACGGAAGTCGGCCGTCTTCGTAGCGGCTACCTGCAACTGGGCTTCGAGCTCGAGCTGATCCTCGAGCGCGGCGGACGCTGCGCGGTCGAGCAGTCGCTTGGTCATGCCGATGCTGGCCGTCGGCATCGCCGCCAGTTGCGTAGCGAGCTCCATGGCCTGGTCCAGCAAGCGGTCGCCGTCGACGACGCTCGCGACGAGGCCCCACTCGTGCGCCTCGGCCGCGGCGAGCTTCCTTCCCGAGCAGAGCCATTCGAAGGCACGGGCATACCCGAGCAGGCGCGTCACGAAGAACGAGCCGCCCGAGTCGGGAACGAGACCGACGTTGATGAACGCCGGGACGAACGTTGCCGATGCCGCCGCGATGCGGATGTCGCAGGCGCACGCGAGCGACAGGCCTGCTCCCGCCGCCGCACCGTTGATCGCCGCGATGACGGGCTTCTCGATCTCGCGAAGAGCGAGAACGGTGGGGTGGTAGAGGTCGCGCAGCCGAGCTCCGATGTCACCGGTCTCAACCCGGAGCTCGCTGAGATCCTGGCCGACGCAGAACCCGCGTCCGGCGCCGGTGATGACGACGGCGCGAACGTCCGGCGAGCGCGCCTCCTTGAGGGCGGACGCGAGGCCGGCGTGTACGGTCGCGTTGAAGGCGTTCAGTACGTCGGGGCGGTTGAGCGTGACGACCATGACGGCACCCTCGCGGCTGACGTCGACCTCCGGCACTTCGCCCTCCCTTCGCGTCGCGGTTGGCGCAATCTTGGCGCATTTCCACGCCGCACTCGCGCGCTTCTCCCCGATAGGCTCAGAATCGGAGGGAGGCAAGCGGCCGGCCCCGAGGCGCGTCCTCGGCAGACATCGGCTCAGAAGGCTACGCGCTGCTGTGTGCCTCGTGCCCGCCGAGTTCCACAACGACTTGCAGCGCAAGCGCCAGAGCCAGCAGCCACACGATCAGGATCGGCGAGAGCACGGACGACAGGACCGCGAGCACCGCGGCGAGCCCGGCCGTCCCCAGTCGCAGCCAGACGTCAGCGTCGAAAAGGACGGGTGGCGTCGCCAGCTGAATCGCGGCGAGGCCGAGCATGCAGATCAACGTCGCCAGGCAGACGACCCACCCCACGTTCCCGTACTCGCCGCCGGGCCTGGACGAAAGAATCGCGTACTTGACACCGACGCCGAGCGATGCGATGCCCATGACGACGGGAAAGTGAGCGTAGGTGAACACGAGCCCGGACGCGATGCTCCGGCTGACCATCGAGGAGTCCAGAAACTCGAAGTAGACCCACCAGAGCGCTGCGACGGCGACGAACCCACCCGCGGCTGCTGCGGCGGCATTCCTGCTCCAGCTCACGTTGCGTACACCGATCACGACAGCGAGCACGGACTCGCCGAGCACGATGATCGTGAGGAGGCCGAAGCGCTCAGGGATGTGCCTGACGTCGATCGGTGCCTGAGGGATCTGGCGCCAGCCAAAGAGCGGTGCGGCCAGCTCGATCGTGAGCGCAAGCCCCCATCCGACGAATCGCTCAGGGCTGCCGAAGGCGAGCGAGACGAGCCAGATGACCACTGCTGCCGCGAACGCGAGGAAGTAGAGCGTCGCGAGCTGCCGGGCCTGGGGCACGAAGCGGATCGCACGTGCGTAGAGCACGAGAAGTACGATGCGCGCGGCAACGTACGAGGCAGCAAATCCGCTCGCGCCGTGCAGAAACCCGCCGCGCACGTTCGTCGCGAGCGCGGCCACGGCGAACATCCCGAGCAGGACGAGGAGGCGGTACACGAGATCGTCGGTGTCGAAGCGGTTGGCGTAGAAGGCGAACCCCGCCCAGGCCCACCAGATCGGAACGAACAGCGCCGCGTACTTGAGGTAGCCCACTGCCGAGAGGTGGAGTCCCAGGATCGTCCCGAGCTCAGTGATCGCAGCGACGAACACGAGGTCGAAGAAGAGCTCGAGCCAGGTTGCGCGCCGCTCGGCCTCATCGCTTTCGACGGTTCGGAGACGTGGCGGCTCGAGGAGGCGGGTGAGTCTCGGCATCCTCGGGGTCGAACGAGTCTAGCGACCTCTGAACTCCGGCTCGCGCTTCTCGGCGAAGGCCTCGAGCCCCTCACGGGCGTCCTCCGACGCGAATGCGAGGTAGAGGGCGCGCCGCTCGTACTCGAGCCCGAGCTGCAGCGTTCCCTCGAACGCGCGGTCCACCGCCTCCTTTGCGAGGCGGGTGGCGACGGGGCCCTTCGAGGCAATCTCGCGTGCTAGCCGCTCCGACTCTCCAAGCCATGCCTCGCGCGCTACGACACGCGCGACGAGGCCGGCGGAGAGTGCTTCCCGGGCAGAGAGGATGCGGCCCGTCAGGATCATGTCCATTGCGAGAGCCTTGCCGACCGCACGCGTCAGGCGCTGGGTCCCGCCCGCGCCGGGAATGATCCCGAGACCGGTCTCGGGCTGGCCGAACCGCGCTGTCTCGGACGCCACGATCAGGTCGCACGACATGGCCAGCTCGTTGCCTCCGCCCAGGCAGAAGCCCGATACTGCGGCCACCAGCGGCGTCCAGAGATTGCGGATCGCGTCCCAGCGCTCAATCCGTCGGGCGTAGTACAGCTCGATCGCGGACGAGCGGGCGAGCTCGCCGATGTCGGCCCCGGCGGCGAACGCTCGCTCGGAGCCGCCCAGCACGATGCAGCGCACCGCCTCGTCTCCGTCGAGTTCCTGCAGCGTGCGGACGAGCATGTCCATCAGGCTGTCGGAGAGGGCGTTCAGCTGCTTCGGCCGGTTGATCAGGATGGTTGCGATCGGCTCGTCTCGGCGGACGAGGACGAGGTCCTGGCTCATTTGAGCCTCAGTTCCTTCGCCGGTCGAGGTGCGCCCGCCGCGGCCCTGCGCCCCATGGCTCGAACGGACAATGGCCGGGGACTGTCCCCAGACAGTGCCCCGAACAGACACCTCGATCGAATCGAGAGGGTGACGGAAGCGTGACGATTTTGACCACTCACCGGCCCCGCTCCAGGAAGCGCCGGATCGCGTCCTGCGCCTCCGGGCTGCGCATCGAAAGCGCGAGCCAGTCCCGGGCATGGTTGACGGTCTGGTGCCAGGCGAGGTCACGCCAGAAGTTCAGCTGCTGCTTTGCGTACCGCGTCGTCTCAGGGAGTTTGGTCGCGAGCTTGTCGACGTACAGGTCGACTACCGCGTCGAGCTCTTCGGCGGGGACGGCCTGGTTGACCAGTCCCCAGTCCACCGCCTGACGAGCGGGGATCTCGTCGCAGAGCATGATGATCTCGCGCGCGCGCCGGTCGCCGACGAAGATGGGCAGCCATTGCGTCGCACCGCCCGCCGGCACCGATCCGTGTTCGAGGCCGACATGCCGGATGAACGCGTC
>JBBRYW010000066.1:0-16247 GCA_038237235.1 Gaiellales bacterium
CCGGCTCGACGTCGTTGAAGTCGACGACGACGAACTTGTGGTGGATCACCTGCCCGGCGCCGCCGGCGATCTCGGCCCGAAATGGCTCGGGTACCTTGTCCTTGAGGAAGGCGAACGGGACGAATGTCGCCGGCCGCCCCGACGCGCTCACCTTCAGCGACCCACTCGTCCGCTGGGTCGTGCCGAAGGCGTACAGCTCCTTGCGCCTCGGCAGGCGGCGAATCTCGTCGAGCACGGGGCCGCTGCTGCGCCCGACTTCCATCATCGCGAACAGGACCGAGCTTCTGGCGGCGGCAATCGCCTCGGCAACGCGTGTCAACGAGACGTCGGCCCGACGGTGGGGGGCGAAGCTGACGAAGAACGGCGGCAGTCCCGGCGCGCGCCGCTCGAACCATCCGGCTGCGATCTCGCTGTCCTTGAACTTCTCCGGCGCCGCCCACGCTTGATCGAAGGCGCGCTGGTAGAGGGCGGCAGTCTCCGCGTCGTCGAACACGAACACGTTGTTCGACTGGACGTAGAGGCCGCGGATCGAGAAGTTGGCCGACCCTGCGAGCACCTTGACCGGGCTCTCGCCGCGGCGCTGGATCAGCACCTTGTCGTGGGCGAAGCGACCGAACTTGCCGACCTTGACGTTGGCCGTGCCGGCCGACCGCTCCAGCAGTGCGCGGGCGTCGAGCTCGGGCGCGCCCGACTTGACATGCTCCTTGGAGTTGTCGAGGAAGAGCCGCAGGCGTGGGCCGAGTCGCGTGAGCTCGCGCAGGAAGTCCGGCTCGTCGAGGTCGTACGCAAAGACGTCGAGCGACAACGCCGGGTCGCTTGCAGCCTCCCCGAGGAAATCGAAGATCAGGCGCCGAGCATGGAAACCGAGCCAGCGCCACTGCCGCTCGAACGGGCGCGTGTCGAAGTCGATCGTCGGGTTCTCCGGCTGGAACGGCGCGTTGTCGAAGGTGTCGGCGTATGCCTGCGACGAGAGATATCCGCGGGTGAAGCCCACGTCGAAGCTCGTGTATCCCTCGTCCATCAGCTCGAGCGACACCTCGACCTCCGGGCCTGGCTCGAGCTGCGCCTGCGTTCCTTTGCGGAAGAGGATCGCCGTCGCCCGATACGTGAACTCACCGGCCATGACATCAGGCGGGAAGTGCACCCAACGAAAGGTCTGCAACGGCGCGCGGTCGGTCGGCGTCCAGCGACGCTCGCGCGGCGTCGTCGCGGAGGTGATGCGCCGCTCGAAGCTGAGCCGATTCGAGAGCATGTACGGCTTGCCCTTTGGCGGCCGGCACTCGACGGAGAAGCCGGCGAGATCGCCTTTCAGGTTCTCGTCGACGTCGAAGGCGAGCATGGCGACGCCGTCGCCGCGGTAGGCCTTCACGGTCAATCCGTCGTGGGTTCGGCGTGCCTGGTCTATCGCCACGTCCCGGGCTCCTGGGTCGACCCTACCAGCGCTCCGGAGGACCGCGCCCCGACCACGGCTCGGCCCGGCAAGCGCACTCGGTCAGTTCCGCACGTTAGGGTCAGAGCGTGCCCGTCGACCTGCTCGGAGACGATTGGTCGGGCGAGGACGACTTTCCCCAAGAACATGCCTCTTTGAGTCGGCTCGAGGCGTCAACCACCTGTCGGGCAGAGTAGTGGTCGGCTCGGATCGCCTGCGCGACCTGACGCTCGAGCTCGTCGACGTGCCGAGCCCGACCGGCGACACGGCGAAGGTTGCGAGCCTGTACGCGCGACAGCTCGCGCAGATCGGCATGGACGTCGAGCTCGTCGACGACTTCCCGGCGACGCCCACGGTCGTCGCGCTGCTGCCGGGCGGCGAGCCGGGGCCGCGCGTCGTCCTGAACGGCCACCTGGACACCGTGCCAATCCCGCACGACCCGCCGCACGTCGAGGGCGACACGGTTTACGGCCGCGGGTCGGCCGACATGAAGGGCGCGCTCGCGTGCGCGGCCGAGACCGCCCGCGCGGCGGCAGCGGCTCGACCCTTCCCCGGCGAGGTCGCGATCGTGGCGATCGGCCTTCACGAGGCGCCGGGCGGCCGCGGCGAGGATCTGACGCACCTGCTCCGCGAGGGGGGCTTCAGGGCCGATTTCGGCATCGTCTGCGAGCTCGGCGCCGACACGCTGCCCGTCGCGCACATGGGGAGCGCGACGTTCGAGATCGAGGTCTCACGGCCCGGCATCCCGACCCACGAGCTGCAGACGCCCGCCGGGACGCCGCACCCGCTCCTCGCGGCGGCCCGCGTGATCGCTGCGATCGAGGCGAAGACGGCGGAGCTGGCCGCGACCGAGCACGAGTGGGTCGGCGCCGAGACGTACTTCCTCGGCGAGGTGCACGGCGGCGACTTCTACAACCGCTTCGCCACGCGGTGCCGGCTCGTCGGGACACGCCGCTGGGCGCCGGGACGAACGCTCGCCGAGGTCGAGGCGGAGTTTCGCGCGCTGCTCGAGCCGATCTCGCGCGAGACCGGCTGCGAGCTCGAGCTCGTGCTCCGCCTGGTCCGCGACTCGTACAGCATCGACCCGGCGCACCCGCTCGTCGAGGCGCTGCGCGGCGCGCACCGCGACGTCACGGGGGTCGAGCTCGAGCTGTCCGGAACGAAGGTCGTCGCCGACGGCGCGATCTTTCAGGCAGCCCGCATCCCGACCGTCTACCACGGTCCCCAGGGGACGGGCGCGCACGCCGATGTCGAGTCGATGCACGTCGACGAGCTCGTGCGCGCGACGCGGGTCTACGTGCGCACCCTGGAGCGGCTGTGGGACCAGGCGCGAAGAGCCTCGGCGAGCGGCTCCCCGGCGCCGCCGAACGGCAAGCGCGCGTAGCCCGGCGCCTCGAAGAAGCGCCCGGGGACGGCCGGGATCCGCGCCTCGAGCAGCTCCTCCTCCCCGGCGCCGTGCAGGTTCACGAACAGGAACGGGGCCGCGGGCGGCTTGACGGCCGACAGCTCGACGCTCTCGACCGCGGCGAGCGCGAGGTCGCGGTAGCGCTCGTACTCGCGCGAGACGTCCACCAGCCAGTCCCGCGGGCCCTCGATCGCCGAGAGAGCCACGCGCTGGCCGACATAGGGGCAGCGGATGCAGTCCACCGCGAGCCAGCGCGCGCAGGCATCGACGATTTTCGGCGGCGCGACGACGTAGCCGAGCCGCCACGTCGGAATCGCATAGCTCTTGCCGATGCTGCGGATCAGGACGGCGTCGCTCGTGTGCGCCAGGACGGACGAGAGCGCGCGGCCCTCGTAGACGTAGCTCTCGTACGCCTCGTCCGTGAGGATCGTCAGCCCGTGCAGCTCCGCGAGCGCGACGAGCGCCGCGACCTCGTCGTGTGAATAGAGATAGCCGATCGGGTTTCCGGGGTTGCAGACGACCAGAACGCGCGTGCGCGAATCGACCGCGCGCTCGATCGCGTCCGGGTCGAGGCGCCAACCGTCCTCCTCGCTCGCTGGGACGTAGACAGCGCGCCCGCCGGCGGCCGCGATCGGGCCGCCGAAGAAGTACGCCGGCGAGGGAACGATCGCGGCGTCGCCGGGACCGAGCAGCGCACGGAACGCGACGGCGAGCGCCTGCTGCGCCCCAACAGTGACGAGCACCTCCGTCTCGGGATCGCGGCCGTGCAGGCGCCCGATCGCCTCGCGGAGCTCGAAGAGCCCGCGCGGCGGCGGCGTGCGGTCGTGCTCGCCGAGCGCCTCCACGGCCGCCTTGCGGACATGCGGCGGCAGCGGACGAGCCGCCGTCCCGCGCAAGGTGAGCACGCGGCCGCGGTAGCGCTCCTCCACCCACACGCTGCCGATCCCGGTCAGCGCACGACCCCGCCCGGCCGCGCCCCCGTCGGCGCGCCGTCGCGCCAGACCGACTCGCCGGCGACCCAGACGCCGACCACGCCGTCCGGCACCAGCGCCGGCTCCTCGTACGTGGCCGTGTCGACGTAACGCTCGGGATCGAGCAGGACGAGGTCGGCTCGCTTGCCGGGCTCGATGCGTCCGCGATCGGTCAGCCCGAGCCGCTCAGCGGCGCGCGCGGTCAGTCGGCCGACCGCCTCCTCGACGGGCAGGAGCCCGTCCCGCAGTGCGAACCGGCCGAGGAAGCGCGCGGCGGTTCCGTACAGCCGTGGATGCGGCCGCTTCCCGAAGATCCCGTCCGAGCCGACGAGCTGCAGCGGGTGGCGCGCAATCCGGCGCACCGCCTCGTCGGAGGCGTAGTGCATGATCATCTGGGCGCCGAGCCGGGACTCCCGCAGCAGCTCGCAGGCCGTCTCGACCGGATCGCCGCCGCGCGAGGCCAGCGTCTCGCCGTCGACCACGATCCGCTCGGGTCCCAGCGTGCCGAGGAGGTTCTCCCAACCGTCGGCGCCGTGCTCGACCTCGCGCGCAATCCGCTCGCGCGCGGCGTCGTCGCCCAGCCGCTCGAGCGTCGCCTTGGCCCCGCCCTCCTGCGCCCAGGCGGGCAGCAGGCTTGCCAGCAGCGTGCACCCGGCTCCGTAGGGGTACTGGTCGAACGTGACGTCGACGTCCGCGCTCTCAAGCAACTCGAGCAGCGGCTCGATCAGGGCCTCGTCGGCGAGCGACTTCAGGTGTGAGACGTGGAGCGGCGCACCCGCGCGGCGCGCGACCTCGACCATCTCTCGAACGGCCTCGAGAAGCCCCGTCCCCTCGTTGCGGACGTGCGGAACGAGCGGCGCACGGAAGGCTGCCGCCTCCTCGGCAAGGGCGACGAGCTCCTCGGTATCCGCATAGACGCCTGGCAGGTAGACGAGGCCGAACGAGAGCGTCCGGGCACCCGCCTCGAGTCCCTCCCGCACCTCGCGCCGCATCGCGCGCAGCTCCTCCACCTTGGGAGCGCGCCGCGCGGCGCCCATAACGCGATCGCGGACTGCGCTGTGCCCGATGGACGGGACCAGGTCGATCGCGGGGCGCGTCGCGTCCAACGCGTCGAGGTACTCGGCCACTGTCTCCCATCGCCATTCCTGCGGACCTGATCCCTCGAGGGCGCGCAGGTAGGCCTGGCGGTCGGCACGGCGCTCGGGCGCGACGGGCGCGGGTGCCAGTCCGTCCGGGTTGATCACCTCCGTCGTGAAGCCCTGGGCCAGCTTCGGCGTCAGGAACGGGTCTTCGAACGAGCGCAGTGCCGAGTGAGCGTGCATGTCGATAAACCCGGGCGACAGCATCATCCCGGCGGCCTCCACGACGTCGTCGCCATCGAGAACGGGCGCAATCGCCGCGATGCGCCCGTCCTCGACCGCGACGTCGGCGCGCATCGCCGGGCCGTCGCCGGGATAGACAGTCGCGCCGCGGATGATCACCGCGGCACGACCGGAAGAACCACGTGCGAGGGGTACCGATCGGTGTGGAGCACCCGCTGCTGGGCCACTTCCATCCGCGTCCCCGTCGCCACGTCCTCGCCGGTGTTCAGATTGCGCGAGAAGCGCGGGAAGCTGGAGCTCGTCACGTCGACGCGGATCCGGTGGCCGCGCCGGAAGAGATTGCTCGTCGGGTAGAGACGGATGCGGTGCTCTGCCACCTCGCCTGGCTCGAGCGGCTCGGTCCGATCGGCCCCGAACCGGTAGCGCGCGCGGAGGATGCCCTCTGCGAGGAAGATCGACCGGCCGTCGGGATAGACGTCGGTCAGCCGGACGACCCAGTCGGTGTCGCGGGCGCTCGAGGCCGCGTACAGCACAGCCTCGATCGGCCCTGTCACCTCGACCTCCCGCTCGAGCTCGTCGCCCGTGTAGACGAGCACGTCGTCCCGGCCTTCGAGCGGGCGCTGGTCAACAGGCCCCGGGATGACCGGTACTTCCGAGCCCCGAGTCATGGTCAGGAGCGAGTTGTTGCCGCCGAGCGTGGGCACCGGGTCGGCGGGGTCATAGTCGTAGCGGTCGGCGTTCTCGGAGGGGCCTGGCGGCTCGACGCCGAGCGCGCCGCCCGACCGCAGGTACCACGCCGTCGGCTCCGTTCCCGGCAGCGGCCACTCGTGCTCGCGTCGCCACTCGTTCGCGCCCATCACGAACAGGGAGATCGGCGGCTCGTCGAGCAGCCCGGTGTCGATCTCCTTCAGCCAGTGGTCGTACCAGCGCAGCTCGTCATCCCGGATGAACCGCTCCGCGGCCGGGCCGAAGTCGAGGTCGCCGAGCCTGCGATCGACCTCCTCCTCGTGCGTCCACGGCCCCATCAGCACGCGCTGTGGCGCTCCTAGGCCGCAGAAGGTGCGCATCGTCGCGCCGGCGTAGGCGTCGTACCAGCCGCATTGCTGGAACGTGGGCACGCGCGTCGCTTCGACATCGTGGCGAATCGGCCGCCAGTAGTCGTCGTTCGTGGGATGGGCGAGCCACTCGCGCCAGAACGGGATCTCCCGGCCGATCGCCTCGACGTCGAGGTCGACGAGCGGCAAGTGGCGAAGCGTCCGCGGGTTCATGAAGAGATCGCGCGCCGGCTCGAGCGTGACCGCGCTGAGCGAGGTCGTCCAGATCAGCGCCGCACCGAGCGAGAGCGCGAGCTGGAACGCCCCGCCCACGTAGTGGCAGTCGTCGAAGTAGTCGTCCATGATCACGTGCGGCGCCATACAGGTGTGGTTCGGGTGCCCGAGCGGCGCGAGTTGCCACTGGACGATCGCCCCGTAGCTCCGCCCCCACGTGCCGATTCGGCCGTTGCACCACGCTTGCGCGGCCGCCCAGTCGAGACTGTCCCACGCGTCCTCGCCGTCGCGGACGTACGGGACGAAGTCGCCGCCGGACTCATAGCGGCCGCGCACGTCCTGCACGACGGCCGCGTACCCGCGCTGCGCGAACCAGACGCCCCAGGCGACGAAGCGGTCGCGCGTCGACTCGTACGGCGTCCACTGGTGGACCGTCGGAAACGGACCGCGTGAGCGGGGCAGGTAGACGTCGGCGGACAAGCTCGACCCGTCGCGCAGCGGCACGCGACAGTCGTGGAGAAGGCGCACGTCGTGCCTGGTGTCGCTAGGCAACGTTCACGGCACGCCGCTCCTCGGGGATCGGCGTGCCCGCGAAATGGCACGCCGCCACGTGTGCCGAGCCGTCGCCGTGCGGGACGAGCGGCGGCTCCTCCTCGGCACAGATCTGCTGCGCGAGCGGGCAGCGGGTTCTGAAGTGGCAGCCGGAGGGGGGATCGATCGAGCTTGGAACGTCGCCGCGCAGCACGATCCGCCGTTGCTTGCGGCCGGGTACGGGCTCGGGGATCGCGGAGAGGAGCGCCATCGTGTACGGGTGCAGCGGCTTCGTGAACAGCGCGGCCGCCGGCGCGAGCTCGACCACCTTTCCCAGGTACATGACGGCGATCCGGTCGGAGATGTAGCCGACGACGGCAAGATCGTGGGCGACGAACAGATATGTGAGCCCGAAGTCGTTCTTCAGCTCGACAAGCAGGTTCAGCACCTGCGACTGGATCGAGACGTCGAGCGCCGAGACCGGCTCGTCGGCGACGATGAACCTCGGCTGCAGGACGAGCGCGCGGGCGATGCCGATCCGCTGTCGCTGGCCGCCAGAGAACTGGTGCGGGTAGCGGGTGGCGGACTCGGCGCTCAACCCGACCCGCTCGAGCACGTCGAGCACGAGCTGTCGCCGTCCGCGCCGGTTGCCCGAACCGTGGATGGTCAGTCCCTCCCCCACGAGCTGGCGCACGGTCATCCGCGGATCGAGCGACCCGACGGCGTCCTGGAAGATGATCTGCATGTCGCGCCGGGCGGCCTTCAACTCCGACCGCCCGAGCGCCGTGACGTCGACCCCGTCGAAGAGAATCTGCCCGGCGGTGGGCTCGAGCAGCCTGAGCAGCGTCCGCCCGAGGGTCGACTTGCCGCAGCCGGACTCGCCGACGAGTCCGAGGGTCTCTCCGCGCTCGATCGTCAGGTCGACGCCGTCGACGGCCTGCACCTGGCCTACAGTGCGCCGCAGCAGGCCGCGCCGCACGGGGAAGTGCTTCTGGAGCCCGCGCGTCTCGACGAGCGGGCCACCATTCACCGTACTCACAGGGCAACCTCTCGAGGCTCGTGCGGAGCGAGCGACCGACGACTGTGAGCGTCACTCCGGCGATCCCGGACGCGTAGCGTGGTCATGAGGCAGCCTCTCGAGGCTCATGCGGAGCGAGCGACTGACGATCGTCGGCGTCACTCCGGCGATCCCGGACGCGTAGCGTGGTCATGGGCCAACCTCGTGTGGCGCGTGCGGAGCGAGCGACTGACGATTGTAGGCGTCACTCCGGCGATCCCGGACGCGTAGCGTGGTCATGCCAGCGCCACGTCGACGCCCTCCGCGGCCCGCCGGCCGCGCTCGCAGAGCCAGCACGCCGAGGCCTGCGCCCCCACCTCGAACAGCGGTGGGTCCTCCGCGCACTTCGCGAAGGCGTAGTCGCAGCGCGGCCGAAAGCGGCAGCCGGTCGGCCACTCGAGCGGGCTCGGCACGGTGCCCCGGATCACCTTCAGCGGCTCGGTCTGCGTCATGCCGAGCATCGGGATCGAGTGCAGGAGCGCCTCCGTGTACGGGTGCTGCGGCGAGCCGAACACCTCGGAGACCGGCCCGCGCTCGACAACGCGCCCCGCATACATCACGGCGACGTCGTCGACCATCTCGGCGATGACGCCCAGATCGTGGGTGATCAGCATGATCGACATCTCGAGCCGGTCGAGGAGATCCTTCATCAGCTCGAGAATCTGGGCCTGGATCGTCACGTCGAGAGCAGTCGTGGGCTCGTCCGCGATCAGGAGCTTCGGGTTGCACGAGAGCGCCATCGCGATCATCACCCGCTGGCGCATGCCTCCGGACATCTGGTGCGGGTAGTCGCGGACCCGCCGCGCCGGCTCGGAGATTCCGACCAGCTCGAGCATCTCGATTGCCCGCGCGAGCGCCTCCTTCTTGCCGACCCCCTGATGGAGACGCACGGCCTCGGTGATCTGGTTGCCGACCGTGAACACGGGGTTCAGCGATGTCATCGGCTCCTGGAAGATCATCGAGATCTCGTTGCCGCGGATACTGTCCATCGCGCGCTCCGACAGCGCGGTCAGGTCACGGCCCTCGAAGAAGATCCGGCTGGAGGCGTCAATCGAGCCGGGCCGGTCGATCAGACGCATGATCGACAGCGCCGTCACGGACTTGCCGCTTCCGGACTCGCCCACGACGCCGAGCGTCCGGCCGCGGCGGAGCTCGAGATCGACACCGTCGACAGCGCGCAGCGTGCCGCGCTCGGTTCCGAACGAGGTGCGGAGATTCTCGACGCGGAGAAGCTCGGTCACGAAAGGCCTTCGTGCGGCCCATGCGGCGGGCGCGGGAGGCCGAGCAAGGTTTCCCGTCGGTCAAAACGAAGGCGTAGCGTCGTCATTTCGCCACCGGCTCGGGGTTCTCGATGGCGATGTGCTCCTCGAGTACGGGAAGAGCCACCGCCGGGTCCCGCGTCTGCAGCGCGGCAAGGAGTTGGCGGTGCTCGCCGACGATCACGTCGAGCTCGCGGTACTTGCCGTAGCGAAGGAAGTAAGCCCGGATCCTCGGTGCGATGCTGCGCCACAGCTGCACCGCGTGCGGCTGCTGGGCGTGTGAGAGGACGACGTCGTGGAAGCGGAGATCGGCCTCCACGATCCGATGCAGGTCGCGGCTTCGCGCCGCCTCCTCCATCCTCCACACCTGCTTGCCGAGCTCGGCGAAGTCGGCGTCGGCCAGGAGATCGAGCGCCTTGGCGAAGCTGAAGCGCTCGAGCGTCAGCCGGATCGGAATCAGGACTTCGTGCACCTCCTCCTCGGACACGCCGACCACGACGGCGCCGCGGTACGGGAAGGACGTGACGAGCCCCTCGTGCTCGAGCTGTCGGAGCGCCTCGCGCACCGGGCCGCGCTTCGTGTCGAGCTCGGCCGAGAGGCGGTTCTCGATCAAACGGTCGCCCGGCTCGAGCCGACCGGAAACGATCGCCTCGCGTAAGGCCTCGACCACCCGCTGGTGGCGTGGGCCGTGTGTCGCCCGATCTCGTTCCACTCGCGGATTGTCGACAATATCGAAATAGTTGACAATCCGCGAGGGCGCGTTCTAGGCTTCCTCCCGCCGTTGCGCATCGAGCGGGTACAGACCACGGCAGTACACGTTCCGATGCGGGAGCCCCTCAAGTGGGCCGGTGGAACGCGGCACACGGCGTCCGGTCTCATCGTCGAGATTCACACGGACGAGGGACTGGTCGGCATCGGCGAGTGTCCCGGCCCGACCCTGCCCACGATCGAGACGATCGTCGAGCGGGAGCTGTCGCAGTTCCTCGTCGGACAGGATCCGCTCCGCATCGCCTGGCTCGTCCACCGCATGGAGGAGTTCACCCGCAACTGGCGCCAGATCGGCGTCTACGCGATCGCGGGCCTGGAGATGGCGCTCCTCGACCTCAAGGGAAAGGCTCTCGGAGTACCCGTGGCGGAACTGCTCGGCGGGTTTTGCCGGGACGAGGTGCCATTCGCCGGCTATCTCTTCATCGATGAGCCGGAGGCGAACGCCGACCGGGCTGCCGAGTTCGTCGAAGCGGGCTACGACGAGCTGAAGCTCAAGGTCGGGCGCGACCTCGGGCAGGATCACGACACGCTTGCGGCGATCCGCGATCGTGTCGGGTCCGAGGTCAAGGTCAGGATCGACGCGAACATGAACTGGAGTGTCCCGGCCGCGATCAAATGGATTCGGACGCTCGAGCGCTTCGAGCTCCAGTACGTGGAACAGCCCGTGCCCGACTTCGACGTCGAGGGAATGGCGCAGGTGCGCCGCGCCGTCGCCGTCCCGATCGCGGCCGACGAGTCGTGCGCCGACCTCCGCTCGGTGCTCGCGCTCCTGCGAGCCGAGGCCTGCGATGTCTTCGTCGTGTATCCCTCGGAGGCCGGCGGGCTGACGCGAGCAGCACAGATCGCAGCCGTTGCCGACGCCGCCGGGAAGTGGTGCGTAATCGGTAGCTGGGCCGAGCTTGGTGTGGCCACGGCAGCAAACGTGCACGTCGTCGCGTCGTCATCGAACTTCCCGTTTGCAAACGACACGCACCTCCCGCTGCAGGACGGTGACGTCCTCGGCGAGCCGCTGCGGCTCGAGGAAGGTCGGATCGAGGTCCTGCGCGGGCCGGGCCTCGGCGTGACGCTGGATCCCCACAACCTGGCTCGGCTAGCCCGTCTGGGGCTCCGCCAGTCCGTGTTCTACGACGACGTGCAAGGTGAGGCCCCCCGCATCGGCCAGATCCTGTGACGTCTGAGAGGAGGAAGGATGTCCGACGATGATGTGACGCTGGACGAGGTCGTCCAGCGCGAGATGACGCGGCAGGAGCTGCTCGCACTCGGGGCGGGCGCCGTCGCCGCGGGCGCGTTCGCGCGATCGGCCGCTGCGGCCAACGCGGCCGGTGCCGCGGCCGAGGCGAAAGGCCCCAAGCGTGGAGGTCACCTGACGTGGGCCCTCGAGCAGGATCCGGTGCACATCGCCCCGTTCGGCGGCATTCTGACCTCGAACCACTGGGGCAAGGAGTTCATGTACGACTCGCTGCTCGAGTGGGATCGGGACCTGAAGATCCGCAACGCACTCTCCGCGGGGCACAAGGTCGTCGACAGGCTGACGGTGGACTTCACGCTCAAGAAGGGAATCAAGTTCCACAACGGCAAGGAGGTCACCGCCGCCGACGCCAAGTACTCGTTCGACCTGCAGGCCAAACCGCCGCCGCCGGGGAGCATCGCCGTGCTGGGGCAGTTCCCGAAGATCGAGACGACGCAGGTGATCGGCAAGTACAAGCTGCGGCTCAAGCTGCTGAAGCCCGACGCGACCCTCTACGGCTACCTCGCCTGGGGCCGCTATTCCCCGATCGTCCCGGAGGGCATGTACGACCACCTGAACCCCGCCCGCGAGGGCATCGGCACGGGGCCGTTCAAGCTGGTGAGCTACAAGCCGAACGACGCAGTTCAGTACGTCCGAAACACGCGCTTCTGGCGCAAAGGACTCCCCTACCTCGACGCGCTGACGCTCAAGGTCCTGACCGATGAGCAGGCACGTATCGCAGCGCTGCGGGCCGGAGCGATCGACGGCGCCACGCTGTCCCCCGACGCCGCCCGCCAGTTCCAAGGCCGCAAGGGCTTCAAGGTACTGAGCAACTACACGGCGGCCTTCCGCGAGCTGCAGTTCACGGTCAAGGCCGGCGACGACAAGCCCTGGCACGACGTTCGCGTTCGCCAGGCGGTCAACCATGCGATCAACCGCCAGGAGCTGATCAAGAAAGTCTACGCGGGCTTCGGTGCCTACAGCGGGCACGTGCCGCCGGGCTACGGCGTGTGGCCGCTCTCACAGAAGGAGCTCCGCAACAACTACGAGAAGTTCGACCTGCCCCACGCGAGGAAGCTGATGAAGGCGGCCGGCTTGGCCAACGGGTTCTCGGTCACCCTGACGACGTTCTCCACGCCGGCCGACTTTCCGGCGCTCGCGTCGGTGTTGAAGGAGCAGCTGAGGAGGATCAATATCGACGTCAACATCCAAGCGCAGGAGCCGGGGACGTTCGCGGCCCGAAACGGCACCGGATCGTTCGACTGGGACCTGACTGCCCGCGGCATGCGCGGCGACGTGAACGGCTACGTCGCCGAGTTCAACCCGTCCGCGGCGATCTACAATCGGTGGTTCTCCGCCTATCAGAATCCGAAGATGTGGCGGTATGTCGGAAACGGCCAGATCGAGCTCCACTACGACAAGCGCATCCCGATCTACAAGAACCTCGAGAAGCTGCTCCTGACGACCGCCCTCCTCGAGGTGCCCCTGATCGCGGTCAAGAAGTTCCAGGTCGTGCGGTCGCGCGTCCACAACATGTACGTGGCGTTCAGCGACTTCAACACGGGCCTGCGGTACGCGTGGCTCGACTAGCAGCAACGACGGGGAGAGGGCGAAAGCCCTCTCCCCGCTGATCCTCGATGCAACAGTTCCTCCTCCGCCGTCTCCTCCTCCTCGTCCCGACGCTGCTCGGGATGTCGCTCATCGTCTTCACGATGGTGCGCCTGCTCCCGGGCAACATCATCGACATCTATACGGCCGGCGATACCTCGCTCACCGACGCGCAGCGGAACGAGATTAAGGTGCAGCTCGGGCTCAACGGCTCGTATCCGTCGCAGTACTGGCACTGGCTGTCGCATGCCGTCCAGGGTGACTTCGGCCAGTCGCTGCGGGACACCTCGCCGGTGTCCGGGATCCTGGTCGACGCATTGCCGATCACGCTCGAGCTCGTCTTCCTCGCGCTGCTGATCGCGGTGCTCGTGGGCGTTCCCCTCGGCGTCATCTCGGCTGTGCGGCGCGACAGCGCGCGCGACTATGCCTCGCGCGTCGGCGGCCTCGTCGGCGTGTCGATCCCGAACTTCTGGCTCGCCACGCTGCTCTTGCTCTTCACCTCGCGGGTCTTGCACTGGGTCCCTCCGTTTTCCTACATCTCGCCGCGGGACGACCTCTGGGCGAACCTGCAGCAGTTCCTCTTGCCGGCGCTCTCGATCTCCGTCTTCACGCTGGCGATCGTGATGCGGATGGTCCGGGCGACGATGCTCGAGGTGCTGAACCTCGACTACGTCCGCACCGCACGCGCGAAGGGAGTGACCCGGCGGCGGGTCGTGTTCAAGCACGCGCTGCGAAACGCGTTGATACCCGTCGTCACGATCGTCGGTTTCGAGGTCGGCGTCCTGGTGAGCGGCGCCGCCATCGTCGAGCTCATCTTCGGTCTGCCAGGGGTGGGCTGGAACCTGCTGCAGGCGATCTTCAACCGCGACTATCCACTCGTTCAGGCGACGGCCGTCCTGCTGGCGACGATCTTCATCGTCTTCAATCTGATCGTCGACCTGCTCTACAGCTTGCTCGATCCGAGGATCACGCTCGAGTGAGCGCGCGGCGCGCCCAGTCTCGTGGCCGGAGCGGCCGCTTTGATCCACCACGGGTTCCGTCGTCTTCCCGAGTCTCTCCGTGAGCACGCTCCGCCCGGAGAACCAGCGAGAGCCCGAGCTCGAGGATCCGGGTCTGACGGCGGCCGAGAGCGTTGTCCCCGAGCTGGCCGCCGCGACGTGGACGGCACTGCCGCCGCGCCGTCGGCTCAGCCTCTCACAGCGCTGGCGAAACCCGATCGGGCTCGTCGGCGCCGCGATCGTCGGCTTTAACGTCCTCGTCGCGCTGCTCGGCCGCTTCGTCTACACCGTCAACCCGGACTCGCAGCCGTCGGACCGGCTGCTCGCGCCGAGCTGGGACCATCCGATGGGAACGGACGAGCTCGGGCGCGACGTCCTCGCGCGGATCATCCACGGCTCGCAGGTCTCGCTCCAGGTCGGCGCCATCTCGGTGTCGATCGCGCTCTTCGGGGGGCTCGTGATCGGCCTGCTCGCCGGCTACTTCAGGGGCTTCGTCGACGCGATCCTGATGCGGATCGTGGACATGATGTTCGCCTTTCCGGGCCTGGTGCTCGCGATCGTGATCGCCGGGCTCCTCGGCCCTACGCGGAGGAACGCGATGATCGCGATCGGAATCATCATCACGCCCGCCTTCGCGCGCGTCGTGCGCGCGGCGGTGCTCGAGGTGATGGGCTTCCCGTTCATCGAGTCGGCGCGCGCTCTCGGCGCGTCAGGCACGCGGATCATGGCGCGCCACCTCTTACCGAACATCACCGCCCCGCTGATCGTGATGGTGACGGTCTACCTCTCGACGGCGATCTTGAGCGAAGCGGCACTCAGCTTCCTCGGCCTCGGCACGCAGCCGCCGGAGGCTTCGTGGGGCGGGATGCTGAACACCTCGCGGCAGTACCTCGATCTCGCCCCCTGGCTCTCGATCTTCCCCGGGGCCGCGATCATGATCGTCGTTCTCGGCTTCAACTTCCTCGGCGACGGGCTGCGCGACGTCCTCGACCCGCGCATCGGGCCGCACGTCGCGGACGTCGTGACCAAGTAGCGTGGGTGACGGCGTGGGGAAACCCAGGGTTCCCCCACGGGCCCCCTCCTTCTGCGCGGTCGCGTCGCCGAGCGCTGTGACGCTCCCGCCGAGCAAGCTCGGCTTCGCCGGCGGATGTTCGCGCTCGGGCAGGTGTCGTGCTTGACATCCTGATCCGCGGCGGCTCCGTCGTCGACGGGAGTGGTGCGCCGGCGTACGACGCGGACGTTGCGATCGAAGGCGAGCGGATCGTCGAGGTCGGAGAGCTCGAGGGGGCCGCGGCCGAGCGCGTTATCGACGCCTCCGAGAAGGTCGTCTGCCCCGGATTCGTGGATCCCCACAGTCACAGCGACTGGTCGCTGCTCGCCAACCCAACGGCCGAGAGCACCATCCGACAGGGCGTCACGACCGAAGTCGTCGGCAACTGCGGCTGGTCGTACGCGCCGGTGACGTCCCGGTCGTTGCCGCAGCAGCTCGGACGCCTTCGGACGTTCGCCTACGAGGGGCCGGTGGAGTGGTCTAGCTTCGGCGAGCATCTGGGGTTCCTCTCGCACCTCGGCCATTCGCCGAACCTGGCCTGGTTCGTGGGCCACAACGCCATCCGCTGGGCCGCCGGAGTCCGCGGGTCCGACCCAGACGAGGAGCAGCTGCGGGAGATGGAGGGGTTCGTGCGCGAGGCGATGGACGCCGGCGCCCTCGGCATGTCGACGGGCCTGGAGTTCAATCCCGGCCGCGAGGCGACGACGGAGGAGCTCGTGCGGCTGAACTCGGTTTCGGGCAAGTGCGGCGGCTGGTACACGAGCCACGTGCGCAACCGCGACGCGCACCTTCAGGCCTCGATCGACGAGTTTTTGGAGATCGCGCGGCGCGGCGGCACGAAGGCGGAGATCTCCCACCTCAACGTCCGCTACAACACGGGAGCGCCGGAGGACGGCTGGCGGCGGGCGGTCGAGACGATGGCCTCAGCGCGTGAGGCCGGCCTCGACGTGCTCGCCGACACGACACCGCTCCGCGACGGCATTGGCCAGATGGCCGGCATCCTTCCGCCATGGGTGCTCGCCGACGGCGCCGAGGCGGCGGCCGAGCTGCTCCGGGATCGCGAGGTACGCGAGCGGCTACGGAGCGAGTGCGACCGCTACTGGCGCTTCATCCACCGCGGCGAGTGGCACCGCGTCCGCGTGCAGACCGCCCCCGACTTCCCGGAGCTCGAGGGCAAGAGCTTCCCCGAGATCGCCGAGCTCCGGGGAACGGACGAGTGGGACTGCCTCTTCGACATCCTTTCCGCGTCTGGCCCGGCCCTCGAGAGCGTGCTCATGGTCGGGGAGCTCTTCACCGACCAGCACCTCGCGGAGATGATCTCGCACCCGCTTTTCTCGCTCGGTGTCGACACG
>JBBRYW010000067.1:0-16111 GCA_038237235.1 Gaiellales bacterium
GCGCCGGTTGCCGGACGGCTTGTACTCCGTGCAGGTGAAGGCGGTCGACATCCGCGGCAACGTGGGTTCTCGCATCCAGGATTTCACCGTGTGCAACGTCGACCCGCTCTCGTGCGGTTCCACGACGCCGCCGCCAGGCTAGGCCGGCGCGAGATGATCGCGGTAGAGGCCCGTCTCCACGATCTCGGCGACCAGCGAGGCGGCGAAGTGAAGCTCGTCGTCGCTCGTGAAGAAATGAGGCCCGAACCGCAGCCCTGCGTCCGGGCGGAAGTCGCAGATCACATCGCGCTCGTCCAGCGCCAGGTGCACGGCCTCGAACTCGGGCGTGCGTACGGTTACAGTGCCGCCTCGGCGGCCCGGATCGGTCGGCCCGGTCAGCTCGAATCCGGACGTCTCGAGCAGCCCGGCTAGCAGCGCCGTCTGGCGCATCGAGCTCTCGCGGATTCGCTCCACCCCGATCTCCTCGATCAGGTCGTAGCCGGCCGTGGCGGCGTAGAGCGCCGGAACGTTCGGCGTGCCGGTCAGGAAGCGAGCGCTGCCAGGCGCATACTCGAGCTCGGGCTCGAAGGCGAAGGGACGGGCGTGAGCCTGCCAGCCGACCAGCGTGGGGCGAAGCACCTGAGCGAGGTCGGGGCGGACGTACAGCCACCCGGCTCCCGGGCCGCCGCAGAGCCACTTCACGCTTCCGCCGACCGCGAAGTCCGTGCCGAGCCTCGTCACGTCAAGCGGAACAGTCCCGACCGACTGGTACGCGTCGAGCAGCACGAGGGCACCCACCTGGTGCGCGCGCGCGACGACCGCCTCGACGTCTTGGATCTCGCCCGACTTGAACAGCACGTGGCTGAGGGGGACGACGAGCGTCCGCTCGTCCAGCGCCTCGACGAGCGCCTCGAGGTCGCGCGACGCGACGAGCTCGGCCCCGCGCTCGGCCTGCGCCTGGTGCAGATAGCGCACGGATGGAAAGTCCTCGACCATGTAGACGATGCGGCGCCGGTCGCCGTCGAAGCGCAGGCATGAGAGGACGACCGCCTCGGCGACCGTCACGTTCTGGTGCATGACGGTCGACCCAGCAGGCGCTCCGATCAGCCGGCCGACCTGGTCTCCGACCGTCATCGGCAGCTCCCACCAACCCTCGCTCCAGGCGCGCGCGCCGCGGGTCTTCCAGGCTTCCGCGTACGCGGCCAGCCGGGACTCGGCCTCCGCGGGCATCGCGCCCAACGAATGATTGATCAGGTACGTGGTCTCCGCCAGGATGGGAAACCGATCGCGGTAGTCGGTCAGGCTCCTCACTGGGGCGACTCTAGATCAATCGTCTGGTGATCAGGAGAGCCGCTTGAGCAGCCCGAGCGCCCGCTGGTCCCACGGAACACGATGGGTGACGCCCGCTGGGCGGCGAAGCCGCGTCCGGTGCTCGGCGTACCAGTCGTACGTCCCGACCAAGGCTTGCGCGTTCGAGAGCCGGGGCGACCAGCCGAGCAGGCGCTCGGCCTCCGACACGTCGACAAACGAGTCGCGGTGGGCGGTCTTGTAGTGCCATTCGGCGAGCGGTGACACGTGCAGGAGCTCGAGCACGCGCAAGGCGAGCTCGGCCGGCCTGGCCGGAATGGGCGTGATGCGGCTGGGCGACCGTGCGTGGTCGATAAGCGCCGCGAGGTCGGAGCGGACCGTCCCGAACTCCCGAGCCCCGACGTTCAGGACGGCGCCGGCCACAGGGGCCTCGGCCGAGCGGACGATCGCGTCGACGAGGTCTTCGACGGCGAGCAGCTGGTATCGGTTCGACCCGTCGCCCAGCACATAGATGCGCCGGCCCTCTCGGACCCAGTCGAAGAGGATCTCGAAGACGCCAAGGCGCTCCGGCCCGATGAACGTCTTCGGGCGGAGCGTCACCACCTCCAGACCTCGCCCGCTCCAGGAGCGACCGACCGCTTCGGCCTGGATCTTCGAGCGGCCGTAGTGGCCCACGCCGACGAGCGGCGCGCCCTCACGAATCGGGTGAAACCTCGGAATGCCGTACACGGCGGTCGACGAGATCAGGATCGTGCGCGAGACCTCCGCGGCCGAGGCCGCGGCGAAGACGGACTCGGTCCCGCCGACGTTGATCGATTGGATCGCGCCTCCGGCGGCCTGGATGGGAAGGGCCGCCGCGGCGTGCACGAGCACGTCCGCCCCTGTGCAGAGCCGGGCCGCGCGCCAGGGGTCCCGAACGTCGCCGCGGAGCTCCTCGACCGAGCGCTCGAGCTCAGCGTCGTCGAGCGCCGCGAGGTCGAGCGTGCGGACCCGGTGGCCGTCGGCGAGCAGCCGGCGCGCAAGGTGCAGACCGAGGAACCCGGCCCCGCCGGTGATCGCCCAGAGCACTACTAGAAGATGGTTGGTCGGAAACTCGGGTGCCGCTCGAATTTCCGATCAGTCATCTTGGGGTGATCGCGCTCGTGGCCCGCTGCGTCGACGGCTGCGGCGGCGGCTTGGAGTCGACCAGCACCGCAGCGACCAACAGGACCGTCATGCCGACGATGCTCTCGGCGAGCAGGCTGCGGGAGAAGCCGGGGCCGGGCGCCGCCGCATCCTCCTTGCTCTCGAGCGCCGGACGAACGACGAAGTGATGGAACGCACCCCAGGCAAGCGCGATCGCGACGAGGGCGAGCTTGATGAGCAGGACACGGCCGTAGCGCTCGTTCCAGAGATCCTCGAGCCGGGGCAGCCGCAGGACGCTGAGGTAGACGCCTGCCGAGATCACGACTCCGATCAGAACCGTCGCAAGCTTCGAGAAGGCGACGAACGCACGGCGTCGTAGCTCGGGCGCGGCCGGCCAGACGCCGATCGCGAGGTGGGCGAGGCCGCCGATCCAGATCGATGCGGCCGACAGGTGCACCCAGTCCGCGAGCTCCGAGAGCCACGACGATCGCGCATCGACGGCCGAGTGGCCCGAGAGGGACAGCCCGGAGGCGAAACCGAGCGCGATGACGAGAGCGGGCGCGAGCAGGATCGTGCGGTCCGTCAGCCAGGAAAGGAAGACGAAGGCGGCCACCAGCGCGTAGCCGAGCGTCATCGCGACGAACGCCGTCCCGAACCGCGTTCCGTTCGCGAGCGGCGAGAGGTCCCCATAGAGAAGCCGCCCGAACGGCAACTGCAGCGCGTCCTCGGCCCGAAGCAGGAAGGCGATGATCCCGGCCTCGATCGTTGCGACCGCACCCAGCCCGGTGAGGACGAAGAAGCGCCGCTCGACTGCCCGCGGGAGCGGGCCACGAAGGACGAGCAGGCGGAAGACGAGCCCGCCGATCAGCAGCGCGAGCGCGAGGAAATACAACCAGCGGACGACGTGCTCGGCTGTCGTCGGTCCGCCGGCGCCGTAGGCCTCGGTCGGCGGCGGCGCATTCGCCTTGACGCCGAAGGTGAAGACGCCGGAGACGACGTGACCGTCGGCCGAGAGCGCGTGCCAGCGGACCGTGTAGGCCCCTTTGAGAATCCGGCGGAGCGGCGCCGAGACGGCGCTCGGGCCGTCACTTGCCGCCGCTCGCGACACCAGCTTGCCGGCGGCGGTCCACACCTCGATCGAGCCAGGCGAGATCTTGACGTCCTGGTCGAAGCGCAGGACGACACGCGCGGGTCCATCCGGCAGGCGCTCCCGAAATCCGGGTGAGGCGTGCGTGAGTGCCGCGTGGCCGAATGCGGCACCCGGAAACGCGAGCGCGCAGAAAGCGACAGCGCCGATGCGCCTCATCCGGAGGCGGTGACGGCCGCCTGCGAGAGGTGACCGAAAATGGGGGCGAGATTGCGGTCGCAGTAGAGCAGCACCGCGAACGCGAGGAGAGTCACCGCCAGTCCGCCCTGCCAGATCGGGGCCCATGGCCGGAGCGTCCGTCCGACCGGGAAGACGGAGCCGGCGATGGCGGTCCAGCCGAGCGCGTGGTGGAGAAATGCCGCGCGCGAGAAGAGCCAGCCGTTCTGCTCGTGGATCAGGAAGGCGGCGCCGGAGACGAGGAGCGCCAGCGCCATGGTCAGCTCCCAGTACCGGCTCTGGAGCTTCCCGCGAGCGAGTCCGAGCTGAGCCGCGCCTGCGAGCATCATGGCTTGCGCCCACGCGCTGTGGGCGAGCATGTGGATGGTCGAGTTCGTGAAAAAGACCATCACCGGCCACATCAGCACGCCCATCGCGAAGGCCACGCCAGGCCAGAGATAGACCCGCCAGCGCCGTCGCCGCCAGACCTCGGGGCCGACGACCGCCTCGGTCAGCAGCAGGAGGCCCAGAAGCAGGAAGCCTGTGGCGAACATCCAGTGGACGTGCTCGGCGGGCGGCTGCATCAGCGCTCGTCCTCCTCGAGATCCTCGAACACGCTTGGTGCGACGACGAAGTGGAAGAAGGCACCGACGAGCATCACGAGCAGGGGCGGCTCGACGGCGAGGGTCCAGAAGCCGTGAGCATGCGGCTCGAGCAAGGCGATACGGTAGGGCTGGACGAGCGCCCAGAGGAGGCCCGCGAGGGCCGTCAGCGGGCCGAGGGCGGAGACGACCAGCAGGCGCGGCGACCGCCGTCGTGTCGTCTCCCGGCCGACGCTGCTGGCGAGTTGGGTGCTCATGCGTTACTTCGACGAAACCGGATGCGCCGCGTACTCATTCCCGCAGTCTTGCTTCTGGGACCGGCGCCAGTCAACGGGCAACCATTTGCGGCTGGTGTCAGCCGGGCGGACTGCGTACTATCGGCGCCGTGGCAGCTCGTGCGACTCTGCTCGCGCTCGCATTCTGTCCGGCTCTCCTCGCAACGGCGCCCGCCCTGGGCGCGATCGTGCCCCAGCAGGGAATCGCCGGTGTCCGGCTCGGGATGACGCAGGCGAAAGTCCGGGCGGTACTCGGAGCTCCGCAGCGGATGGTGCACGGGCGAAACGAGTTCGGGCGCTTCACCGAGCTTCGGTACCCGGGCCTGCGCGTCGCGTTTCAAGGCACCGCCTCGGTGTCGAACATCTCGACGACTCGCACGTCCGAGAAGACGGTCGGTACGGTCGGGGTCGGCTCGACCGAGAGTCAGGTGCGCATGCACGTGGGCGGGGTCCGCTGTAAGACCGAGTTCGGCTTTCGCCACTGCTTCCTCGGGCAGTTTCTCGCCGGTCACCGGGTGACCGATTTCTTCATCCGGCACGGTCGCGTGACGCGCGTCGACGTCGGCTTCGTCATCGACTGACGCGGTCGGCGCTCCGGCTCAGTCATAATCCGCGCGGTGGATGCGGCGCGAAAGGCTACGACGAGCGAGGCTCCGCCGACACCAGACCTTCCTCACTGGGACGTCAGCGGCGTCTTCCCCAGCCTCGAGTCGGGCGAGTTCGCTGCGGCGTTCGCGCGGCTGGCCGACGAGATCTCCGACCTCGCGGGCCTGCTCGATGCGCGTGGAATCAGCTCCGAGGGCGGCCCGCCGCCCGCCGGCGACGTTGCGGCTCTCTTCGACGAGGTCCTCACAGGCCTCAACGCGGTTCTTGATTCGGCGTGGACGATGGCCGCTTACATCTCAGCGTTCGTCACGACCGACTCTCGCGATCAGATCGCCCAGGCCCGCGACAGCGAGCTGCGCCAGCACTTCGCCCTCCTGACGAAGATCGAGACCCGGCTCACCGCCTGGATCGGCGTCCTCGACGTCGACGACCTGGTCGAGCGGTCGGAGACGGCGCGTGCGCACGAGTTCGCCGTGCGCCGTGCCAAGCAGGCGGCCGAGCACCTGATGCCGCAACCGCAGGAGGAGCTGGCGGCCGATCTGGATCTCACGGGTGCGTCGGCCTGGGAGAAGCTTCACGGCGATGTGACGTCGCAGCTCGAGGTTCCCTTCTCGCGCCGGAACGCGGATGGATTGCGGAACCTGCCAATGAGCGAGATCCGCAGCCTTGCGCACGATCCTGACCGCGATCTCCGCCGTCAAGCCTACGAGGTGGAGCTGCATGCCTGGGAGCGCGTCGCGGTTCCGCTCGCGGCGGCCATGAACTCCATCAAGGGGCAGGTCAACCTGCTGAGCGGACGCAGAGGCTGGGAGTCGCCTCTCGACGAGGCGCTCTGGGCAAACCGGATCGACCGCGCGACGCTCGACGCGATGTTCTCCGCCGTACGAGAGGCGTTCCCCGATCTTCGCCGCTACCTGCGGGCGAAGGCGCGCCTGCTCGGGCTGCCGGCGCTTGCCTGGTACGACCTGTTTGCCCCCGTCTCGGTCGGGTCGTCAGGCAACGGCCGGGTGTGGGACTTCCCGACCGCCGAGGCCTTCATCGTCGAGCAATTCGGGACCTACTCCGAGCGGATGCGCGCGTTTGGGGAGCGCGCATTTCGCGAGCGGTGGATTGACGCCGAGCCGCGGGCAGGCAAGTCCGATGGCGCCTTCTGCATGCAGCTCGTCGGCGACGAGTCCCGGATCCTCGCAAACTACACGGTCGCCTACGGCGGAGTCAGCACGCTCGCGCACGAGCTCGGCCACGGGTACCACAACCTCGTCAAGGCGCCGCTCACCGAGCTGCAGCGAAGGACGCCGTCGACGCTGGCGGAGACGGCCAGCATCTTCTGCGAGACAATCGTGCGCCACGCGGCACTCGCCGAGGCCTCCGCGTCCGAGCAGCTCGAGATCCTCGAGGGAGCGCTGCAAGACACCACCCAGGTCACGCTCGACACCCTGAGCCGCTTTCTCTTCGAGGCCCGCGTCTTCGAGGCGCGGCGCGGACGGGAGCTCTCCTCCCCAGAACTCTGCGACCTGATGCTCGACGCGCAGAAGGAAACCTACGGCGACGGGCTGGACGCGAGTCTGCTGCATCCCTACATGTGGGCGGTCAAGCCCCATTACTACAGCGAAGGATCGTTCTATAACTTCCCCTACACGTTCGGCCTGCTCTTCGGGCTCGGGCTCTACGCTCTCTACCAGGAGGACGCCGACTCCTTCCGCGCGAGCTACGACGACCTGCTCGCCTCCACGGGCTCCGCCGATGCGGCCACGCTGGCCGCTCGCTTCGACATCGACGTACATACACCCGACTTCTGGCGGGCGAGCCTCGGGATCATCCGCGAGGACATCGACCGCTTCGAGGCGCTGGCCATGCCGGCGGCCTGATCGCGGCACTGCGCAGGAGCTTCCGGCCCGACCGCGAGACGCCTGGCCCCCGAGGTGTCTATTGTGGGACGGACTCGAGGGCGAACGAGAGGGAAGGGGGCAGCTTGCGACGTCCGCGGATGCCGATTTGGGTTCTACCTATCGCGGCTCTCGCCGCCGTCTTGAGCGCCGGCGCGTACGCGATCAGCTCCAAGAGCGCCCCTCCGCCCGCACCGCTCTCGCCGACCGAGGGGGCGACGCTTCCGCAGGGCAAGGCGGTCATATTCCGGGTCAGAGACACAGCGGGCAAGCCGACCTACGTCTGGGTCTACGTCTCGCGCTTGCCGAAGCGCGGCAAGGACGGGACATTCCCGTTCAAGAGTCGTGTCGAATTCGGAAAGGCGAAACCGGTGCGGCGTGGATCGACGACGTACGAGTTCAAGCCGAAGTACTACGACTTCGACTGGATGAACAAGCCGGGGAAGTACTACTGGCAGCCGAGCAGGACCGACTGCGGCTACAAGCCAAAGGACTTCGGCGACTGCGAGAACGAGGGCCGCATCCGCTCGTTCACGATCAGGCCGTAACTGGCCGGCGCCGAGACGGGGGTCCGCTCGCCGGCAGGTACGCGGGGTGAGCCTCACGAAGCGTTGACCTGGATATCCCGTCCGCGTGTCGGCCGAGGACTTCGCCTCCGCCCGCGATGCACTGGCACCTATCGACATGGCAACCACCAAGAAAAACGCGCTAGGCGCCCACGCACCGGCCAAAGTCGCCAGACTTTGGCCGGCCATGGGGGCGGGAGGATTCGAACCTCCGTAGGCTGAGCCGACGGGTTTACAGCCCGTTCCCTTTGGCCGCTCGGGCACACCCCCCGACGTCGCGGGATTGTAGCCGCCGGGCACGCCGCGCCCTACGATTCGACTGGTGGACTACGACGTCATCGTGGTGGGCGCCGGCCCCGCGGGGTCGACGGCAGCGCACCGCCTCGCGCGCGCGGGCGCGAGCGTGCTGCTCCTGGACCGTGCGCGCTTCCCTCGCGACAAGCCGTGCGGCGGCGGGCTGACCCTCCGCGCGGTCCGGCAGCTGCCGGTCGATGTCGGTCCCGTCGTGGAGGACACCGTCGACCGCCTGCGCGTGGGCCTCTCGCACCGCCGCTCGTTCGAGCGGCGCAGCTCAGCCCCGCTGGCGCTGATGACGCAGCGAAAGCTCCTCGACGCGTTCCTCGTGGAGCGCGCCGTCGAGGCCGGGGCCGAGTTTCGCGACGGTTCCAGGGTGACGGCCATCGAGCAGCCAGACGGGGGAGTGGAGGTCGAAGCCGAGGGACGGCGCTTTGCCTCACGGCTCGCGCTAGGCGCCGACGGGGTGAACGGCGTAACCGGCCGCCTGCTCGGCTCGGAAGGCTTCACGCACGGTGTTGCACTGGAAGGCAACGCATCATATGAGCGTGTGTCCCGGCAGCGCTATGGCGGGCGGCTCGTTCTCGAGCTCGGAATTGTTCCGGGTGGGTACGGCTGGGTCTTCCCGAAGGGCGATCACGTCAACGTCGGTGTCGGCGGCTGGGAGCGGGAGGGCCCTCGCCTGCGGCAGCATCTCGATCGCTTCTGCGCCGAGCACGGTCTGGCGGCCGGCGATCTGACCGACGTTCGCGGCTATCGTCTCCCACTTCGCGGTCCCGCCTCCGTTCTCGCGAGCGGTCGCGTTGCCCTCGTCGGTGACGCGGCAGGCCTCGTCGACCCTCTTACCGGAGACGGCATCTACGAGGCCGCGCTCAGCGCCAATCTCGCTGTGGCCGCAGTGCTCGACGTCCTCGCAGGACGAGCTGAGGGGATGGCAGCCTACGAGGACAGCGTACGGCGAGCGCTCGGCCGTCTGCACGCGGCCGCATGGCGGGCGAAGCGCGCGCTCGACCGCGCGCCGCGACTGACGTACGAGATCATCCGCACGCCGGTCGCCTGGAGAGTCATCGAGGCCCTCGTATGCGGTCGCCTCGCGAGTCCGACTGATGCGCGCGGCCTCGGTCGAGGAGCGTTCCGCCTGCTCGAGCTGCTGGGCCGGGCGCCGGTACGGGCCGAAGGCCCCCGCTAGACTTTTCGACCCCGGCGGCGTAGCTCAGTGGTTAGAGCGACGGACTCATAACCCGTAGGTCGGTGGTTCGAATCCACCCGCCGCTATACTCGGGAAAAGGCCATACCAGCACACGGGTGTCGGCTGTTGCTTCTGGTCGTGACGTTCGCTGCGTTGCTTCTCGTTCCGCCGCGCGCAGCGGAGGCGGACGGTTACAAATACGTTCACGCCGCTCGCGAGCTGCGCGGCCCAGACCTTCGCGGTGCCGTTCGGCGTGACGTCAGTGCTGGTCGACGCCTTCGGCGGTGAGGGTGGTGGCACGTTCACTGCGGACAACTTCGGCGGCGAGGCGAAGGCAACGCTTGCGGCTACTTACCCTGAGGCGCCGCAGGTGAATGCGGGCGGAATCGGTGGCTCCGGCACCGGCGGCTGTAACGGCGGCGGTGGGGGCGCGAACGGCTCGGGCGGCGGCGGGGGGGCCTCCGACGTGCGCCCAGGCGGGGGCAGCGCCAGTTTCGTTGCCTGGAACGGTGGTGGGCCGACCAGCGTGCGACGGCTTCCCGCTGGCCTGAAGCCTCATGGCTCGATCTACGTCGACCCGGAGATCTGGCACCGGTGCGCCGGGCGCGCGCTCATCCCAGGTCAACCGCACGGGTGACGGAGTGTGGACGCCGTTCGAGCATGGGGCCGGACAGCGCCGTCCTTCGGCACCGGACGTCGCTAGAATGATCCGGCGTGAGGAGGCCGAAGCCTGCCCACGCTACTTTTTTACGCCCGAATCACGAAGAGGATCCTGAGTCTTGGCAACCGGAGTGAGAGTCGCAATCACGCTCGCGTGCACGGAGTGCAAGCGGCGCAACTACCAGTCGGCGAAGTCGAAGCGGAACACGCCTGACCGCGTGGAGCTCTCGAAGTACTGCCGCTGGTGCGGCCGTCACACCCCGCACAGGGAGACGAGATAAGTGGCCCGTCAGACGAGAGCGGAGCGGAAGGCCCGCCGCGCGGAGCAAGCGGACACCGCCACGACGCAGCGCGGACGTGCGCGTCCGACGGCCCCGCCACGTCAGGCCGCCGAGATCGCAAGGCCCGATGCTGCCCCTACGCCGGCGCGCGAACGTCGCGGCGCCCTCAACTTCATCCGCGAGTCGTGGGGCGAGCTCCAGAAGGTCGACTGGCCCGGCCAGCGCCAGGTGACGCAGGGAACCGTCGTCGTTCTGATTGCCTGCGTCATAGTCGGCACGTACCTCTGGGGCGCGGATCTCATTCTGAAGCGCCTCGTGCAGAACGTGCTGCTCGGGCAGTAGGGGGCGAACGTGTTCCGCTGGTACGTCATCAACACCTACTCGGGTCACGAGAACAAGGTCAAGGCGAATCTCGAGCACAGGATCGTCTCGATGAACCAGGTGCCGCGCTTCCGCCGCGTCGTCGTCCCGACCGACCAGGTGATCGAGACGAAGGACGGACAGAAGGTGCAGATCGAGAAGCGCGTGCTGCCCGGCTATGTCCTCGTGAACATGGATCTGAGCGACGACGCGTGGACGCTCGTCAAGAACACGCCGGGCGTGACGGGATTCGTCGGCGCCGGCACGACGCCGGTGCCCCTTTCGCAGGGGGAGGTCGATCGGATCCTGCGCACGGGCGCGTCCGCGGGCGAACGCCCCCGCACTCAGGTCGAATTCTCGCTCGGCGAGTCGGTCAAGGTGACCTCCGGCCCCCTCTCGGACTTCGACGGCGAGATCGTCGACGTCAACGCGGACGGGCAGAAGCTCAAGGTGCTCGTCGACATCTTCGAGCGCCAGGTGCCTGTCGAGCTCGCTTTCGATCAGGTCAAGAAACTGGACTGAGGTAGCGGACGTGGCGAAGAAGGTTCTGACCCTCATCAAGCTGCAGATCCCCGGCGGGCAGGCGAACCCTGCGCCCCCGGTTGGACCCGCGCTCGGTCAGCACGGCGTGAACATCATGGAGTTCTGCAAGACGTTCAATGCCCAGACGACGCAGGCGAACGGCCGCATCACGCCGGTCGAGATCACCGTCTTCGAGGATCGCTCCTTCACCTTCATCACGAAGACGCCACCCGCCGCGGTGCTGATCAAGGAGGCGTTGAACACGGACAAGGGCTCGGGCGAGCCGAACCGGGAGAAAGTCGGTCGCCTCACCCAGAGTCAGCTGCGCGACATCGCGCAGATGAAGCTCGAGGATCTGAACGCGCGCAGCGTCGAGCAGGCGATGAAGGTGGTCGCCGGGACGGCCCGCTCGATGGGCGTGGAGGTGGACGTATGACGGCTTCGCCCGCTCGACGTGGGGAGGGGATCCGGGGAGCCGGGAGGTTCCCGCACCGCGCTGCGCCGGGCTATGCCCAGCGCCACGCGCAACGAGCCGCCGTCGAAGGCGGGCTCTGCCCGCCGAGAGGCTCCCTGCGGCCGGGATCGCCGCAGCGCAGAAGGAGGGGGCTCACGGGGGAACCATGGGTTCACCCGTGCGCGGGCGTCGAGCAGGCGATGAAAGTGGTCGCCGGGACGGCGCGCTCGATGGGAGTGGAGGTCGACTGATGGCCGGCCACGGCAAGAACTACCGGCAGGCGCTCGGCCGAATCGACCGCGAGCACGCGTACTCCCCGGTCGAGGCGGTCAGGATGCTCAAGGACTTCGCGACAGCCAAGTTCGACGAGACGGTCGAGGCGCATTTCCGGCTCGGGCTCAACGTGCGCCACGCCGACCAGCAGCTCCGCGGCACCCTGATGCTGCCGCACGGGACGGGTCGCGAGACCCGCATAGCCGTCTTCGCCGACGGCGAGAAGGCGCGCGAGGCGGAGGAAGCGGGCGCGGACGTCGTCGGCACCGCGGACCTCGCTGCGCAGATCGAGGGCGGATTCGACGACTTCGACGTGGCGATCGCGACGCCCGACCAGATGGGCGTCGTCGGTCGGCTCGGACGCATCCTCGGTCCCAGAGGCAAGATGCCGAACCCGAAGACCGGCACCGTCACGTTCGACGTCGGGAAGGCCGTCCGCGACGCAAAAGCCGGCAAGCTGGAGTACCGGACCGACCGCGGGGCCAACGTCCACGTGTCGATCGGCAGAAAGAGCTTCGGTGAGCGAGAGCTGGTGGAGAACTACGCGGCCCTCGTGGACGAGATCGTCCGCGCGAAGCCGGCCGCGGCGAAAGGCCGGTACATCCGCGGCATCACGCTCACGAGCACCATGGGCCCGGGGATCCACGTCGACCCGGCCCGCACGCGCGGCATCGTCGAGGAGCTGGACGAATCCGCAGCCGCGGGTTCATCCAGGGAGGCTGTCCCGGCATAACCAACCGACTAGCGTTCGCCACAGACAGCTGGCAGCCCACGAGGCAGAAGCCCAGCCGAGGCGGTCCGTAGAAGCTCACCTTCTCTCGGGCTCGCCTGCGGCGAGCCCTAGACATTTCCGGAGGAAATGGCATGCAGAGATCTGACAAGGAGAAGATGGTGGCGGACCTGGCCGAGCGGCTGCGGGCAGCGCAGGCGCTCATCTTTGCCGACTACCGGGGTTTGAGCATGAGCGAGATCGACCGGTTGCGGACCGACTTGCTGTCGAGCGGCGCGCGCTTCTCGGTCGTAAAGAACACGCTGACGCAGCGCGCTGCGGAGGAAGCGGGCATGGACGCGATTCGCGACCTGCTCGAGGGTCCGACCGCGATTGCCTTCATCGAGGCCGACGGAGACCCGGTAGCAGTCGCGAAGGTCCTGAACGAGGCCGCCAAGGCAACGCGCATCCTCGTCGTCAAGGGCGGCATTCTCGAGGGGGCGTCGATCAGTGAAGAGGACGTACGCAACCTCGCGACCCTGCCCCCGGCGGACGTGCTTCGCGGCCAGGTGGTCGGCGCCATCACAGGGCCGCTGATGATTCTGGTAGGCCTGCTGAACGCGCCGCTCCGGGATCTCGTCGGCGTGGTCGGCGCGCGCATCCGGCAACTCGAGGAGGCGGGCGGCGAGCGAGAGGATGCACTCCCGCCGGCCGATGATTCTGCGGGCAGCCAAGGGGCTGACCCGGTTGCAGTTTCCGAACCAATCACCGAGGAGGACTAACGATGGCTACTGACACTGCGAAGATCGTCGAGCAGCTCGGCAAGATGACGGTGCTCGAGCTGGTCGAGCTGAAGAACACCCTCGAGGAGGAGTGGGGGGTGACCGCGGCCGCCCCGATGGCAATGGCGATGCCGGGCGCTCCCGTCTCGGGCGATGGTGCGGCGGCCGAGGAGGAGCAGACGGAGTTCGACGTTGTCCTCACAGGCGTCGGCGACAAGAAGATCCAGGTGATCAAGGTCGTTCGTGCGATCACGAGCCTCGGACTCAAGGAGGCGAAGGATCTGGTCGACGGCGCTCCGAACGCGGTCAAGGAAGGCATCGCGAAAGACGAGGCCGATTCGATCAAGGCACAGCTCGAGGAGGCCGGCGCGTCGGTCGAGGTCAAGTAGCCCGCCTCAGGGCCGCCCTGAGAGCCGCTCGCGAGGCGGCTCCCACCGGCCATTCGCTATACTTGCGGAAGTCGGAAGCAGTCTTCGGCGGTCCTTGCGTGAGCGGGACCACGTTGGCTATGCTTGCCGGTTCCGCCGTCGTCGTTTTCGCCTGTCCGCATTTTCCACGTCTTCAAGGGGGCTACCGCTGTTGGCCACTAGGGTTGCTGCGCCGCGCGCGCGCAAGAGTTTCTCACGCCTCAAGCACGTTCTCGACCTTCCCAACCTAATCGACATCCAGAAGGCCTCGTTTGCCTGGTTCATGAACGAGGGCCTGCGCGAGACGATCGATGACATCTCGCCGATCGAGGACTACACGGGCTCTCTGGCCGTCGAGTTCGGCGAGTACCGCTTCGGCGACCCGCAGTTCTCGATCAAGGAGTGCCGCGAGAAGGACCTGACGTACCAGGCCCCGCTCTCAATGACCGTCCGCTTCGTCAACAAGGAGACGGGCGAGATCCGCGAGCAGACCGTCTTCATGGGCGACTTCCCCATGATGACGGACTCGGGCACCTTCATCATCAACGGCACCGAGCGCGTCATCGTGACGCAGCTGGTGCGGAGCCCCGGCGCGTACCTGATGGAGCCGAAGGACGCGACGAAGCAGGTCTTCACCGCGAACCTGATGCCCTCTCGTGGCTCGTGGCTCGAGGTCGAGATCGACAAGAAGGGCGTCGTTTACGCCCGCATCGACCGGAAGCGCAAGCTCCCGATCACGACGTTGCTCCGTGCTTTGCCGGCAGAGGATCCAACTACCGGCTTCGCGCTCGACACGTCGACGAACGAGAAGATCCTCGAGCTGTTCGACAACTCGTTCTACATCCAGCAGACGCTCGACAAGGATCCCTCGACGCGCGAGGAGGAAGCGCTGATCGAGGTGTTCAAGAAGCAGCGGCCCGGGGAGCCGCCGACGCTCGACAACGCCCGCAATCTCCTGCGGACGCTCTTCTTCGATGCCAAGCGCTACGACCTGACGAAGGTCGGCCGCTACAAGCTCAACCAGCGGCTCGGAGTCGACGTTCCAGACGACACGCGCGTGCTGACGACGCAAGACATCCTCTCGCTCGTCCAGAAGCTTGTCGAGCTGCCGAAGCGGCTCGCCGTGCCGGAGGACTCGAAGGACTTCGCGGCCGACGCGATCGCGCTCTCGCGCGACCCGATCCGCGCGGACCTCGACGAGTACGAGCACTTCGGCAACCGGCGCCTGCGCACGGTCGGCGAGCTGATCCAGGAGGCGTTCCGCGTCGGCCTGTATCGCATGGAGCGTGTCGTCCGGGAGCGGATGACGACGGAGGACGTCGACACCATCACGCCGCAGACGATCATCAACATCCGGCCGGTCGTCGCGGCGCTGAAGGAGTTCTTCGGCTCCTCGCAGCTCTCGCAGTTCATGGATCAGACGAACTCGCTCGCCGGCCTGACGCATCGGCGACGCCTGTCGGCGCTCGGCGCCGGCGGGCTCACCCGCGAGCGCGCGCCGATCGAGGTGCGTGACGTCCACCCAACGCACTACGGCCGCATGTGCCCGATCGAGACCCCGGAGGGCCCGAACATCGGCCTGATCGGCTACCTCGCGTCGATGGCGACCGTCTCCGAGTTCGGCTTCATCCAGACGCCGTATCGCGTCGTCAAGAACGGCAAGGTGACCGACGAGATCATCTACCTTGACGCGGTCGAGGAGGCGCAGTACACGATCGCGCAGGCCTCCGAGCCCCTCGATCAGAAGTCCGGGAAGTTCCTGAACGAGCAGATCCTCTGCCGCTCGAGCGAGGGCGAGGCAGTGATGTCCGAGCCGAAGCGGGTCGAGTACATGGACGTCACTCCCGCGCAGGTGGTCTCGGTCTCGACGGCGCTGATCCCGTTCCTCGAGCACAACGACGCAAACCGGGCGCTGATGGGCGCGAACATGATGCGGCAGGCCGTGCCGCTCATGATCACGCAGGCGCCCGTCGTCGGCACGGGCCTCGAGTACCGGGCCGCCATCGACTCGGGCGACGTCGTTCTGGCGGACAACGACGGCAAGGTGATCGACGTCGACGCCGAGCGAATCGTCGTCGAGTCGAAGGGCGGGCGTGACGAGTATCCGCTCGTGAAGTTCATGCGCTCGAACCAGGGCACGCTCATCCACCACAAGCCGATCGTCGGGCTCGATCAGCGCGTGAGCGCGGGCGATGTGCTGGCAGACGGCTCGTCGACCGACCAGGGCGAGCTCGCCCTCGGCGCCAACGTGCTCTGCGCCTTCATGTCGTTCGAGGGCTACAACTTCGAGGACGCGATCGTGATCTCGGAGCGGCTCGTGAAGGACGAGGTGCTCTCCTCGATCCACATCCACGAGTACGAGATCGACGCCCGCTCGACGAAGCTGGGCGACGAGGAGATCACACGCGACATTCCGAACCGCTCGGAGGAGTCGCTCAAGGACCTCGACGAGCGCGGCATCGTGCGAATCGGCGCCGAGGTCGGCTCCGGCGACCTGCTCGTGGGGAAGGTCACGCCGAAGGGCGAGACC
>JBBRYW010000068.1:0-15812 GCA_038237235.1 Gaiellales bacterium
GCCCAGCACGTTGACGAAGCGAACGGCGATTCGCTTGCCGCCCGTGCGCCGCGCAGCATAGGCGGCGAGCTGCTCCATGAACCGCTTCGTGCGCCCGTAGAAGCTGGCCGCGAGGGCAGCCTTGTCCGTAGATGCGACGACGACCGTCTCGACGCTCGCCGCCTCCGCAGCTCGCAGCAGGTTCCAGCTTCCGACGAGATTCGTGTCGATGAACTCCCCCGGGTAGCTCTCGGCCCAGTCGACGTGCTTGTAGGCCGCGAGATGGAAGACGACGTCGGGGCGTGCCTCGCCGACCTCGCGCTCGAGCCGACCACTGTCGCGCACGTCGCAGAGGACGTGCCGCATCCGCTCCAGATTGCCCGGATCCCGGCCGCGCCGGTCGGCGGTGAGCGAGCCTTCGTGACCGTCGACGACCGTGATCCGCTCGGGCCGAAAGCCCAGCAGGAACGAGTTGAGGGCGCGTCCGATCGAGCCCGCGCCGCCGGTGAGCAAGATACGGCGGCCGCCGAAGCGCTCCTGCAGCTCGAGCAGCGAGGGAACGGGGTCGCGCCGCTCCACTATGGACTGCCAGTCGAACGTATCCGGCAACAGTCGACGGGCGGGCAGCCACCGCGGCGCGGCGGGCGCCGCGAGCGCTCGCCCCACGGCGCGGTAGCCCGCCTTCATGTCGGTCGAGCGCGCCGGCTCCGGCTCGTTGATCTCCGCGACGATGAAGGAAACGAGCTCGCCAAGCCGCCTCACGACGGGGTCGAGGGCGAGCTCGCCGCTTCCGTACGGAAGGCCCTCGCCGAGCAGGCCGTGAGCATCGGACACGTGGGCGACATCGCAGGCCGGGCCCAGCTCTTCGACGTAGCGCTCGAGCTGCAGCTCGTAGTCGGAGGTGAGGCCGAAGAGCGTGCCGTACGCCCCGGCGAACGAGCGGAAGAGGGCGGCGTGCGAGGTGTCGAGAGTGAAGCGGAGCTCCGGCACGCGCTCCCGCCAGGCGGTGAGGTCGCGCCAGTGGCCGCCGACGGGGGAGAGGTAGACACCCCCCGCTCGCATGCGGAGAATCGGCGGAACATTCTCGATCAGCGGGGTCACGCCGTGAGCCAGGCAGGTATCGGCGTAGAAACGGAGGAAGCGCTCGATCTCGATCTCGTCGACTGCTCCCACCTCGCGGAACTCGGTGGGCGATTGCGGGCAGAAGAGATGGATCGTCAGGACCGGCGAGCCAACCTCGGCGGCGAAGCGGGCACTTCGCTCGATCCCGATACGCGCCTCGTCGTCCAGCACGTCGACCCGGACGAACGCCCCACTCGGCCAGGCGACCGGCGCCTCGGCAGTGACGGCAAGCGGCGGCGAGACGAGCTCGCGCGCGGTCTGGATCGCGCGGTCGAGCGCGATATCGCTTGCGACGTGGGCGGGCGCGAGAGTCAGCTCGAGGCCGCGCCAGGGACCGCCATCGAGCCGGTCGCGGAGCTGGTCGGCCTCGGGAGCCGCCTTCAGCAGGGGCACGGCGAGGTGGCGAGGTCTCCTGTTGCTCAGCGCGTCGCTCATTGGCCTTTCAGGTGGTCGCGTAGCCAATCGACATAGAGCTGAATCGCCTCCTCGAGTGGTCGAGACCTGAACGCTAACGTGGGCGAGCTCTCCGCCTCGTAGCTTTCGTCCTCGCCCGGGGGAAGCCTTCCGCCTGGAGTCTCGATCGGAGATGACGATCCCGCCGCGTCGCGGACGAGCTCGGCAACCCGAAGCAGCGAGGCGGGAGCGCCGCTCGCCAGCACCAACGTCTCGTTCCAGTGACCGCCGCCGGCGACCGCCTCGAGAAACGGTACGACGTCATCGACGTAGACAAAGTCGCGCGTCCTGTAGGGGTTGCCGGGAATGACGATGGCTTCACCCTCGAGCGCGCGCCTCGCGAAGGCGGCGACCGCGCCGGTCGCCGCCTCGGCCGCGAGCTGGCCGGGCCCGAAGACCGAGGTCAGGCGGACGACGGTCGCCGCAGCCGGGTGCAGCGTGCAGGTCAGCTCGCCGAGCCGCTTCGAGATCGCGTAGGCATCCGGCGGCGGCTCGATGGCGGCCCGGACGGTGGAGGGATACACGAGCCCGATCCCTCGATCGGCGCACCCCTCGAGCAGGTTCAGCGCGGTGCCGGCGTTCGACCGCACAGCCTCCGCCGGGTCGGCGTTCGCCTTCGTCGGGTCGGGGACACCGGCGAAGTGCAGCACGGCATCACACCCCTCCAGCGCCTCCCGCGCCCGGGGATCCGCCGCGTCGAGCTCGAGCGGGTCGAGCTCGTCGCCGAGCGATCGATGCCGTCCGCCGGACCGTGCGAGCGCCACGACCTCGTGGCCGCGACCTCGCAGAAGGGTCGCCGCGCGCCAGCCGAGGAAGCCGCGAGCCCCTGTGACGAGAAGCTTCATCCCGGAAGGTAGTCAGCGAGCCGGTGCCGGTACTCGAACGGGCTCACGTACCGGCAGGGGGCGAGGCCGCTTGCATTGTCGCCGCGGGCGAGCGCGGCCACGTCCGCCACGGCGACCGTCTCGGCTGCGACGTTGGTCGCGGCGATTCGTGGCCCGTGCGGTGCGCCGAGGAGGATCCGCGCCGCGTCCTCGACGTGGACGACCCCGATCGCTGCTCGGCCTCCGTCGTCGAGCGACAGCGGCTCGCCGGCGGCGGCCATGCGCCTGAACTTGTCGACGACGGTCTGTGACTCGGCGCGCTCGTGCTCGACCGGGCTCGGGCCGTAGACGATGCCCAACCGGAGAAGCTCGAGCTCCCAGCCGTCGCGCTCGGCGAAGAGACGCAGGCAGAGCTCCGCGTAGATCTTCGACAGGTGGGACAGGTCACCCTGCGGCCCGTAGGGATGGCTCGCGTCGACGTCTCCGCGCAGGCCCGTTCCGTAGACATGGAGCGAGCTGGCGTACACGACGGCCGGTCGTCCGGCGGCTGCGACCGCCTCCGCGAGCACGCGCGGACCGCTGAGGTTCGTCTCCTCCGTGTAGTCGGCCTCGCTGAAGGAGAGGGACCGGCTGGCCTGGGCGGCCAGCAGGTAGACCCGGGACGGCCGCTCGGCGAGCAGGCGATCCAGGTCGTCGCGGCTACGAATATCGGCCGTCTCGATGTGGGCGCCGCGTCCCTCGAGAGCGGCGAGCTGATCGCGGTTCGTCGCGTACCAGTTGTCCGCGAGCGTTACCGCCCTGCCGAGATCCAGGGCGAGCTCGGCGAGCTTTGCCCCGATGTAGCCCGCTCCGAGGATCAGGAGTGAATCGGGCCGGCTCCTCGGCGCCGCTTGCGGTGCCGACCTCAGGAACGCGGGCTCCGCCCGCGTTTCCGTCTGAACAGACCGGTCGGGCGGACTGGATACTGACTCACGCTCTCAAATCCGCGTGACGTTTGGGCCGTGCGGGACGACGTTCCGCGTGTCGACGACCCGTTCGGCGGACTTCCAGAGCGGTTCCGTCAGGAACTGGCGATGTTGCGTCAGCATCACGACGCAGTCGGAAGCCTCGACCGTCTCGCGCGACCACTCGACGCTCGAGTGGAGGTATCCGTCGAGCTCGACCTGAGGGATCCAGGGATCGCAGTACGAGACCTCGCCGCCACGCGTGATCAGCTGCCGCATGATCTCGAGGCTGGGCGACTCGCGCGTGTCTGCCACGTCCGCCTTGTACGCCACCCCGAGCAGAAGCAACTTGGATCCCTTGATCGGCAGGCTGGCGTCGTTCAGTGCGTCGCCGACCTTCCCGACGACGTACTGGGGCATGCGGGCGTTGATCTCGTGCGCCGCCTCGATCAGCTGTGCCGAGTAGCCGTACTCGCGCAGGCGCCAGGCCAGGTACTGGGGGACGATCGGGATGCAGTCGCCGCCGAGACCGGGGCCTGGGTAGTGGGGCATGAAGGCAAACGGCTTGGTCGCTGCCGCCTCGATCACCTCCCAGGCAGAGATACCGAGCCGGTCGCACATGAGCGCCAGCTCGTTCGCGAGCGCGATGTTGACCGCACGGAAGGTGTTCTCATGGAGCTTCGCCGTCTCAGCGACCATCGGGCCGGACGTCGGGATGACGACGTCCACGATCTGCCGGTAGAGGAGCTCCGTCCGCCGGAGGCACTCCGGCGTCACACCGGCGACCAGCTTCGGCGTCGTATGGATGTTGTAGGCGTTGTTGCCGGGGTCCACCCGCTCCGGCGCGTAGCCCAGAAAGAAGTCCTTGCCCACCTCGCCGCCCGAGCGCTCGAGGATCGGCTGGACGACCTCCTCCGTCGTGCCCGGGTAGGTCGTCGACTGCAGGACGATCAGCTGGCCGGCACGCATGTTCGCGGCGACGGACTCGGCGGCGGAGACGATGTACGACAGATCGGGCGTTCGCGTTTTCGACAACGGCGTCGGCACGCAGATCGTGAGGGCGTCGAGCTCCGAGACGGCCGCATAGTCGCTCGTAGCCAGGAGGCGTCCGTCGAGTCCCGCATATCGCTCCTCCGGCACGTCGACCAGATACGAGCGTCGGTCTTTGATCGACTGCACGCGCTCCTCGTTCAGGTCGACGCCGGTCACAGCGAAGCCCGCCTCGGCGAACGCCATGGCGAGCGGCAGGCCCGCGTACCCGAGGCCGACTATGCCGAGACGAGCGCCCCGCGTGGCGATGCGTTCGTCGAACGCGGGGGTGGATGTCAAAAGCTCGCTCAACCAGCAGCGATCGTAGCAATGGGCGCCGGGCGGCATCAGGCGTGAGGGCGGCTCTCCGCAGGCCGTCCGAAACCCTCTGCTATAACCGCCGCATGTCCTTCCGCGAGTCGGTGAGGGCGCTTGTCTGGGAGGGCGACGCGATCTGGGGCTTTCTGGCCGCGGTGGTGATCGTGCTGCTGATCACGCCCCTGATGGCCCGCCTCGCCCCGCTGATCGGAGGCGTGGACGACCGGCGCGATCGTCCACGGGTCCACACGGGTGCGGTGCCGCGGATTGGAGGCCTTGCGATCGTGGCGGGAATCCTGATCCCGGCGGCCTTCCTCGTCAACCTCCACGGGGCTTATCTGGGCATCTTCCTGGGAACGCTGGGCGCGGCCGCGATCGGGCTCGTCGACGACATTCGCGGGCTGCCGGCGAGCGCGAAGCTGCTGGGTGTCGTGGCGGTGGCTCTGATCCCGGTTGCGGGCTATGACGTCAAGTTCGACTACTTCTCGCTGCCGCTGATCGGCAACTACCATCTCGGAGCGGTCGCGTACCCGTTGACGGTGCTCTGGATCGCGACCCTCGCCAATCTCGTCAACCTCATCGACGGGATGGACTCGCTGGCTGCGGGCATCGTCGCCATCGCGGCGTTCTCGTTCGCCTTGCTCGCGATCTCGTTCGAGCGCGAGAACGCCGCCGTGCTGGCGGCGATCGTCTGCGGCGCGACGCTCGCCTTCCTGCGCCACAACTACCACCCGGCTCGAATCTTCATGGGCGACTCCGGTGCGCTCGCGCTCGGCTTCGTTCTGGCTACGGTCGCCGTCCAGGGCGTGCTGAAGACGGCGGCGACGATCGCGCTCGCGGCGCCGATGCTCGTCATGGCAGTGCCGATCCTCGACACCTCGTTCGTCGTGCTCAAGCGGCTCAAATACCGGCGTGCGCCGTGGGCCGCCGACCACAACCACTTCTACCACCGCTTTCTCCGCATCGGCTTCTCGCAGCGTCGGACGGCGGCCTACCTCCACTTCTGGGCTGCGCTGCTGGCGGCGTTCGCCGTACTGCTTCGCTTCGTCCCGCCGCGCCCGCTCGGACACTGGGATCTGAGCAACTCGCTGATCGTGACGGCCGCCGGGCTCGGTGTTCTCGCCGCGTCGATCTGGATGGTCTACAGCCTGGAGATCCTGAAGGCGCGCCACCTCCAGCTGCTCCGGCTGCGCGCCCGGCCGGAGCCCGAGGAGGAGTCCGAAGAAGCGGTCGAGCGGGCCTTGAGCGCCGGGCGCCGGTAGGGGGCAGATAGGGCGAGCACTCCGCCACGCGTGCTGTAGCGTTCGCGGCTTCTTGCGTTTCATCGCCTCGGTCGCGGTCGCACTCGGCGCATTCGGAGCTCTCGGTGTCGCCCAGGCCGCGACGATTACGGGAACTCCCCGGCCGGATCGATTGACCGGGACCAGCGGAGCTGACGTGATCTTCGGCCGAGCCGGCGACGATTGGCTCGACGGCAGGGCCGGCGATGATCTCCTTTCCGGCGGCAGCGGCAGCGACCGAGTCGCCGCTGGCTCCGGCAACGACCGCGTCTCGGCGCAGGGCGACGGGTTCGACAGTGTGGGCTGCGGAGGCGGCAAGGATGTCGTCACCGCCGACCGTGTCGACGCTGTCGCGCCCAACTGCGAGGTCGTCAGCCGCGAGCTCTCGCGTGACGTCTACCGGAACGCCGAGGCGCAGCACGAGGCCCAGGTCGAGCCCGACAGCTTCTCCTACGGACGGACAGTCGTCGCAGCTTTCCAGACCGGCCGTTTCTCGACCGGCGGCGCCACGGACATCGGCTTCGCGACATCCGGTGATGCGGGCCTGACCTGGCGCTCGGGGTTCCTGCCCGGCGTCTCGGTCTTCTCCCATCCCGCCGGAGCAAGCGGCCGCGTGACAGATCCCGCGGTCGGCTACGACGCGGCACACCGCGTCTGGCTCGTCGTGTCGCTCGGCGGCGCGGAGGGCGTCACGCCGGACGGCGACGACCGGCTGCTCGTCAGCCGCTCGGCCGACGGCCTCGTCTGGGGCAGGCCAGTCACTGCCGCCCGCGCGCGGGCGGCCTACGACAAGCCGTGGATCACCTGTGACAACTGGACGGGAAGCCGATTCCAGGGCCGCTGCTACCTGACGTACCTCGACCTCAGGAGCGGGGCGATCACCATGGTCCACTCGAGCGACGGGGGCCGGACGTGGAGCGCTCCGGTCGCCGCGACGACCGCCAGGCCGGCGAGCTTCCGGAACGGCGCGACACCGCTCGTCCGGCCCGACGGAACGCTCGTCGTCCTGTTCAGCTCGTTCGCGGCCCTCCCGAGCCCCGAGGGCGACTACGTCGGATCGGTGCGCTCTCGCGACGGCGGGAAGACGTTCCTGCCCGAGACGGTTGTCTCCCAGATCGTCCAGATGATCGTCTTCGGCGTGCGGACCGTGGCCTTCGTGTCCGCGGAGATGGACGCGGCCGGGCGGATCTATGCGGTCTGGCAGGACTGCCGCTTCGACGGGTGCGAGTCGAGCGCAGTCGCCTTTGCCTCCTCGCGTGATGGCATCGCGTGGTCGGAGCCCCGGGCGATCCCATCCGGCCGGCCGGAGCCGCGAACCGACTTCTTCGTGCCGGCGGTCGGCGTCGACTCCGGACGAAGCAGCGGAGCCGCGCGGCTAACCGTGATCTACCACTCGCTGTCGCCGTGCCGTCCGTCGTTCTGCCCCGGCGTGGACGTCGCCTCCGTCTCGTCCGGAAACGGTGGGGCTACGTGGACGGCGCCCCAGCGGCTGACCTCGGAGTCGATGTCGCTTCCCTGGATTGTGGACTCGAGCATCGGGCGCATGCTCGGCGACTACGTCTCTGTGTCCTACGTGGGAGGCCGACCCGTACCGGTCTTCGCCCTCGCGTCGGCACGGGGCCCTGTGGGCTTCCACCAGGCGATCTTCGCGACGACTCGCGGTCTGCCGTAGACCGAGCCCCCTTGCGGGCCGCGGGTGCCTCTGGTACACCGCAGGGGACATGGGCATCGTGACGTTCCGTGGCCGGTCGCGTGCGAGACTCGCGCGCTCCAGCGCCCTCAGGGCCTTCGGGCCGGCACTTTCTCCGTAGCTCCCGGCTCGCAGCGGAGCTCGTCCTCTCGGCTGGCATCGCCGTCGACGACGTGGTGCTCGAGATCGGCGCCGGGCGCGGCCTCCTCACGGCTGAGCTCGCCCGCTGGGCGGGAAGCGTTCTCGCCGTCGAGCTCGACCCCGGGCTCGCGGCGGGCCTACGCGATCGCTTCGCCGGCGTTGGCAACGTCCTCGTCGTGGAGGGTGATGCGCTCTCGCAGCCGCTTCCGGCAGGCCTCTTCCGGATCGTCTCGAACCTCCCGTTCCACATCACGGGAGCGATGCTCCGCCGCCTCGGCAGCGACCCCGCTCTCGCGCTGACGCGGGCCGACCTGATCCTCGAGGCCGGCGCGGCGCGGAAACGCGCCAAGTCGCGGCCGAGCACGCTGCAGTCGGTGCTGTGGGCGCCGTGGTACGAGCTCTCGGTCACGCGCGAGGTTCCCGCGTCCTGGTTCGAGCCGCCGCCGAGCGTCGGCGCGGCCGTGCTCGTGCTGCGCAAGCGGGCGCAGCCGCTTCTCGCCGCGGCCGACCGACCGTCGTTCGCCCGTTTCGTCACCCGCTGCTTCGGCCCGTCGGGCCGAACGGTGCGTGCGACGCTGCGGCACGCCCTCACGCCCAGGCAGTTCCGGCGCGCGGCCGGCGAGCTCGGCTTTCGCCGCGAAGCCTTCGCGCGCGATCTCGACGTGTCGCAGTGGGTCGCGCTCTACCTGCTCTCGCGCGAGCTCAAGCGACGTCGAGATTGAGCCACGGAAGGGCGAGGCCGAGCAGATCGGAGGGATCGCGGCGAACGCGGTCTCGCCAGGCGCCAGGAGGCTTCTTGACGAGGTCGACCTCGCTCGGATCGCGCAGAAAGCGAAGCCGACCCTCGCGGGAAAGAAGGTCGTCCACGGCGCCCAGACGACCCTCGAAGATCGACCACACGGGAGTCGCGAGCACCGCGGCCTCGCGGTTCATCGTCCCGCCGGCGGACACGAGAACGTCAGCCAGAGCCACGAGGCTGCGGCCGTCGAGGGCTCGGTCGGGGACGACCACGCGCTGCAGTTCCAGCGCCCGGACGGCTGCGCGCTGCTCGTCGGTTCGAGCGAGGACGACGGTCTGCGCCGCCTCGTCGCCCGAGAAGCGGCGCAGGAGCTCGGGCAAGAGCGCGCTCTCCGAGCCGCCGAGGTAGAGCGCGTAGGAGGGTGCGGTGCGGACGACGCAGAGGGGCCGGGTCGGGTCGAGGCCCAACTCGGTGAGCACGGTCTCGTCTGGCTCGAAGTCGGCCAGGTAGTACTCCTCCTTGAGACCTGGGTAACGGACGAGCTTCGGTGGACGCGCGCCGTAGGGTCGGAGCCGCTCGGGCGGAATCGCATCCGGGACGAGGACACGGCTCGCGAGCCGGCAGTTGACGTGGTGCTGGAGCGCAGCCCACTCGTAGTCGAACATCGTCGTGTTGGGGATCCGCAGGACACGGCAGGCCGCGGGAAGGTCGGTCGATCCGTGGGCGACTGCGCAATCGAGGTGCCGCCTGCGGCCGAAGCGAACGAGGTGGGGCAGACGCTCAGCGGCGGCGCGCGCCTTCCCCAGCCGGCCTGCGCCTCCGTGGCGTCCGACGATGGTGTGCGGGTGACCCCACTCCTCGACGAGCTCTGCGGTGTGTGAGAGCGGCCGGACGGTCAGCGTCACCTCGTGCCCTCGTGCCTCCGCGAGCTCCACCAGTGGCCGCAGCACGACGACATGAGCACTGTTCGTCAGGTCGACCCACACGTGCACCGAGCCGGAGTCTAATGCTGAACAAAGTCGCCCGTAATTGTCGTATTTCGGGCCTGGTAGAGCCATTTGTAGCTGTTACAAGCTCTGATATGCTCGCCCTGATGGAGCCCGCTCCCCGTCCGACGTTCCAGCCGGCCGGCGCCGGGGCGCTCCTCACGGGAACGATGGCGGCAGGAGTGGGCGTCGGCTCCCTCATCGGCTGGGGCATCGGCTCCGCCGCACTCGGAGCGCTCGCCGGTGCGGTTGTCGGTATTCCCGCCGGCGTTTTCGCCGTGTACCGACGCTACCGGGAGCACTTCTAGTGCGGGCGGCGCTCTTCACGCGACCGCGCCCCGTTCCGAGCCGGCTCGTGCCCGCGCTCGCCGGGGCGGGGGTGATCCTGATCGCTCTGCCCGTGTTCGCGCTCGCCGGGCTCCCCTTGCGCGGCTGGGCGCTCGGTGCCGTCTTGTGGGCCGGTGCGCAGGCGCTCGGCCTCCTTCTCGCGCGCGTCCGCGGCGAGCGCGGTAATGTCGCCGGTTCGGGCGTGATGGGAGTCGGAATGATGTTTCGCGGCGCTGCCGTGATGGTGGTCGCGATTGCCGTGGCGACCTCGAACGTGGAGGTCGGGCTCTCGGCTGCGCTCGTTTACGCGTTCGCCTACACGCTCGAGCTCGCGCTCTCGGTTGCCACGTACGTCGGCGGAGAGCGTTGACGGTGAGGCGCCTCGCTCTCGTCCTAGGGGGGGTGGCGCTCGCCCTGCCGACGCCCGCGCTGGCAAAGGGGCAGTTCCATCCGGAGGATGAGTTCAGGCTCGATCCCTGGATCTCGATCCACATCGGCCCGATCGACATGTCGATCAACAAGGCGGTCGTCTACCTGCTCTTGGGCGCCCTTCTCACCATGCTGCTCGGGATCGTGCTGATGCGGCTGCGGCTGGGTCTTCGCCCCGGTACGCGCCAGACCGTCGGGGAGGCGGTGTACGACCTGGCGCAGTCGCAGATCGCCGAGCAGGGGCTGCCCGCCAAGGCGATCGGGCTCTGGTTCCCGTATGTCGCCTCGCTCTTTCTCTTCATCTGGGTGGTAAACATGATCGGCTTCATCCCGCTGCCGATCTCGAACGACAAGTTCCATCTCTTCGGGGTCGAGCTGCCGACCTTCGGCATCTACGCGGCAACTGCCCAGATCTCGGTCACTCTTGCCCTCGCGCTCCTGACCTTCGTCTTCACCCACTTCGAGGGAGTTCGCTTCAACGGGCCGGTTCGCTACGTCAAGAGCTGGATCCCGGAAGTGCCGAAAGCGATGGTCGGACCGATCGCGTTCCTCGAGGTGCTCGGCCAGTTCATGCGGCTGATCTCCCTGTCCGTCCGACTTTTCGCCAACATGCTCGCGGGACACATTCTGATCCTCACCTTCATCGGGCTCATCTTCATCTTCGAGACCGTCTTCGCTGCGCCGGTCCTGATCGTCTCGACGGTCTTCTACCTCTTCGAGGTCATCATCGTGGTGACGATCCAGGCCTTCATCTTCGCTGCTCTCTCCGCCATCTACATCGGCTCGGCGATCGAGCCCGAACACTAAGGAGGAACCGCTCCATGACGAACTACCTCGTCTTTGCCGTGACCAACGGCACAACCGACGCCGGCAAGGCGATCGCGCTCGCGCTCGGCGTCGGCCTCGGCGCACTTGGCGCCGGCGTGGGCATCGGCAACATCTTCGCCTCGATGATTCAGGCAGTCGCGCGACAGCCCGAGCTTCGTGGCGAGCTGCAGGGCATCCAGTGGCTCGGCTTCGCGCTCACCGAGGCCGTCGTCTTCTATGGGCTGCTCGGCAGCCTGCTCGCCTACGCACTGATCTAGATGGTCGTAGCAGCCTCACCCCTGATCAAGGTCGTTCCCGGCCTGATGATCTGGACGCTGATCGCGTTCGGATTGACGTTCCTCGTGCTCAAGCGCTATGCGTTCGGGCCAATGCAGAAGGCGATCGACGCGCGGCGCGAGCGTATCCGGGAGTCGATCGAGGAGGCCGAGCGCGCCCGCGCGGACGCCCAACAGCTGCTCGAGGAGCACCGGCAGCTTCGCGCGGGTGCGCGCAGCGAGGCAGAGGGGATTCTCGCCGAGGCGCGCCGAATCGCCGACTCGCAGAGAGAGCGCGTTCGCGAGGAGACCGAGGCCGACCGTCAGCGCCGCCTGGAGGAGACGCGGCGCCAGATCGAGGCGGAGACCCGGCGGGCGCTCGAGCAGATCCGCGCCGAGGTCGCCGACCTCGCGTTGCTTGCCGCTACGAAGGTGACGCGGAAATCGCTCGACGGCGCCGACCAGCGCCGCCTGATCGACGAGGCGATCGGCGAGCTCGACTTCTCGGCACTCGAAGGGGCGGAGCGGAACTAGGTGCCCGTCGCTGAGCGGATCTACGCGCGCGCACTCTTCGCTGCCGCGAAGGACCACGACCGCCTGCAGCCGGTCGCCGACGACCTCGGCGACTTCGTCGCGTCGGTGCGCGAGGTGCCCGAGCTGCGGGCGCTGCTCGAGAACCCGCAGCTCGAGCCCCGCGCCAAGGTAGGGGCTCTCGAGGACATTCTTGGCGGGGTCGACGTGCTGGTCCGCAACTTCCTGCTCCTCCTCACCGAGCGCGGGCGCGCGGGTCAGCTCGAGGACACCTACCGCGAGCTCGAGCGCCTCGTCGCCGCGGAGCAGGGGCAGCTGAACGTCGAGCTGACGACGGCGTTCGAGCTCTCCGACGACGAGGCCCAGCGCATTCTCGGCCAGATCGAGCAAGCGTCCGGCCGGACGGTCGTCGCTAGCCGCAAAGTCGATCCCGACCTGATCGGCGGACTGGTCGTCCAGGCCGGCTCGATGCGGGTCGACGCCAGCGTCCGCGGCCGCCTCGAGCGGCTACGGCACGAGCTTCTCACCCGAGCGACCTAGAGCCAGATAGGAGTCACGCGTGAAACTCAGACCAGAGGAAATCACCTCGATTCTCCGCCAGCGGATCGAGCAGTACGACATCGAGACGGATCTGACGGAGGTTGGCCAGGTGCTCCAGGTCTCCGACGGGATCGCTCGCGTCTACGGGCTCGAGAACTGCCTTGCGATGGAGATGCTCGAGCTCGAGCACGGCGTCACCGGCATCGCCTTCAACCTCGAGGAGGACAATGTCGGCGCCGCGCTCCTCGGAGAATGGGCCCACATCAAGGAGGGCCAGCCCGTCCGGCGCACCGGTCGGGTGGCCAGCGTGCCGGTCGGCGAGGCGCTGCTGGGTCGTATTGTCGACCCACTCGGCCATCCGCTCGACGGCCGGGGGCCAATCGAGACCGACGAGTACCGCCCGCTCGAGTTCAAGGCTCCTGGCGTGGTCGAGCGACAGCCCGTCAAGGAGCCGCTGCAGACCGGGATCAAGGCGATTGACTCGATGACGAATGTCGGCCGCGGGCAGCGCGAGCTGATCATCGGCGACCGCTCGACCGGCAAGACGGCAATTCTGATCGACACGATCCTGAACCAGAAGGGCGGCGACGTCATCTGCATCTACGTGGCGATCGGCCAGAAGGCCTCGACCGTGGCGCAGGTTCATCAGAGGCTGTCCGACGAGGGCGCGATGGAGTACACGATCATCGTGACCGCCCCCGCGTCGGAGGCCGCGCCGATCAAGTGGATGGCCCCGTTCGCCGGCGCGGCGATGGGGGAGTACTTCCTCTACAAGGGCGGCCACGCTCTCTGCATGTTCGACGACCTCTCGAAACACGCGGACGCCTATCGCCAGATGTCGCTCCTGCTTCGCCGCCCGCCTGGCCGCGAAGCCTTTCCGGGGGATGTTTTCTACCTCCATTCACGGCTGCTCGAGCGTGCGTGCAAGCTGTCAGACGAGCTCGGCGGCGGATCCTTGACGGCCCTGCCACTGATCGAGACGCAGGCGGGCGATATCGCCGCCTACATCCCGACCAACGTGATCTCGATCACGGACGGCCAGATCTTCCTCGAGTCCGACCTCTTCTTCTCGGGCGTCCGACCGGCGGTCGACGTGGGCCGTTCGGTGTCACGCGTCGGCTCGAGCGCGCAGACGAAGGCAATGAAGAAGGTCGCGGGCCGGTTGCGACTGGAGCTGGCGCAGTACCGCGAGCTCGAGGCCTTCGCCCAGTTCGGCTCGGAGCTCGACGAGGCGACACAGAAGACGCTGGCTCGCGGCGAGCGCATGGTGGCTTCTCTCAACCAGCCCCAGTACGCGCCGTGGCCGATGGAGGAGCAGGTGGTTGCGATCTACTCCGGCGTCAACGGACATCTCGACGACATTCCGACCTCGGACGTGCCGCGCTTCCAGGAGGAGCTGCGCGAGTACCTCCGCACGGAGGGCGCCGTGCTGAAGGAGATTCGGGAAGGAAAGGACCTGCCGGACGAGCTAGCCGGTCGCCTCGATACCGAGATCAAGAAGCTCAAGAGCACCTTCAACGTGAGCGAGGAGGACCCGCTCGCGGCCTAGGGCCCGTGCGGGAGACCCTCACATGGCGACGGTACAGGACCTGAGGAGGCGCGTCCGCTCGATCTCGAACACGCGCAAGATCACGAAAGCGATGGAGCTGGTCGCAGCCGCGCGCCTGCGCCGGGCGCAAGCGCGGATCGAGGCGATGCGCCCGTTCGCCGATCGCATGCAGGAGCTGATGGTGGGAACCGCCCGCGCCAGCGCCTCCTTCCGCGGAATGCCGCTGCTCGAGCAGCGCGAGGTCCAGACCGTTGCGATCGTGCCCCTGACCGGCGACCGCGGCCTTGCCGGCGCTTTCAACGCGCAGGTTCTGCGGCGGGCGTTCGCCCTCCAGCGTCGACTGGAGCGGGAGGGCGTGAAGGTGCGCTGGCTCGTCACCGGGCGGAAGGGCCGCTCGGCGCTGACGTTTCGCCGCTACAGCGTGGATCAGGACTGGACGGGCTTCAGCGACCGCCCAACCTACGCGGACGCCCAGGGTGTCGCCCATCACCTGGCCGATCTTTACGGCGAGGGCCAGGTCGACCGCGTCGTCGTGATCTACAACGAGTTCGTGTCGCCGCTCGTGCAGCGGGTCGTCGAGCGTGAGGTGTTGCCCATCTCCCCGGACGTGCTGAGCCGCGAGGCCGAGGAGGCCGAGCACCGATCCGAAGCGCCTTCGGGCGACTTCATCTACGAGCCCGAGCCTGATCAGATCCTCGCGCGCCTGCTGCCGATGTACCTCGAGACCGAGCTCTACCGGGCGCTGCTCGAGTCGGCCGCCTCGGAGCAGGGCGCCCGGATGACCGCGATGCGGAACGCCTCCAAGAACGCAGGGGAGTTGATCGACTCGCTGACTCTCGCGATGAACCGCGCTCGCCAGGCCGAGATCACGCAGGAGATCCTGGAGGTCGTCGCCGGCGCCGACGCCCTGACGGGGTAGGGCCCTTGCCCGAAGACTGGCCGAGCGCGGCTAACAAATACGCGCCGGGGCGGTCTAACCTGTTTGCAGCCCGTCCGGGCGGTATAATTCCGTAACAGCGTGGCTATCAAGCAACAGCCCGAGCTCCTCGGCTCCGGTGCGGGACTGGCCGGTGCGATCGCAATCGAGAGCGGTCCCGAGCTCGGCGAGCACGCGCAGGTTCGCGCGCGGGGCTACTGGGAGCAGGTCTGGAAGCGGCTCAGGCGCGACAAGCTCGCGCTGGTGAGCGGCGTCGTCATCCTGCTGCTGATCCTGATGGCGGCGATCGGCGGCCCGATCGCCCAGCGGCTGCTCCATCACGGCCCGGACGACGTCTTTCTCGGCCTGGGCGGCACCGACGCCAAGCTGCTTCCCGCCGGGCCGCTGTCGACGATTCAAAACCCCGACGGCTCGAAGGGGATGCTCATCTTCGGCGCCTCGGACGCGCTCGGGCGCGACGAGTTCCTGCGACTGCTCTACGGCGCGCGCGTATCGCTGGAGGTCGCCGTCATCTCGACGATCACGACCATGTCGCTCGGCGCGCTGCTCGGCTCGATGGCCGGCTACTTCCGCGGTTGGGTCGACACCATCCTCTCGCGGCTGATCGAGATCACGATGGCGTTCCCGGGCCTGCTCTTCCTGATCGCGCTCTCGAGCACGGTGGGCGACCGGATGGACAACATCACGCTCGGAGTCTTCGGCAAGGGCGTGCTGACGCTGATCCTCGTCTTCACCGTCTTCGGCTGGTTCTATCCCGCGCGCGTGCTGCGCTCGCAGACGCTCGCGCTGCGCGAGAAGGAGTTCGTGGAGGCGGCACGCATGGTCGGAGCCGGCGACGCGCGCATCATCCGCTCGCACGTGCTGCCGCATCTCGTCGCCCCGATCGTCGTCTTCTCGACGCTGGCCGTCGCC
>JBBRYW010000069.1:0-15800 GCA_038237235.1 Gaiellales bacterium
AGAGGGTTGCCCATGAGGCTCCGGTCGCTCGCGGAGCTGCAGGCCGAACGAGCCTTCGCCTGCAGGTTGACGCCCGATCGAGCGCTCGAGACACTCGACGAGGCAGAGGGCTTCCTACGCGACCGGGGCCTGCTGACGCGCACAGCGGACTCGTCGCTGCCGAGCCTGTTCGGGGCCTGTCACGAGGATCCCTACGCGCCGGGCAGTCGCGGCTTCGGTCAGTGGCCCGCGACGAAGTTTCGCTGGTTCGGCGAGCTCGGCGAGCGGGGCTATCGGGTCCTGAAGGTGCACCGCGGCAAGAGCCTCATCGTCACCGAGGAGGTCGCGTACCTGCTCGACCCGATCTGCCGTGCCGAGCTGAGCCGGATGGAGGCCGAAGCGGAGGAGTGGGCGCTCGTCCTGCGCCATCTCGCGGCGGCCGGGCCGTCGACGCTCGAGGATTTGCAGACCGAGCTCGGACTGAAGCCGAAGGAGCTGAAGGCGATCCGCTACCCGCTCGAGCGCTGCGGGGCCGTGGTCGCTCGATCGCTCGTCTATGCGGCAGGCGAGGGGCATGCGCACTCGTCGGAGCTCTCTCGCTGGGATCAGGTGCACCCGGAGCCGGCTGAGGATGGCGGGCTCGAGGAGCTGATCGTCGCCGGCGTACGCGCGGCCGTCGTCGCGTCCGAGGGCGAGCTGGCGCGCTGGTTCTCGTGGCCCTGGCGGCTCGAGGACGGCCTCGTCGAGCGCCTAGTGGTCGAAAACCGGCTCTCACGACCCGAGCCCGGGTGGGTCAGCCTCCCGTCCTGATCCGTCCGTACGAGCCGCCGGACCTGAAACCGCTCGTCCGGCTACTGCGAGAGGTCCGGCCCGATCGGCTGACGACCGAGGTCGGTTTTCGCTACCGGCTGACGGCTCTCGCGGGCAAGGACAGGCGGCGATTGTGGGTCGCGCTCGTCGGGGACGTACTGGTGGGCGCAGCCTCGGCGCAGAGCGTCTGGTGGACGCGGTCCACCGACACGGCGCTCGTCTGGGCCGGCGTCGCTGCGAGCTGGCGCCGTCTAGGAATCGGCTCTCGCCTGCTCGATCTCGCCGAGAGGCACGGTTGCACGATCGGCGCGACGCGCCTGCGGTGTGAGGTCGTGCTCGACGACGGGCGCGCTTTCATCGGTCGGCGTGGCTACGAGCGAGGGAGAAGCGAGCGAGTCTCGGCGCTCGACCCTCGCACGGTCGACCTCTCCAGTCTTCCCCGGCTCGAGCGCTCGGCGGGCGAGCAAGGCTTTCGCCTCGCCTCCCTTGCGGCGGCGGCTGGCCTCGAGCGTGAGCCCTACGACCTCGACCTCGCGGCGTCGCGGGACATCCCGGCCGACGAGGAGATCACGTTCTCGCTCGAGGATTGGCGGCGCGACCTCTGGCTCGATCCGGAGGTCGATCGCGAGGCAAGTCAGGTCGTGCTCGAGGGCGACCGGCCGGTCGCCCTCGCGTACCTCCGCGTCGACCGTGAGGGGCGACGTGCGGCCAACGAGGCAACCGGCACCGCGTGCGCCGTACCGCCGCAGCGGGCTGGCGACGCTCGTCAAGCTCGCGACGATCCGCTGGGCGGCCGAGCACGGAATCGAGTCGATCCGCACCGACAACGACGCGGAGAACATCGGCATGCTGGCGATCAACCAGCAGCTCGGCTACGAGCCCCGGTTCGTACGCGAGGGATGGAAACGGCCGGTCGGCGAAGCGGGAACGCCTTCCCCGCCAGCGCGGGCAGCACCTGGGCAGTGACCCAGACGGGCGTCGTCACGTACCGGGTCGAGTAGCGGTAGCTTCCGTCCGGCCGCAGCATGCGCGCCAGAAAGCGGAACGCTCCGCCCGGCGGTTTCCGCCCCGCAGCGGCGAACGCCTGAACGGCCCACGCGGTGGACTGGCTGTCGGAGGGTCGGCCTCGCGCCAGGGGAAAGCCGCCGTCGCGGTCCTCCAGGCCTCGCAGGTACGCAAGCCCTCGGGCGATCGGGCGGCCCGACACGCCTGTCGAGCGCAGCGCCTGGATCGCGGCCGCGGTGTCGTTCGAGTCGGGCGCGCCGCCGGGCGCCCACGACCAGCCGCCGCTCCGGCTCTGCTGCCGGAGCAGGTAGCTGACAGTCTTCGCCCCGGAGGGCATCCGTGCCGACCGTAGCGCGAGCACGGCCCAGATCGTCGTGTTCACGAGCAACCCGACGCGCCCGTCGGACCGGCGCAGCTTCACCAGCCGCTCGACGAGGCCCGACACGGGCTGATCGAGCGAGCGGAGAGCCAGAATGCGAAGCGCGAGCTCCGTCGGCTGCGCCGGCGGCTCACCGGCCAGGTACCCGGCGGCTGCCGCTCGCGCCGGACCGGAGAGATGGCTGGCTGAGTCGAGCCCGAGGATGGCCCAGGCGGTCAGAGCGGGGCTCGAGCGACTCCCCTGCTCCGCGAACCCGCCGTCCGGCTGCTGACGGCCGGCGAGATACGCGGCCGGCCGATCGGCGGGCGGCACGCCGGCGAGCGCGGCGGCCGCGACGGCCGCGGCGGCCGCTAGGAGTTTCAGGCCCATACGACCTCTGTGTGTATCCGCCGGCCGTAGCGCTCGAGCAACCGCCGGAGCTCCGGGCCGGCCACGAGCGCGATCACCAGGTTCCCGGCGCCGTGTGCAACGTCGAACGGAAAGCCGGCGGCGTGGCGCGCGACGAACGCCTGCCATGTGTGTGGGTAGAACGCCCACCACTCCCACACGTCCATCAGGGCACTGAAGGCGAAGCCGAGCGCGCAGCAGACGAGCGCGAAGGGGATCCGGCGCCGGAGCAGAGGCGCCGCGACCGCGCCGATCGCACCGCAACCACCCCAGAGCAGCATCTGCCAGAGCGTCCAGGGCCCTTCCGGAAGGAAGAGATTGGAGACGAAGGCCGCGACGGCGCCGACCGAGAAGCCCGCGCGAACGCCTAGCCCCACGCCCGCCGCCACGGCGATCACGGTCAACGGCTGAACGCCGGGGATACCGGCGAAGAGGACGCGCCCGCCGGCCGCCACCGCCGCCAGCGTCGCGATTCCCGCCAGCTCCTTCGCCGAGTCCGGGCCGGTCTCGAACCACGCAGCGCCCGCCAGCAGAAGCGCCACCGCGACAACGAGCACGGCGAGCGACGAGTCCGCCGGACGCTCCGCCATCCAGAGCGCACATGCCCCGACGGCCGCGAGCGAGCCGAACGCGATCCATCTGGACGATTGATCGGAAATTCGGGTGCCGCCGGATGACGGCCCCGGCACGGCGCGGACCCTTCGAGCTCGCTCTTGCCCGGGCCCACCGGCCCGCGCTGCGAGCGATCTCGGCGCCCGGCTTGGCCGCTGCCGCCCCCGAGCGGCACCCGAATTTCCGATCAACCATCTACGCATGGGCCAGCTCTCGCGTCGCGGCGAGCGACACCTGGCGGTCGGCGACGGACGCTGCGAACGGCACGTCGTGCGTGACGATGAGCGTGGCACGGCCGCCGGCATCGGCGCGCAGGAGGCGCGCCAGCTCGCGCTTGCGCTCGGGATCCACGCCGCGAGTCGGCTCGTCGAGGATCAGCACGTCCGGCTCGGTGACGATCACGGCGGCGAGCCCGAGCCGCTCCCGCTCGCCGCTCGACAGATCCCGGGGATGCCGCGCCTCGAGACCGGAAAGCCCGACGCGTGCGAGCGCACAACGGGCACGACCGATGTCACCGTGCACGCCGAGCGCAACCTCCGCATCCGCCCGTTCGCAGACGAGGTAACGCCCCGGGTCCTGCGAGAGATAGGCGGCACGGCCCTGCCGCACGACACGACCCGACTGCGCCTCGAGCAGACCGGCGGCTAGCTTCGCGAGCGTCGTCTTGCCGCTGCCGTTCGGGCCGGTCAGCGCCACGATCTCGCCGCGGCCGAGCTCGAGGCTCGCGCCGTCCAGCACGAGCGGGCCGCCGCCGTAGCGGAACGAGATGTTCTCGAGGCGGCAGAGCGGCGCACCCGACGTCGAGCCAGCGAGCGGCTCGGGCGCCTCCTCGACGTAGGCGGGTTGGTGCCGAGCGAGCCAGCCAAGGGCGTCGTCGCGGCACGCGTCGAGGACGATCCGCCCGCCCTCGAGAAAGAGGACGCGATCGGCCACCTCGAGCGGCCGCGCCGGTCGCTGCTCGGAGACGAGGACGGCCCGGCCATGGCGCCGGGCCAGCCGGGCCGCGAGATCGATCAGGCGCTCGGCGGCCTCCGGGTCGAGCTGGGACGTGGGCTCGTCGAGCAGGAGCAGGCGCGGCTCCAGCGCGTGCGCGGCTGCAAGGCAGACGCTCTGCAGCTGACCACTCGACAGCTGTGTAACGCTCTTCGCGCCAAGGAGCCCGGCACCAAAGTCGTCGAGCGCGGCCGTGACCCGCGCGCGGATCTCCGCCGGCGGCGTTCCGACGTTCTCGAGACCGAAGGCGACCTCGTTCTCGACGCCGTTCATGATTACCTGATCCTCCGGATCCTGGAAGACCATGGCGACGGTTCCCGCGAGGCCGGCCGGACGCACGAGCCTCGTATCGAGGCCGCCCACCTCGACCCGGCCGGCGAAGCGGCCGCCGTGGAAATGCGGCACGAGCCCGGCGAAGGCGCGAAGAAGGGTTGACTTGCCCGAGCCGGAAGGTCCGAAGACCGCGACGATCTCTCCGGGCTCGAGCGTCAGGGAGGCATCAGCGAGAGCCGGGAGCTCCTGCCCGGGGTAGAAGAACGTGATGTGGTCGGCGCGGGCTAGAGCCACGCGGCCCCCGAGACGGCGAGCAGCGGCGCCAGGACGAGCGCGGCGCGGTCGAGCCGGCTCCAGCCCGGACCGGGCAGGCGCGTTCGTCCGGGCCGGCCGAAGCCCCGAGCCTCCATCGCCTCGGCCAGGCTCAGCCCCCGCTCCAGGGAGCCGGCGATGAGCGGCGAGACCAGGCGCGCCCGCCCGCGCAGGCCGCGCACATCGAGGCCGCGACCGCGGAGCGCCTCTACGTAGCCGGCGGCGTCCCGCTCGAGCGTCGGCAGGAGGCGGGTCGCGAGTGCAACCGCCAGGACGGATCGGCGAGCCCAACCAGCGCTCTGAACGAGTCTGTCGTGGTCGAGCGCGAGGGCATAGACGGCGCCGGCGAGGCCGAGCGCGGCGAAGCGAAGAGCGTAGAGCGCCGCCAGCCCGAGCTCCTCGCGGGTGACGTCGAGCGATCCCAGCACGGGAACGATGGGACCGCTCCAGATCGGGTGCGAGCCGCGCGTCTGCGCGAGCGGTGAGATGACGAGCACGGAGAGCGCGGAGAAGGCTGTCGCCATCAAGTACACGACTGCACGGCGGCGCGGCGCCTGTAAGACGACGGCGAGCAGGACGATCGCGACCGCGCCGACCGCCGCAGGCCGGTCGGCCAGGAGCGCCACGCCCACGAGGCCGGCAAGGAGCGCGGTGGCTGGACCCGGGCTCAGGGCAGCCCCCGGAAGCGGAACCGCGCGACCCCTGGGTTCGCGGCCAGCCGCCGAGCGCCGCCTGCGCCGATCTCGAAATGCCACGGGCCCCGCGCCTCCCCCCAGGCGCGGAAGATCCGCCGGCCGGGGACGATCTCGAACGTGTTGGAGCCAGCGGCGACGGGCCGCCCCGCCGGACCGACCGAGGCGGCGCCCACCAGCCGGCCGATGCGCTCGGCCGAACCCCGCGCCACGGAGGGCCGATAGCGAACCGCCGTCGAGCGGTGCTTGCCGGCGTAGCCGTGGAGGAAGGGCTCGGGAAAGGCCCCGACGACGACGGGGACGTGCGGCTCTCGCATCCAGGCGCGGTAGTCCCACCACTCGACGTCGCCGGGGTGCAGGCGGTACTCGGCCGCTCCGCGGTCGGCCTCCACCCCGTTGACGAAGTAGAACCAGTCGCGCTGCGACGTCGCCGAGCCCGACACGCCCTCCAGCGACTGCACGTACCGGCCGCCGTAGCTCGTCTTGATCTCCGCGACCCGGTCGAGCGCCTGCATCGCGGTCAGACCGGCGGGGACGCTTCGGACGAGGAGCACCTGCCCGCCTCGATCACGCGTCACCCAGAGCGTTGCGTTCCCCCCTTCCTTGGCGCCGCAGCCCGTCAGCGAGAGCGCGGCAACGAAGAGTGCCGCCGCCGCCAGCGGCCTCATTGCAGCGCGTTCGAGCGAACGGCTCCGGCGAGCGTCGCCCGCACGAGGCCGCGGTGACGTCCCGCGCAGCCGACTGCGGCCTGCGTCGCCGCCTGGGTCTTGACGGCCCGGCCGTCGACGTGGAGCACCGCGCCCTTCGCGGTCGTCGCCTTGCCGCTGTCGTCCTGCCTTACGACGCGGTAGCAGCCTCGCTTGGCGCGCGAGAGCGTCAGTGTCGCGGGGCCGCCCGGGACGATCCCGAACTGAGCCCAGTACCACAGCACGCGGTCGCCGTCTTTCAGCTCGACCTTGTCGGCGCCAACCGGCGGCGAGGCGCCGTTCACCTTGAAGACCCAGCCCGTCTCACCGGCCGCGGGAAAGCGGCCGACCTGGTCGACGTAGGGGCCGAAGCTCGTCGAGGTCACATGGTAGAAGAACTCACCGGCCGCGCTCGCCGTCTCGAGCGCGTCGAGTGCCGACGACGCGGTCTCCAGCCGAGGCTCGGTTGCACCGTAGATCGTCTGGGTCTTGCCTTCGACGCGCACGTGCACGCGTACGGCCAAGGCCCCCGGCACGGCGACGGCCGAGCAGCCGAGGGCGAGGAGAAGAGCGAGCGAGCGCTTGGGCACGAATCCTCCTTCCGCGAGGGGTTCGGTCTGGAGGCGAAAGGCAGGTCTTCTGACTCGGGGCTCCCTCGCCGCCGCCTTCCCGGCCCCAAGGGCCAGTGGCGTGGTGACGGTGAGCGTCTCCCCTCACAGCGGCGGGACCGTCCCGGACTTGCACCGGGTTCCCTCTCCGTTCGCCCGTTTCGCTGAGCCTATCATCGAGGGATGCCGACCTCGCAGCGCGTCTCGCTGTGGCTTCCCGTCCTCCTGTGGGCGATGGTGATCTTCGGTCTGTCCGCGATCCCCAGCCTCTCGACAGGCCTCGGCACGTGGGACCTCATCCTTCGTAAAGGCGCTCATGTCACGGAGTACGCCGGCCTCGGAGCTCTCCTGCTGCGGGCCTTCGGCCGGGAGTGGCCGGCGCTACTCGCGGGGGTCGCCTACGCTGGAACTGACGAGATCCACCAGCATTTCGTGCCCGGCAGGGCAGGGCGGCCGCTCGACGCCGGCATCGACACGATCGGGCTCGTCGTCGGCATCCTCCTCTTCAAGTGGGCCTTGGAACGGACGAGAGCACGACTCGCGCGGTAGCGATCGACCTCGACGCCGTCCTCGGTGACACGAGGACGCTGTGGGCTGACTGGCTCGAGCAGGCTGCGCGGCGCTACGAGTCGATCGCGCCCCTGGCAGTCGCCGGGCTGCCGGAGAATCGTGCAGAAGCAGCTGCCGAGCTCGACCGCTGGGCCGAGCAGGGTGTGGGGAACTGGCGGACGGCGCTCGAGCACTTCGCGGAGGATCGCGCGCCGGTCTACCTCCGGCCGCGCGCCGACGCGAGCGCGGGGCTGCGGCGCCTGCAGGCCGCGGGCGTGCGTATCGGGGTCTTCACAGACGCGCCGGAGCCGCTCGCCCGCGTTGCTCTCGCACAACTGGGAGCGAGCAGACGCGTGGCGGCTCTGGAGTCGGGCGCAGGGGCGCTCGAGCGCCTTCTTCGGAGTCTGGGAGCAGGCACCCTCGTCATCCGCTCACCCGACGACCTCGCCCGGCTCGCCGCCTAAGATGGTCCGCAGTGGAGCACAAGAACGTCACAGACCGGCAACTCGACGCGCTGCTCGAGCGGCTCGATCGCCTGGCCGACGAGATGCACATGATGAACCGGCGACTCGACTCGGCCGAGAGCCTCGCCCGGATCGCCCATGAGCTGCGCTCGCTGAACGAGTCGCTGCAGGCGCTCGCCTACGCGGCACTCGGACAGAGTGGGCCGCAGGTGCGGCGCCGGCGCACCGGGTAGCTATTACCTGCGGAAGCGGTAGACCGTTCCGTTGAGTGAGGTCGCGTAGAGCTCGCCGCGCGCGTCCTCGCCGAACGACGAGAGCTGCGGAACGTTGAAGCGCTCCTGTCGCCTGCCCGTCGCCTTACCACCCGAGACGTGCAGGCTCCAGACGCGGCCATTGCAGTAGTCGCCGTAGAAGTACCGGCCCCGGACCGAAGGCACTGACGTGCCGCGGTAGACGTAACCGCCCGTGACGCTGCAGGCGCCCTCCGCGTGGCTGTAGGTTGCGATCGGAAACACGAGCCGGCCCTGCGGCGCCGGGGTCTGATCGGCCCGGAAGCGCGAGTCGCCCTCGTAGACGCGCCAGCCGAAGTTGAGAAGGCCCTTCGTTGCACGCTTCACGTAGTCGACCTCCTCGAACTGGTTCTGGCCGACATCGCCGACATAGAGGTCGCCCGTCTTTCGGTCGAACGAGAAGCGCCACGGATTCCGGAGGCCGTACGCGGCGATCTGCGCGCGGGCGCCGCCGCTGCTCACGTTGAGGCGCAGGAGCTTGCCGAGCATGCTGCCGAGGTTCTGCGCGTTGTTCTGCGGGTCGCCGCCGGAGCCGCCGTCACCCATGCCGACGTAGAGCTGACCGTCGGGGCCGAACTGCAGCTGTCCGCCGTTGTGGTTCGCGTACGGCTGGTGGACGAAGAGCAGCTGGCGAGCTGTGCCGGGCAGCACTCGGTCGAACCCGGTGGAAGAGCGGTACTCGACGACGCGGGTATCCCCCTGCCGGTCGGTGTAGTCGACGTAGAGCCGGTGGTTCTTTGCGTAAGCCGGATGGAAAGCGACCGAGAGCAGCCCCCGCTCGCCGCCGCTCGAGATGAGGCCGGTGATGTCGAGGAACGGCTGGGCGCGCAGCTTGCCCTTCACGACCACGCGAATTCGGCCAGCCTGCTCGACGACGTAGATGCGGTCCTGCTGGTTCCGTGGAGCGGTGACGTAGAGCGGCGAGGCGAGCCCCGTCACGAAGGGCTGCAAGCTCACCGCCGGAGCCTGCGAAGGCGCAGCCGAGCAGAGAGAGAGAGCGGCACACGCCGCGTGAAGCAACCCCAGAAGACTCACGCTCGCCACGGTAGCGAGCGCTGCGTTGGTCGCGCGTTGAGGGCCTGTTCGAACAGGCTCCTAGCTCTTCAGCAGCACCCGGCGGAGCTCGTCCTCCCGTCCCGGACGCAAGATCGCCAGCACCTGATCTCCCGGCCTGAGCTCGGTCGCGCCGACGGCGATCTCGGCCTCGCCGTTCCTTGTCACGGAGATGAGCCGCACTCCGTCCGGGAGTGCCAGACGCTCGACGCGCTTGCCGGCCGACGGCGAGCTCTCGTCGATCTGTACCTCGACGATCTCGAGATTCTCCTTGCGCAGCTCGAGCAGGTGAACGAGCTCGTGGGGCATCTCGTGCTCGACGAGCGCAAGGATCGTCGCGGTCGCGCTGACCGTCGGCGAGATGCCGAGCAGCTCGAAGTGCGGCTGGTTGCGCGGGTCGTTTACGCGCGCGATCACCTTGTCGACCCCGTACGTCTCCTGCGCGATCTGCGAGATAACGATGTTGTCCTCGTCATCGCCGGTCAGGGCGAGGACCACGTCGGGGGGTCGACTGACCCCGGCCCGCTCCAGGACGTAGAGCTCAGTCGCGTCGCCGTGCTGGACCTGATGTCCGAATTCATCCTCGAGCCGCTCGTAGCGGTCCCGGCGCTGCTCGACGAGCGTCACCTCGTGGCCGGTCCGAAGCAGGGAGCGGGCGACGTTCGTTCCCGCCTTGCCTCCGCCTGCGATCAGGACGTACACCGGCGATCAGCCTTCGACGGACTCGCGCGGTCGCACCTCGCAGGAGCGAACAGCCTCCGTCAGGAAGTCGATCGCCGTCGACGTGGGACAGACCGTTCGCAGCCCGCGCTTGGCGTAGAGCTCAGCACGCGCCGGGTCGAGAATACGCACGACCACACACTGGACGTCGAAGCGCTTCTGCGCGACCTGGGCGATGACGATGTTGGTGTTGTCGCCGTTCGTCGCCACCACGACGCCGTCGGCATCCTCGATCCCCGCCTGACGCAGCAGATCCGTGTCCATCCCGTGACCGACGAGGAAGCTGCCCGCCCAGTTCTCGCCCAAGCGGCCGAGAGCCTCCTCCTTCTCGTCGATCGCCGTCACCTGCCATCCCTCACCCGCGAGCCGGAGGGCGACGTTCGAGCCGACGCGACCGCAGCCGATCACGATCGCCTTCATGAGGTGAGCGTAGCCGACCTTCGCAGGCTCGCGCGACCATACGATGCATACCGTGAGCCGGACGGCCGAGAGGACGCCGCTGGTCTTTCTACACGGCCTGGGGACTGGCCCGAGCGCCTGGGAGCCGCAGCGCGCCGCCCTTGGCTGCGATCGGCCCACGGCGGCGCCGCGCCTCCCGCCCGACCTCCGCGGAGCGGTCGCTCGAGTGGTGTCTGCGGTCGACCGGTTCGCCGACGAGCCCGTCGACCTGTGCGGGCTCTCGTTCGGGGCGATCGTGGCGCTGCTCTATGCGTCAGAGAACCCAGGTCGGGTGCGGCGCCTCGTCGTCGCGGCAGGACTCGCGCGGCTGCCGCCCGCCCTCCGCGCCCTCCAGGTCGTCCTGGCGGGAGCGTTTCGCCCTCTGTCGTCCCGATCAGTCGCCAGGCGGCTCACCGAAGGAGTTCCCGAGCCGCACCGAGCGGTCGCGCGCGAGGAGATCCGCGGCCTGAACGGACGAGCCATGGCGCACGCGATGCGCGAGGCCGGTCGGATCGACCTCCGTGAGGCCGCCCGGTCGCTGTCCCTTCCGGTGCTCGTACTCTGCGGAGAGCGCGACCGGCTCAACATGCGCCTGTCGCGCGCCCTCGCCGGCCTCCTCCCCCACGCCGAGCTCCGCGCCGTTCCGGCCGCGGGTCATGTCGCGAACCTCGACAACGAAGACGCCTTCACCCGACTCGTGCATAACTTCCTCGACCGCTGAGGCTTTGGGACGACGAGAGCTCGGAGCGGCTGGGCAACCTCTTTGAGGATCATGCGGAGCGAAGGACTGACGACCGTGGGCGTCATTCCGGCGATCCCAGACCCGTAGGGTATTCATACGCCAGCATCATGCGGCTCATGCGGGGCAGGCGAGAGGTCCTTGCCGGAGCCAGTCCGGGGATCCCGGACCCGTAGCGTGCTCACGCGCCCGATCCCATGCCGTCTTCGTCGAGCACGCCCTGCGGGTAGGCGACGACCATCACCTCGCACGGCGCCTTTCGCAGCACATAGTCGACCGTAGGGCTGAAGAAGCGCGACTGCCGCCGCCAGCGGGGGGCAGAGCCGAGCACGATCAGATCGGTGCCGTCCTCGCCTGCCTTACGGACGATCGCCTCGCCGAGCGCACGAGCGCGGACGATCACGCCCGCGACCTCCACCCCGTGCTCGCTCGCAAGCTCCTTGGCGTCTTCGAGCGAGGCCCAGGCCCGCTCCTCCTGCTCGGCAAGCTCGACGTCGAGCTCGCGGTCGAGCGGCACCCGGATCACGTGCAGCACATTGACCTGGCCTTTTTCCTCGTCGGCCAGCTTGAGGGCCGTCGCCAGCACCTCCTCGCCGATCGCACCGATCTTCAGCGGCACGAGGATACGCCTGTAGGCCCCTTCCTCGGCCGGATGGAGGTCGCCCACCGGCGCCTGCACCGTCTCGAGCAGCCCCTCGCTCTCCGAGCGCCGGACGAGGATGTACACAATTGCGCCCGCCGCGAGCCACAGGGGCCCCGCCGCCCGCGCGGCGCCGTGCGTGGCGAGTGCTGCGATCCAGATTGCGAAGGTGAGTGGCGCTCCGATCAGCGCGGCGACGGGGACAGGCGTGCCTCGTATGCGCACGTTCCCCGGAACGCGGAACGGCCGGAGGAGCGTAGGGTTCCGGAAGCGGAGCCGGACGACCGCGATCTGTGCCGCCGTGAAGGCGAGCAGGACGCCGAAGCTGTAGAGGCTCGCGAGAAAGCGCACCTCCCGGTGCACCGAGGCGGCCAGGACGACGATTGCAGCCGAGATGGCGGCCGAGCTGAGGATCGAGACCGGCGCGATCAGCGTCCGGCGATGGAGCAGGCCAAAGGCGTGCGGGAGCATCGCGTGGCGGCCCATGGAGTAGGCGAGGCGCCCGGCGCCGGACATCGACGTCGTGATCGCACCGACCAGGATCAGGCTTCCCGTCAAACCGATGAAGACCCGGAGGCCGTCGACGACGACGTTCGGCAACGACCCGTGGAACGCGGCCACGATGCCGAGGAGCGGCGCCCGCAGCCACACCGTGCCGAGGTCACTCGCGTATCCGTCCGGGCCGCGCGGGTCGGCGTGCGCGGGCGCTCCGGAGATGCCGACCACGCCGATCAGCACCGAGACGACCACGGCGGCGCCAATTCCGAGGAACAGGCTGCGCGGCAGCGTCCGGCCCGGCTCACGCGTCTCCGCGGCCAGGTTCGCAACGGTCTCGAGGCCCGTGAACGCGAGCATGGACAGCGGCAGCGCAAACACGATCGCGCGCCAGCTCGGCTCGAGCCCGATGTGAGCGCCCTGGCCAAGCGAGTGGAATGAGAAGAGGAAGGCGAAGCCGAGCACGATCAAGAGGACATGGGAGACGAACGCCAAGCCCGCGATGACAACGGCGAGGCGGTAGAGGCTCGGGCGGCGAACGAGGCGAACGAGCGCGACGCCGGCGATGACGCCGACGGCGACGACGGCGTCCCAGGGGCGGTGCGCGATCGCCACCCACCCCACCGCGTGCCCCAGGTAGTGCGGGAGGAAGAGAGCGGCGAGCGCGATCACGATCAGGTAGTCGAGGAACAGGGCCCAGCCCGTGATGAACCCCGCGAAGTCGTTGAAAGCGCGGCGAACGAACGTCGCCGCTCCGCCCGTCTCGGGAAATGCACTCGTTCCTTCCGCGTATGAGAGCGCGACGAGGCCGAAGAGCAGGCCGACGACCAGGAGGATCCACGGCGTGAAGCCGAGCGCCTCGAGCGCGATCACGCCGAGCGCCAGGTAGAGCGAGCTGGCGATCTCGCCGTAGGCCACCGCTGCGAGCGAGGGAGTGTCGAGAACGCGTTCGAGGCCGGCGAGCTTGCGCGCCATCGTTCAGATCACCGGATTGAAAGGTAGAGGCGCAAGCCGCCGGCGAGGAGGAAGAGCGCGCCGATCAGAAAGCCGACGCCGCCGCGGACGACCGCCGTCTCGACGATCAAGACCAGGCCGATCGCGGCAATCAGGCACGAGAACGCGGCAGTCGCGTGCCGCCTCACGCGGCCTTCTTGCCGGCGGCAATCAGCACGCGCGAGGGGCTGGCCCTGAGCACGTAGTCCGCGGTCGAGCCGAAGACCGGCCTGCCCGCTCGGCCGGTGCGGCGCGGCGCGCCGATCACCACGAGCTCCGCGCTTCGCCGCTCGGCCTCCTCGACGATTGCGGGGCCGGCCCGCCGCGCCCGCACGAGCCTGGTGACGGCGCGAACGTCGTAGCGCTCCAGCAGAGCCTGGGCCTCGTCGAGCATCTCCGCTGCCTCGTCCTCGAGCTCGGGCATCGGTGCGTCGAGCGGCAGGCTGAGCGGGACCTCGACGACGTACACGATCGCGACGGTCGCTCCGCGCTCCGCGGCCAGCCGGCCCGCCGCCACGAGCGCCTCCTCGGACTCCGCGCTCCGCAGCACGGGAACGACGATCGCCCGGTACTCGATCTCGAGCGATGGGCCGAGCACGAGGGCCGGAGCCCGTAGTGTCCGCTCGAGTGGCACGTGGACGAATCTCTTTCGATAGAGCGCGTAGAATGCGAAGCCGGCGATGAGCCAGCCGAGCCCCGCGTAGCGCGTCGGAGCGTCTTGGACGACCACTACGAGCCACGCGATCCCCGTCCCGAGGCCGCCGAAGATCGCGAAGAGCGGCCACTCCACGGCGCCCACGCGGAGGTTCGGGCGCGCGCGAAACACGAGCTCCTCATGGCGCCGCCGAAAGCGAAGCGCGATCACGGCGACGTGCGCGACCGTAAACGAGAGCATTGCCCCGAACGCGTACATGCGCCCGATGAAGTTGACGTTTCCCGGCAGCAGGAACAGGATCGATGCAAAGCCGGCAAAGACGACGAGCGAGAGCCAGGGCGTCTTGAAGCGCGGGTGCAGGCGCCGGAAGATGTCGGGCAACTGCCGGTAGCTCGACATCGAATAGGTGATGCGCGACGCGCCGATCACGCCGGCATTCGTCGCGATGAAGAGGATGGTCGCTGCCAGCACGCCGACGTAGATCTTCGCCGTGTCTAGGACCGTCCCGTGCAGGCCGAGGTTTTCGACGAGGCCGAGCACCGGGTCGTTCTTGAAGCCGCCCTGCTCAGGCGCGAGGCCGAGCTTCGTCACGAAGTCGCCGCCGCCCTGACGGTAGACAGGCAGCGCCGAGAGGGCAACCCACGGGAGCGTGAAGTAGATCGCGAAGACGGCGACCGCAACCCAGCTGATCGAGCGGGGGATGTCCCGGGGTGGATCCCGCGCCTCCTCGGCGAGGTTCGAGACCGTCTCGATTCCGGTGTAGGCGATCATCGCAATCGGGATCGCGAGCAGGAACTGGCCCCACGATGGTGCGACGCCGAGGTGGATGTTGTCGACGAGCGTGCTCGGGCTGAGAATGAGGAACGCGCCCAACAGCACGAGCAGGAGCTGGGTCGCGAAGTCGATCACCGCGAGGAGGATGTTGAGCTTCGCGGCCTCCTTGATCCCGACGATGTTGAGCGCGACGAGACAAACGATGACGGTGGCGCCGCCGATGATGTCCCACGGATTCGATCGGAGCGGCTCCCAGAAGATCGAGAGGTAGTGCGGCACGAAGAACGCCGAGATGGCGATCGTGATGATGTAGTTCAGCATCTGCGCCCACGCCGCTCCGAACGAGACGAGCTCGTTGAACGCGTGCCGAGCGAAGCTCGCCGAGCCGCCGGCCTCGGGGAAGCGGACGGTCCCCTCCGCGTACGTCGCCGCGGTCGCAGCGAAGATGAGCCCTGAGACCAGGAAGACGATCGGCGTCAGGCCGAGCGCGATCGCCGCGGTGACGCCGAGCGCGTAGTAGATCGAGGAACCGACGTTTCCGTACGCCGTGGCGAAGAGCGCCGGCGTGCCGAGGACGCGCTCGAGACCCTGCTGCTGCCGCCGACGGCGAGGCACTAATCGTGGGGGAACCCGTGGTTCCCCCACGGATCCCCTCCTCGAGCGCGGGTGAACCCATGGTTCCCCCGCGGGCCCCCTCCTTTTGTCACGGGTGAACCCATGGTTCCCCCGTGCGCCCCCTCCTTTTGCCGCTGCGGCGATTCCGGCCGCCGTAGACCTCTCGGCGGGCAAGCCCGCCTTCGGCGGCGGCTCGTTGCGCATGGCGTGCGCACGGGTGAAACCCAGCTGTGGGTCTCTCGCCGGGCAGAGCCGCGCCTCGGCGGCGGAGCGGAGCGGCTAGTGGACGCGGAAGAGCGGGGATTCATGCGCGGGCGTAAACAATGAGCTGAGCGCTCCGAGCGCCGAGGCGCCAGCGCGTAGAGGGTACGCGTTCATGGATCGCTCCGCCCCGCCGCCGAAGCCGGGCTCTGCCCAACGAGAGGCTCACGACGGCATGACTCGCCGCTGCGACAAAGGAGGGGGCACACGCGGGGACCACGGGTTCACCCGTGCGGTTCTACCCGTGAATCGAGACGATGAGCGGGATGATGAGGATCGCGACGACGTTCGCGATCTTGATCATCGGATTGATCGCCGGACCGGCGGTGTCCTTGTAGGGATCTCCCACGGTATCGCCCGTGATGGCCGCTGCATGGG
>JBBRYW010000070.1:0-15626 GCA_038237235.1 Gaiellales bacterium
CACGCTCATCTCGCCACCGATGACTGCGAGAACGAGCCTGAACTTGTCTTCAACAGAGAAAACAGAAGGACGTGCCACGTGCAGCTCCCTTCACGAGGAGCCCGACACTAACCCCCATGCCAGAATTCATGACGCGGGACACGCGGCTACATCGCCCGCCGCGTCGCCGAAGGCAAGACCAGCCGCGACGCAACACGGATCCTCAAGCGCTACCTCGCCCGCCACCTCTACCGCGTCATGCAGAACGCGCCCCTCGCGATGACTTGACAGTCATAGGAGATTCATTGCGGATCACTCGCGCAGGCAAGCGGCCTCGCTCAGGGCCGCGACCACGTGAGCGTGCTGCCGATGGGCCGATAGCCGAGGTTCTCGTTGACCCTGAAGCATCGGTCCGTTCGTCTCGTCGTTCCGCCGACGGAATCCTGAACGCGATCCGGCTCGGCCTCTCCAACAGCCGCCTCGAAGGACTCGCCAGCCGCATCCGCCTCATCTCCCACCGCAGCTTCGGCTTCCACAGCGCCGAACCGCTGATCGCCCTCATCCACCTCTGCTGCGGACGGATCACCGTCACGCTACCCACATGAATGGCAGAAGACCCCAAAGTTTCTGCTCAGACGCACAAACCCACTTGTAGAGCGGCGGGGGTGGGATTCGAACCCACGGGCGACCTTTCGGCCGCCTGCGGTTTTCAAGACCGCCCCGTTCGACCGCTCCGGCACCCCGCCAAACTGCTGAAAGTCGGAATCGCTTACGCGACCGACTCTCAGCGAGAGATCTTTCATCGTCTACGCAGCTTCTGGCCTCGATTCCGCGGCCGTCACACCGCTTCCTTGACGCGCCCGAGCCGCTTCGGCGCGCCGAGCTCGACCAGCGCCTCGGGCACGGCTACCGACCCGCCCTCGTCCTGGAAGTTCTCCATCACGGCCAGCATCGAGCGCGCCGTCGTCGCCGTCCCGTTCAGCGTGTGGACGTGCTCGAGCTTTCCCTCCGACGAGCGGCAGCGAGTCTCGAGGCGGCGCGCCTGATAGTCGGTCGTGTTCGAGCACGACGTGATCTCGCGCCAGCGCGCCTGCGCGGGGAACCAGGCCTCGATGTCGTACTTCTTCGCCGCCGAGGCGCCGAGGTCGCCCGCGGCGATGTTCACCACGCGGTAGGGCAGGCCGAGTTCCTGGACGATCTCCTCCTCTTGGGCGAGCAGCCGCTCGTGCCAGTTCCACGACTCCTCCGGCCTGCAGAAGACGAACATCTCGACCTTGTCGAACTGGTGGACGCGGAACATGCCACGCGTGTCCCTGCCGGCTGCGCCGGACTCGCGGCGGAAGTTCGTCGAGTAGGCGCAGTAGCGGAGCGGAAGCTCGTCCTCGTCCAGCCGCTCGCCCAGATGGAAGGCCGCGAGGCCAACCTCGGACGTCCCCGTCAGGTAGAGCTGATCGCGCTCGACCTTGTAGATGTTGGTCTCCTCGGTCGGCAGGAAGCCGGTGCCGAGCATGGCCTCCTCGCGGACGAGAATTGGGGGCAGCATCGGCACGAAGCCCTTCCGGACGAGGCGGTCGAGCGCGAAGCGGTAGAGCGCGAGCTCGAGCAGCGCGACGTCGCCGACGCGGTAGGCGAAACGCGTGCCCGAGATGCGTGCCGCCCGCTCCATGTCGACCCAGCCGTCGGGGCTGCCGAGATCGAGGTGGTCGCGTGGCTCGAAGGGGAAGTCCGGGACGTCGCCCCACGTTCTGACGACCTCGGACTCCTCCTCCGTGAAGCCGTCCGGAGCGCTCGGATCGGGAGGATTGGGCACGATCAGATGAAGCCGCTCCCGCTCGACCTGCGCCTCCGCGAGCTGCGTCTCGACCTCGCGGAGCTCTTCTTTCACACGGGCCAGCTCCCCGACCTGCTCCGGGGTCGGCTTGCCCTTCAGCTTCATCCGGGAGCGCAGCGGATCGACCTGCTGCGTCAGCTCGCGCCACCTCGCGTCGGCCACGAGCAGGGCATCCAGCTCCTCAGCCATCCCCTTGCGCGCGAGGGCGGCGCGAAATCGGTCAGGATCGTTTCGGGCAGCCCTGAGATCGATCATGCGAGGGAGTCTAGGTATGCGTCGAGTACCTCGGCAACGCCCTCCCGGTCGGCCGGCGCGCACACGAGGTCGGCCTGCTCCAGGAGCTTGACGTCCGCGTTCTCCACCGCAACGCCGTACGCGGCCCGCCTGAACAGCTCGAGGTCGTTCTCGCCGTCGCCGAACGCGACCGTCCGCTCGAGCGAGAAGCCGAGATGCTCGGCGAGGAAGATCAGCGCCTCGCCTTTCGTGGCCGTGGGGCTCGAGAGCTCGACCAGCCAGGGCAGCGACTTCGCGATCGCCAGGCGTCCGTCGAATCTCACGCGCAACCGGTCGGCGAGCCCGTCGAGTGCGCCCGGCTCGCCCATCGCGACCAGCTTCGTGGGGGGGCTCACCAGCCACTCGCCCAGGTCGCCGACGGCATGGCTCTCGACATCTCGCGACTCCGCGTAGAGCTCGGACTCGGGAGTGGGGCGTGAGACGTAGAGCTCGTCGTCGACGTAGCCGTTGACCGGGAACCCATCGCCTTCGACGGCGGCGATCGCTTCCTTCGCGAGCCCGAGCGGGACGGGCTCGTGGCGCAGGAAGCGGCCGCTGTCCGGTTCGGCGACGACTGCGCCCTGGTAGCAGATGACGGGATCGGGGATGCCGGCCTCGAGCGCGTACGGACGCGTCGACTGGAACATCCGTCCGGTCGCGACGACGACGTGGACGCCGGCGGCGCGGACGGCCTCGATCGTGGAGCGGGTCCGCGCGCGCAGGACGCCGTCGTCGGCGATCAGCGTGCGATCGAGATCGCAGGCGACCGCCTCGATCCCTTCCGGGAAGTCCGGCGGAAGCCTCAGCTGTTCTTGCTCAGGAGGGCGACCAGGTCGGAGATCTTCTTGTCCGACAGCATCTGGCCGTAGTTCTGGGGCATGATCCCGGGCCCGTAGCCCTTCACGACGTCGGCATTCGGGTTGATGATCGACTCGCGGATGTAGTCGGCGTCCTTGCCCTTGAGCGCCGTGTCGAGGTTTGGCCCCACAGTGCCGCTCGCCGCAGCCTCCTTTAGTGTGTGGCAGCTGCCGCACCCTTGAGCGTTGAAGACCGCCTTGCCGGCGCCGGCGTCGCCCTTCGCGACCGTCTGCGTCGGCACCGTTCCCTCGACCTTCTCGGCCGTCGGAGAAACGGTGGTGCCGCCTCCGCAGCCTGCGAGGAGGAGCACGGATCCGATCACGAGGGCCACTCTGCGCAGCACGGCGGCGATTCTACAGAGGTGCCGAGCGGGCTCGTTCGGAGCCGGCCGGCTCCGAACGAGCGGGACGGCTGCCGGCGCCGTCACGACGGGGCCCGCAGCTAGAATCTGGCTAAACCCTCTCGCCTCCAAAGGAGCGCGGATCCACCATGAAACGCAAGTCATACGGACGCGACGCGGGTCTCTCGCTGAGAATGCTCCTCGCGAGCGGCCTGCTCGGCCTCCTGTACGTCATTTTCGCAGTCGTTCTCTTCCAGGTGCTGAGCGTGAGCCTCGTGCCCATGCTCCTGATCGTGGTCGGTCTCGCCGTCTTCCAGTACTACACCTCCGACAAGCTGGCGCTGCGGGCGTCGGGGGCGAAGGTCGTCGAGCGCGATCAGGCGCCGGCCCTGCACGACATGGTCGAGCGGCTCTGCGCGATGTCCGACCTGCCCAAGCCGAGGATCGCCGTGATCGACACCGACGTGCCGAACGCCTTCGCGACCGGCCGCAGCCCGAAGCACGCGGCCGTCGCGGTGACGACCGGCCTGTGGAACCGGCTCGAGCCCCGCGAGGTCGAAGGAGTCCTCGCCCACGAGCTCTCGCACGTCGCGAATCGCGACGTCCTCGTCATGACTGTCGCGAGCTTCTTCGCGATGCTCGCCGCGCTGCTGACGCGCCTGGGCCTGTACGGCGGCATGTTCGGCGGCGGCGGCAACAGGGACGACCGGAACGGCCCGCCGATCTGGCTGATCATCTTCGCTGTCTCGATCCTGACCTACGTCCTCAGCTACATCCTGATCCGGACGATCTCCCGCTACCGCGAGTACGCAGCCGACCGCGGCTCCGCACTGATCACCGGCGCGCCGGAGCACCTGATGAGCGCCTTGCAGAAGATCGCGAGCGACATGGTGCGGATCCCGCAGCGGGATCTGCGCGAGGTCGCCGGGATGAACGCGTTCTTCATCATCCCGACGAACGTCAAGTCGACGTTCGGCGAGCTGTTCGCAACGCACCCGCGCCTCGAGAAGCGGCTCGCGCGGCTGGCCGAGATCTCCCGCGAGATGGGCAAGCCGGTCGCCTCGTGAAGGGGCAGCGGAGCAGATGCCTGATCGAGACCGCGTTCCTGCGGCCATCCCGGACGCGTAGCGTGGGTAAGCCGGTCGCCTAGCCGGTCGCGTAGTGCCCCTCACCGACATCCTCTTCGGACGGAAGAAACTGAAGGAGGCCTCGCTCGAGAAGCTCTTCGCGATCTCGACCGCACAGGTGACGCTCGAGACCGAGCTCGGGCTGAAGCCAGCCGGCGTCGCCGCGGTGTGCTTCAAGCCGCTGTCGGCCGGCGAGTTCGTCCGCGCCGAGAACGAGTTGCAGGAGCTGCTCGACATCACCGCCAAGGACTCGGGCTCGCGCCTCGAGCGCCGCTCCGACAGCATGGGCTTCGAGTGGCTGATCGTCCGGGATCCCGACTTCGAGGACGTCGTCACCACGACCCACCTCGTCTCGAGCGAGCTCCAGGCGCGCGGCTTCGGGCCGCAGCTGCTGGCGGCGGTCTTCCGCTTCGAGGGGGAGAAGAACCCGGTCTACTGGGTCTACGGCTACAAGCGGGGCGCGTTCTGGCCGTTCATCCCCACAGGGAAGGGACAGGAGCGCGACAACGCGACCGAGCTCGAGCTGAAGGCGAAGCTCGAAAAGGAGCTGCCGATCGAGCCGGATCTCTCCCGCTGGTTCGGCCTGTTCGACGCGCCGCTCTGACGCTCGACGACCTGCTCCCGTCCTTCGACGCCCGCGAGCGGCACGCGGTCCGGATCTTCGCCGGGCCGGACGCGGCGCTCGCGGCGGTCAAGGCCGTCAGCCCGGCCGAGGTTCCGCTCATACGGGCGCTCTTCGCGCTCAGGTCGCTCCCGGCCCGGATCGGAGGAGGGGATGGGCTCACTCCGGCTGGCGATCGGCCAATTCTCGACCAGTTCGTCCAGCACGGCTTCACGGTCTTGGCGGACGACCCTGCGCGAGAGCTCGTCGTCGGGACGATCAACCAGGCGTGGAAGCTTGGCGGCGGCGAGTTTGTCACCGTGGCGGACGTGGACGAGTTTCTCTCGTTCCGCCGACCCGGATTCATCAAGGCAGCCCTCGACTTCCGCTGTGCCGAGCAGCCGCAGGGCACGCGGCTCCAGAACAAGACCAGGGTCACCGCGACCGATCCCATCTCTCGTCGGCACTTTCGGCACTACTGGCTCGTTGTGCGGCCGGGAAGTGGGCTCGTCAGACGTAGCTGGCTACAAGCCGCGAAGCGCCGGGCCGAGAGCCGGCCCCAGATGAAAACGGGGTTTCGCAGCCGGGCCTGAGCGTGCCGGCTCAGCTCTCGACGCCCTCCGGTACCGGCAGGTCGGGGATCAATCCCTCCTCCGAGAAGAGCTGGCGCGTCTCCTCGAGGCTCAGGTCGCTCGGCGGGATCAGCACGTCCGAGGCCGAGAGGTCGTCGATCGACAGCTGCCGGCCCTCGCGCTCGACCAGTTTCCACATCTCGTCGAGAGCCTCGGTGAGCTTGGCTCCGTCGCTCGCCTCGACCGCCGCGCTCGCTTTGTCGTCGAGCTCGTTGAGTGGTGCGAGCAGCGAGTCGTCGACCGTGTACTGGCCTTGGTTCATCAGTCGAACGATCATTGCGGGAGCTCCTTCTGTGGTGCCCCGGAGCCGAGCTCGGACTTCATCTTCGCCAGCTCGTCGTCGACCTGCGCTCCCGCCGACACCTGCGCGAGCTCGCGGTCGAGCTGTGTCTGGTCGCCCTGCGTGAAGTCGTCCAGCGTGCCGGCCGCGACGAGCTCGTCGACCGCCGAGGCGCGCGCCTGCATCTGCTCGGTCTTGTCCTTCGCTCGCTGGATCGCGAGGCCCGTGTCGGCCATCTGCTCGCCGATCCCGGTCGCCGCCTCGCCGATCCGAACCTGTGCCTCCGCTGCCGAGTAGTTGGCCTTGATGACTTCCTTCTGCGACCGGAAGGCCTCGGTCTTCGCCGACAGCTGCTGCTCGCTCGCGATCAGCTTCTCCTGCTGCGCCTGGAGCTGCTGCACCTGCTGGTCGAGCCCCTGCAACTGCTCCTGCACGACCGCCTTTCGCTCGAGCGCCTGACGCGCGAGATCCTCGCGGCCGGACCCGAGCGCCTGGCGCGCCTGCGTCTCGAGCTTCACAACCGACTGCTCGAGCTTCGTCGTCTGCAGCTCGAGGCGCTTCTTCGCCGTGACGACGTCGGCAACGCCGCGCTTGACGTTCTGTAGCAGCTGAAGCTGGCGCTCGTAGGAGTAATCGAGTGTCTCGCCGGGATCCTCCGCGCGGTCGAGCACTTTCGAGAATTTGGCTTTGACGACTAGGGAAGCGCGTGACATCAGGCCGGGCATCTGTCCTCCTCGTAACGGGTCACGGGTAGCGTATCGACGGTGCTGATCGAGCGAAGCTTGCAGGGGTGCCGGGCGTGAACATTCTGCGCGCCGGAATCGACGAGTACGCCGAGCGGCACACGACGGCGCCCGAGGACCTACTCGGCGAGCTCGCCGACGAGACGCGCGAGACGCTCGAGTGCCCGCAGATGCTGACCGGCCCGGTCGAGGGCCGGCTGCTCGAGCTGCTCGTGTTCGCGATCGGCGCGCGCCGTGTGCTCGAGATCGGGACCTACAGCGGCTACTCGGCGCTCTCGATGGCCGCGGGCCTGCCGCCGGACGGGCACATCGACACGTGCGAGATCGATAAGCGGCACGCCGAGGTCGCGCGCCGGTACATCTCGCAGAGCCGGCATTCCGACCGGATCACGGTTCACCTCGGACCGGCAGCGGAGACGATCGCCCGCCTCGAGGGGCCGTTCGACTTCGTCTTCATCGACGCGGACAAGACCGGCTACTCCGACTACTTCGAGGCAGTGCTGCCGAAGCTCGCTCCCCGCGGTCTGATCGCGCTCGACAACATGCTCCAGAACGGGCGCGTCGTCGACGAGCCGGACGAAGGCGAGAGCACACGCGCGATCGTCGAGCTGAACGAGCGGCTCCGGGGCGACCCGCGAGTGACCGTGGTGCTGCTGACGGTACGCGACGGCGTCACGCTCGTCCGCAAGAATCCGTAGCGGGTCTCACGCTTTCGATCGCTCGTGAGCGCAGGCGACACCTACCTCACGGAGATCCGAGAGCAGCCGGAGGCCCTGCGCAGGCTGCTCGCGCACGCGGGGGAGCTCGAAGCGGTGGCGGGCTACCTCCAGGAGCGCTCGCAGGGGGTCGTCCGCCTCGTCGGGCACGGATCGTCGAACAACGCAGCCGCTTACGGCGTCTACGCCTTTGGTCTCCTGGCGGACTGGGCCGCCGTGCGCGCCTCGATGTCCCTCGCTGTCTACTACGGCGCTGACCGCGTGTTCGAGCAGGTGCCCGTGATCGCGGTCTCGCAGTCGGGCCAGACGCCCGACGTCGTTTCGTATGTCGAGCGCGCCCGGGAGCGCGGCGCTCCGACCGTCGCGCTTACGAACGACGAGGATTCGGAGCTCGGCTCGGCCGCCGAGCTCGTCGTCGGTCTACGCGCCGGGCGCGAGGCGGCGGTCGCGGCGACGAAGACGTACACGAACCAGCTTGCCGCGCTCGCCCTCGTCGCCGGCTATCTGGGCGGCCGCGGCAACGAGGTGGTCGAGGCGCTCGCGGGCGTCGCAGAGCGCACAGAGGCCGCGCTTCCCGAGCTCCAGGCGAGCGCAGCCCGGCTCGCCGTGCCGTTCACCTTCGTCGGCCGCATGCTCGTGATCGGGCGCGGCGTCGAGTATGCCACTGCCTGCGAGATCGCTCTCAAGCTGACCGAGACGTGCCGCGTCGCGGCCGAGCCGATGACGACGACGGCGCTCGCACACGGGCCGGTCGCGGCGCTCGACCCTCTGTTCCCGGTGTGGGCGATCGCGACGGCCGACCCGGTTCTGCCGACGGTGCAGGCGGCTGTCGCACGTGTCCGCGAGACCGGAGCGGCGATCGTCGCGAGCGGCTCCGCAGCCGAGCGACTCGACGGTGCCACGTATTACCTGCCGACGCCGGCTTCGCCGCTCGAGGTGCTCTCGCCGCTCTTGTCGGTGCTGCCGGGCCAGCTCTTCTCCTACGGGCTGGCACTGGCGAAGGGCTTCGACCCCGACCGGCCCGAGGGCCTGACCAAGATCACGAGGGCGCCGTAGCACTCGTTACACGTGCGTAACCGTGTAGGCAGGCCCGTCAGGCTCGACGAAGCCCAGGAGCCGTGCCCCTTCAACCTCGAGCTCCTGCCGGACCTTCCGCGGCAACGGCTCGAAGGGCTCGAGCACGAGAGTCGCCCCTTTCCTGGCCCGCTCCGTGCGCCAGCGGCCGGCGACGAAGCCATCCACGAGGAAGGTGGGGACGACGTCGCCGTTCTTCTGGATCACGGTCTTGCGGTACTGCTCGGGCAGGATGCGGTCGCGCCGCGTCGCCTCGTAGGCGAGCAGCGGACTGTCCCACTTGGCGAGAAAGCGGACGGGTGCCGGCGTGTCCGGCGCGGGCAGCGGAGCGCGGGGGACGTCGAGCAGCGTTCTGCCGCGATCGTCGCGGAAGGTGCGGAGGGGCAGGCGCTCGAGCGCCTGCGCGAGGTGCGCCACCGGTAGGCCTGCCCAGGAGGCGATGTCCGCGCGCGTCGCCGGCCCGAAGGCGGCCAGGTAGCGGGTCACGAGCCGGTTCAGGCCGTCCTCGGGGTCGCCCGGCGGTTCTCGCGCGACTTCGTAGGTCGGACTACCGGACGTCCGCCAGAAGCCGGAGTGGGGGGCATGCACGAGGCCGCCATGGGCCTGAAGAGCGCTCCACGCCTGCCAAGCGATCACGCCCTCCTCGCGGAGCGGCACGAACGCCGAGGCGTACCCGAAGACCTCGCTGCGCGTCCTGGGTCGCTCGGCAACGAGGGCGGCGAGACGCCGCGCGGCGGCCGGCACGTTCTCGACGTGCAGCTCCGGCGGGAGCTGCTTCAGCATCCCCTCGACGCGCGGCCCCCGGAAGGCCGCGACGAAGGCCGCATAGTCGCCCGCGCTGACGATGTGCAGCGTCAGCCGCATCAGCGTGGCCTTGACCGCACGCCGCCGCGCAAGCGCGGTCTCGAGCTGAGAGCGCCGGAAGCCGGCGAGGCGCGACCAGAGGGCGATATAGGGAGCCGGCGGCCACTGCGCCTGCAGCCCGCCGATCCGCTCGATCGCGGAGACAACCGGAAGGCGCGTCCGCTGCAGCAGGAGCTGGCGCGCGAGCAGGGCGCGGTTCAGCTCTCGGAGCGACAGGGTGCGGGGTGCGTCTTTTGTGGACACTTTCAGCGCAAGATCCTGTACGCTATCGTCGTGGCTGTGGCGGTCGGCATTCGCGAGCTCCGGAGCAATCTCAGATCCTTTCTCGAACGTGTGAAGGCCGGTGAGGAGGTGACGGTCACCGAGCACCGCAGGCCCGTCGCGAGAATCGTGCCGATCGAAGCGCAGACGACGATGCAGAACCTCATCGACGAGGGCCTGATCACGCCCGCCCGACAGCCCAAGTCGCACATAGACCTCGACAGCCTGCCTCGCATGGGCGGCGGCGGCAGCCTCTCGGACATCGTCATCCAGCTCAGGCGTGAGGGCTGGTGAACATCTACTTCGATACATCCGCTCTCGCGAAGCTCATGCTTCGAGAGAGCGGCTCCGAGCAGGCTGAGCGGTTGTGGGCGCAGGCGGACGCGGTTGCGAGCAGTCGCGTGACTCAGGTCGAGACCCGCTCCTCGCTCGCGCGGGCCGAGCGTGCCGGACGCCTCGGTCATCGCTCGGCACAGGCCGCCTACCGACAGCTGCGGCTTTTGCTCGATCGCCTCGATCTCGTCGAGGTGCGCGCGCCCGTGGCGTCTGCAGCGGGAGATCTCGCGCAGCTCCACGCGCTCGGTGCGCTCGATGCGATTCACCTCGCATCCGCGTTTGTGCTCGCCCGCGCCGACCCCGACGTCGTGCTGGGCTCGTGGGACTTGCGCCTGCGCCGCGCGGCCGCTGAGAGCGGGCTCGCGGTCGCGCCCGCCTACGACGGGTAGACCGCCGCCTTCAGCAGGTCGCGTGGCGGGTCGGCGAACAGCGCCGCGATACCGTCCAGGCCCACCTCATGAGTGATGAGACGCTCCCAGGGGTATGCGCCGCTCGCGAGGAAGGCCAGGGCGGCCCGGAAGTGGCGAGGCGTGTGGTGGAAGGCACCGCGGAGCGTCAGCTCGTCGTAGTGCAGCCGGTCCGCGTCGACCTGAAAATCGGTGCCTGTGGCGAGGCCGCCAAAAAGGAGAACCGTGCCGCCAGGCCGCACGAGCCCCACCGCCTCTCGCCAGGCCTCGGCGGTGCCTGCGGCCTCGATCAGGACGTCCGCTCCGCGACCGTCGCCGGGCCTGGCGCCGAAGAGCGGCGCAAGCTCCCGCCGCTCGGGCCGGCCTCCGACGACGACGGGCCGTCCGCCTGCGTCGGCCACGCAGGCGCACAGCATGAGGCCGATCGGCCCCGCGCCGAGCACCGCGACGGTGTCGCCGGCGCCGATTCCCGCGCGGTCGACACCGTGAAGGCAGCACGCCAGCGGCTCTGCCATCGCCGCGACAGCGGGCGGGAGCCCGTCAGGGACGGGGAGGAGGTTCACCCGCGCGATCCGCTCCGGCACGAGCAGGTATTCCGCGTACGCGCCGTTCAGGAGCGACAGGCTTTCGCAGAGCGTCTCCTCGCGGCGCCGGCATGGCGCGCACGCGCCACACGGTGCCGAGTTCGCCGCGACGACGCGGCGACCGCTGCTGACGTCGACACCGCAGAGCTCGTGCCCGAACGGGCTCGGCGGGTCGGCGAGCAGCCGCGGGTGCCCGCGCCTGAACGCCTTCGCATCGGTGCCGTCTGTGAGGGCGACCTCGACCTGGACGAGAACCTCTCCGGGGCCAGGCTCCGGCCGCGGGACGTCCTCTAGGCGGACGTCACCCGGCGCGTAGAATCGCAGCGCCCTCACGGCGTGAACACGACCTTCAGCGCCTGCCCCGAGCGGTAGAGCTGGAGGCCCTCGGCGAACCGCTCGAGTGGAAGGACTGTCGGCTCGGGGACCTGCAGCTCGGGAAGGAGCCGGACCGCGCTCTCCAGGTGACGTGGCGTCGCGGACCGCGAGCCGACGACCCGCAGCTCCTTCCGGTAGACCGGGTCGAGCGCGAGGCGTCCGGCGTCGGCGAAGACGAGCAGCGTGCCGCCCGGCTCGAGCTGCTCGACCGCGGCGCCGGCTCCGCCGGGCGCGCAAACGACCGCCGCGCTCACGGGTGCGTCGGGCGGCCTGCTCTCTCGTGCCGGATTCGTGTCGAGCGTGAAGACGTCGTCGCCGCGGTGCCGGAGAACTTCCTTGAAGAGCCGGCCCACGAAGCCCTGCCCGACGACAAGGACGCGCCCCGGTGGGACTCGCTCGGCGCCGCGGAGGACGCACGCGAGCGGCTCGGCGTACGTCCCGATCGCGTCCCCGAGGCCGTCGGCGACGCCGACGCTGGCCGTGGCCCGCGCCCACTCGGCGAGGCCGCCGGGCGCGATGGTCGCCGCACGAAAGCGCTCGCAGGTCGACTCGTTTTGGGCGCGGCAACGTCCGCACTCTCCGCAAGGCAGGTGGTGAACGAGAGCAACGCGCAGTCCAGCGGATGTTCTCGCGACCACCTCGTGCCCGAGCACGGTTCCGGGCGGCGCGTACCCGAGCTTCTCGACATCCGATCCGCAAAGGCCGCAGGCCAGCACGCGGACGAGCTCGCCGAATCCGTCCGGCTCGGGCAGGTCGACGAGTTGCGGCTGGCCGTCTTCGTCGAGAGCGACGGCTCTCAACGAGGCGTCTCGTCGCGGCCGAAGAGAGAGCTGGAGAGCGCGTAGAAGAGGGCGAGCATTCCGAAGAGGGCGAGGCTCGCAACCGGGCTGACGAACGCGAGCAGTGTCCCGAGCGTGTACGTCGGCACGCCCGGTATGTAGCTTCGTGTGATGCCGCTCACCGCCCGCTGGTCGGCATCGTGCCGGATCAGCCGTCTGCCGACCGCCGCGTAGAGCCACACGGAGATGAAGCCGACAGAGATCGCGATCATCGTGATGCCGTAGAGCAGCGCCGCCGCGCGCCGATCCTCGCCGCTCTTGAGGTGCTCGGCGACGACGCGGGTCGGGAAGGGAAGGAAGGCGACGAACAGCAGGAACACGACGTTGAGCAGGAGGAACGTCCGGTCGGTACGGCCGATCTGCCGGAAGAAGTCGTGATGGTTGATCCACATGATCCCGATCGTCAGGAAGCTGACGCCGTAGGCGAGGTACGCGGGCCACAGGTGCACCAGGGCGTGGGCGAGGTGCCCCTTCGCCACGTCTCCGACATCGACGGTCAGGATCAGCAGCGTGATCGCGATCGCGAACACGCCGTCCGAGAAGGCCTCGACTCGTCCGGTCTCCATGCGGGCAACCTATCCAGCCGCAAGTTCTGTCGGGCTGAAGCGGAGTATCGTGGGCCAGGCAGACGATCAATCCCGGGAGGGAACATGGCGGTCAAGTTGCACCGGTGCAGCAATATGTGGGTCAAAATCGGTGGTCACCCCTGCTGGCGCGTCCAGAAGGCGCTCGACGATGCGGGTGTCGAGTACGAGCTTGTCAAGGGGCCTAGCCTCCCTCGCGGAAAGCGAACGGGGGTGATGCAGCTGAGCGGCCAGAAGCTGTACCCAGTGATCGAGTTCGAGGACGGCAGCGTCTATCGCGCCGAGTCGAAGGACATGGCCGCGACGATCGCGACCGGGAAGCTCCGCGAGCAGCAGGGGCAGGGCGGGCCGGCAGCGGCCTGAACGGCTCACGCGATCGCTGGTCGGGCGCCGCTAGAATCTTCGGCTGCGGGGCTATAGCTCAGCTGGGAGAGCGCCTGGATCGCACCCAGGAGGTCGCCGGTTCGAGCCCGGCTAGCTCCACCACCTAAAGGCCTGCGCACGCAGGCCTTTTGTTTTCTCGTGAGAAGACGAAATCGCGCCAAAACGGCCCTTGGTCAAGATTTGGTCAAGGGAAGTATCCCTTCACGACACGTATAGTACCGACGGCAAGCAGGCGCAAAGGCCCGGGGCCGCGCCGCCGTCGAGCGCGAGTTCGGACGCTTGAAGCACGATTACGGCCTTGCCCCGCTCCGCGTAAGGGGCCGGGAGCGAGTCGCGCTCCACGTTGACCTGACGGCACTCGCGCGCCTCGCACAAGCGCTCTATCGGGCACGCGCACTGCGACTCGCGGTCTAAGAACGGGGACGGCCCGGGTACCAGCCCGGGCCGTCGATTCGCGGGAAGGAGCGAGCGCGAACCAGTCGAGTGTAGGCCCGGCAGCAGATGCCGTCTGGACCGATCTCGATACTCCCGTGCTGAGTTCCTGTCGCTTGTGCGCCTATACCAGCAGGCGGCGACAGGAGGGTTAGGAAGGAGCACCATGAGCATTTCCGCTGGAGACAGCCATTACCAGGATCGTGTCGTTAGACCCCACGAGTTAATCCGGGACGGAGTCCCACCGGTCGTCAAGGGCTTCACGTTCGACGGGTGCCACATCACCGGCCCCGCCGTGCTGTTTCTCACTCGCTGCAACCTGACCAACAGTGGCTTCGAAGGAGACCCCGACGGGATCTTCATCCAGGTTGTTCCAGAGCAGAATCAGCTGGTTGGAGTGATCGCGTTCGAAGACTGCGGCTTTGATCGTTGTCGCTTCGTCGGGATAGGGATCGTGGACAAGAACCGCGATCTCCGAACCAGCGTCGAAACAAGCTGAGTTCTCAATTCGACAAGCGTGGGCAGTCATTCGCGGGTGCCCGCGATTGTCGTTTCGTCAAACCCTCCTAGTAGTTGTCGGCGCTGCCGGGCGGCGCCACAAGCCCGACCTTCATCGCCTGCAAGAGCGCGATCATGGCTTCCCAGTCCTTCTCGGACATCGGGAAGCGCGCTTCGATTAGAGCCCACTCGTCGGGCGAGTACGTCACTTGAACAGTCTGCTTCGGTCGCTCGGCGACGGCCCCCGCCGACGTATACGGCGCCTGCTCGCGTTCGAGGGTGGGTGGCGGCAAGAGTCCCTTGGTTTCGTCTCGGGGCGTATCCTCGCCCGGTGGCGATACCGTACCAGGATCGTCGGAGAGAAGCCCGGCAAAAGCAACGGTCCGCTTGTACTCGGCGAGAAATTCTTCTGCCCCGTTCGCCGTGAAACCCTTCTCCGTCATGAGCTTGTACTTCATGGACTCGCGCGACACCGGGTTGGACCCATACTCGTCCCAAAGCTCCCGATGCAACGATGGCTGCAACGCCGCCTCTCGGATCGCAACGTGGTCGGTCCGACCCTCGCGCTCGGCAAGAAGAATCCCCTGCGCGCGCGGCGTGAGGCGAACCTTCCCTTCGCCGGCGTCCTCCAAGAGCCCGAATCGTTTCAGGGCGCCGAACGTGATCGCGCCCCCGCTGCTCTTCGCGCTGTAGCCCCAATGCCCGATGACTACGGCTTTCTGCGTTGGGTTGTGGTGCTCTTGCGTCCAGAGGGTCCGAGCCCGATCGAGCGCGAGCTTGAGATCGATGCCGGGGTAGTTCGGACTGCGGCCGCGTCGACGGGATGGCGCTTCTTGTGCTGTCTCGGTCATCGTGAGACAAGCGTAGCAGCGGCTTCTTCGCGCCGCAAGAGATAAAGGCGGGAGTATTCCCCTTGCGAGGAGAAGATAGTGCAGGTAGGCTAGAAGATATGGACGGTCGGGAGGAGGCGATTTCGATCAGGAGGTAGAAGCGGGCGGCGGCCCCCGAGTGTGATCGTGACCGTCGCCCACCCCTTAGTTCCCACCAGTGGCGTCCGATTGGAGCGGTCCTGATCGGCGTCACCTCCGTGGAAGGCGCTCCCGGTGTGGTGTACCGGGCCGGGTTTAGGTCCCGAGGACGCGCCCACGCGTACCGGTTCGATTCCGGCGCCTTCCGATTTTCATGGTAGCTTGGGCTGATCCATCCCGTCAATACACGTATGGAACGACCCGATAAGAACACGAGCGGCAAGCCGCGTGAGGTCCCGGCCGACGTACGAGAGAAGCAGAATCCGGAGTACAGCGAGGCTGACTTCAACGCTGCGCTCGACCGGGCTACGCGGCGGCTAGGCGACCCTTCTGGACCCGATCGAGGATCGCCCAAAACATAGGCTCGGCTCCGTCGCGACGGTTGTAGCGGAAGCTGTACTGGTTCAAGTAGTCCTGCAAGTGCTTCCGGCTGACCGAGTGATAGACGCGAAGTTTAACGTTCTTCACGAGCCCGAAGAAAGCCTCTCTGCTGTTCGTGGACGCTGAGCCAGCTACGTAGTTTCGCTCGGCGTGGTTGACGCGCCGGTTCCCGTATCCCATCTCTCCGTGCTTGTTGTAC
>JBBRYW010000071.1:0-15605 GCA_038237235.1 Gaiellales bacterium
CTTCGTGATCGGCCTCGCGCTGTTCACGGCCGCCTCGGCCGCGGCCGCGCTCGCGCCGAGCATCGACTGGCTGATCGCGGCCCGGGCCGTGCAGGGTCTCGGCGGCGCGATCGTGACGCCTCTAACGCTCACGATTCTGAGCGACGCCTTCCCGAAGGAGCGACGCGGCGTCGCGCTCGGCGCCTGGTCGGGGATCGCCGGTCTCGCCGTCGCCATGGGTCCGCTCGTGGGGGGAGCCGTCGTGCAGGGGAACTCGTGGCAGTGGATCTTCTGGCTCAACGTTCCGGTGGGCCTCGTCGTCGCTCCGCTCGCGCTCCGGCAGCTCCGCGAGACGCGTGGCTCCGACCGGGCGCTCGACCTGCCGGGCCTGGCGCTCGTGAGCGGCAGCCTCTTCGGGCTCGTCTGGGGTCTCGTCAATGGCAACTCGCACGGGTGGTCGAGCGCGGGTATCGTCGCTGCGCTGACGCTGGGCGCCGTGCTCCTCGCCGGATTCGTCGCCTGGGAGCTGCGCGCCGCCGAGCCGATGCTGCCGCTTCGCTTCTTCAAGGGGCGAGCGTTCGCAGCGGCGAACGGCGCTTCGCTCTTCATGTACTTCGGCATGTTCGGCTCCGTCTTCCTGCTGACGCAGTTCTTCCAGACCGCCCAGGGGTACTCGCCCCTCCAGGCAGGACTGCGCGTCCTTCCCTGGACGGCGATGCCCATGTTCGTCGCGCCGATCGCCGGTGCGCTCTCCGACCGGATCGGCGGGCGGCCGCTGATGGCGCTCGGCCTTGCGCTCCAGGCCACGGGCCTGGCGTGGATCGCCGCGGTGTCGTCGGCAACGGTCGGCTACGGCGAGCTCGTAGGGCCGTTCATCCTCTCCGGCACCGGAATGGCGATGTTCTTCGCGCCCGTCGCGAACGTGGTGCTGAGCGCTGTGCGGCCGGAGGAGGAGGGGAAGGCCTCGGGAGCGAACAACGCGATCCGCGAGGTGGGCGGCGTCTTCGGCGTCGCCGTGCTCGCCTCGGTCTTCTCGCACTCCGGTGGCTACGGCACGCCGCAGACGTTCGCCGACGGCCTCGTTCCGGCCCTGTGGGTTGGAGCGGCGGTCGTGGCCGTCGGCGCGGCCATGGCGCTGGCAATTCCGTCGCTTCGGCAGCTGCGCGCAGCCGAGGCGGCGCCCGCTCTGGAGCCGGCGTCGTGAGCCGGCATGCGTCTGTGGTGAGGGGCGGTCGCCGAGCTGCCCCTTGTCGAGGCAGGTGGTACCCTACGTAGGGTGAAGAAGAGCAGCATCTACCTTGAGCCCGAGCTCGACCGCGCCCTCGCGCGAGCTGCGTCGGCCGCCGGGGTCAGCAAGGCCGAGCTGATCAGACGAACGCTTGCTCGCGCCGTTTCCGAGGCGCACCGCCCGCGCGTCGCGGCCATCGGGGTGGGCGCCGGCCCCGGCGGGGTAGCAGACGCAGTCGATCTCCACCTCGCCGAGTCCGGCTTCGGTGAGAAATGATCGTCGTCGACACATCGTTCATCTACGCCCTGCTGGATCGCCGAGACGAGCGCCACGCGGAAGCCGTCGACTGGTACGGGCGCGTCACCGAGGAGCTCGCGACGACGCCGCTCGTTCTCGCGGAGACGGACCACCTCGCGGGCGCAAGAGCAGGCCCGGCCGCCCGGGCGGCCTTCCGTCGTGATGTCGCGGCGGGGGCGTACGCGATCGAGTGGTGGCCCTCTGCGCCGGCGGAGAGCGTCGAGATCGCCGACGGCTACTCCACGCTGGGCGTGAGCCTGACGGACGCGTCGCTCGTCGCGCTCGCCGCGCGAGTCGGGACGGCCGCGATCGCGACCTTCGACGAGCGTCACTTCCGCGCCGTGCGGCCGGTCGGCCCGGCCGCTGCATTCACCGTGCTGCCGGCCGATTCCTAGGCCTGCGCCTGGCCGGGAGATAGGCTCTCCAACGCGTGGACGAGACCCAGATCATCGCCATCGAGGCAGCGGAGGAGCAGGCGAAGGCACCCGATCTCTCCGTCGTCGTGACGCTCTTCGACGAGGGCGTCTACGTCGACGAGCTCTATCGGCGGACGGTTGCGACGCTCGAAGGGACGGGGCGCTCGTTCGAGCTGCTCCTCGTGGACGACGGCTCTACCGATGACACGTTCGCGCGGCTCGAGCTGATCCACGGACGCGACCATCGCGTTCGCGTAGTGCGCTTCAAGCGCAACTTCGGCCAGCACCTTGCGATGCACGCCGGTCTGGCGCGCGCTCGCGGCGGCGTGATCGTGACGATGGACGGGGACCTGCAGAGCGCGCCGGAGGAGATTCCGAGCCTGGTCGCAGTCGTTGAGGCCGGAAGCGACGTCGCGAGCGGGCGCCGCGTCGCGCGCCAGGATGGACGCGGACGCACTCTGCCCTCGCGCGTGATCAACGGGATGCTCCGGCGTTTCACCGGCGTTGACATCTCCGACTTCGGCTGCGCGTTCAACGCCTACCGGAACACGGCAATCCAGCCGCTGCTCGGCGCGATCGGCAAGCAGAAATTCACGAAGGCGCTCGTCGTGTCGGCGGGGTCCAGCGTCGCCGAGGTCGATGTCTCGCATGCGCCGCGCAGGGATCGCTCCCGCTACTCACCGCTGGCTCTCGTCCGCCTCACGCTGCACGTACTGGCGGGGTTCTGGCCCCAGCCAATCCAGTGGATCGGCATCGCGCTCGGCCTCGTCTGCACCATGCTGGCGACCGGCCTCGGCGGGTATGCCGTCTACTTCTGGATCGACAGGTCGAACTTTCCCGGGCCGCTCTTCGGCGGCGTCGCCGTTTTGTTCGTACTTGGGATCCAGGGCTTCATCCTCGCTCTGATCGGCGAGTATCTGGGCAGGATCCAACGCGACGTGGAAGGGCGCCCCGTGTACTTGATCGAGACCGAGCTATGAGCACGCTCCGCGTCCGGTATCGCCGAAGGTGCACGCCCATCGCTCGTGCACCGATCCCGCTGCAGCAGCACCAGGCTGTCGTATGACGACGCTACGCGTCCGGTATCGCCGAAGGTGCACGTCCATCGCTCGTGCGCCGATCCCGCTGCAGCAGCACCAGGCTGTCGTATGACGAAGAAGGTCCTCGTGACCGGCGGCGCCGGCTTCATCTCGTCGAACTTCGTGCGCCATCTGCTGCACGCGACGCCGCACGAGGTCGTCTCGCTCGACGCGCTCACGTACGCGGGAAACCTCGACAACCTGGCCGACGTGATGTCGCACGAGCGGCTCTCATTCGTCCACGGCGACATCCGTGACGCCGACCTCGTCCGGCGCGTCGTCGCGGAGGTCGACGTGATCGTCAACGCGGCGGCTGAGTCGCACGTCGAGAAGTCGATCGAGGAGGGCGCGTCCGAGTTCGTGACGACCAACGTCGAGGGGACGCAGATCCTGCTGGACGCGATCCGGCGAACGCCCGTAGAGCGGTTCATCTTGATCTCGTCGAGCGAGGTCTACGGCACGGCCCTCTACGCGCCGATGGACGAGGAGCACCCGCTCAACCCGCGCAGCCCGTACGCGGCGACGAAGGCCGGGGCGGACCGGCTCGCGTACAGCTACTTCGTCACCTACGACCTGCCCGTCGTGATCGTCCGTCCGTTCAACAATTTCGGGCCCCGGCAGCATCCCGAGAAGGTCATCCCCCGCTTCATCACCCAGGCGCTGTGCGACGAGCCGCTCACGATTCACGGCGACGGTCATGCGAGCCGTGACTGGCTGTACGTCGACGACGACGCCGAGGGGATCGAGGCGATCATCGCAGCCGATCTCGAACGTGTCGCGGGCGAGGTGATCAATCTCGGCACGGGCGTCGACATCTCGGTGGCGCGAATTGCAGAGCTGGTCCTATCGGCACTCGGCAAGCCGGCGTCACTCACGGTGCACGTTCCCGAGCGGCCCGGCCAGGTGCACCGGCACATCGGCTCGACCGAGAAGGCGCGCCAGCTGGTGGGCTGGAGGGCCCGCACGTCGTTCGAGGAGGGACTCGAGCGAACGGTCGCCTGGTACCGCGACAACGAGGCATGGTGGCGAGAGCTGCGGCGCGTCGACCACCTGCCGCGCGTCCGGGGTGGCCGGAAAGCGCCGGCCTGAAGCCTGCGCCCACTCCGCCGAAGCTCTCTTCCGCAGTGTCCAAACGCCTCCTTGTCCTGGGCGCCGGGGCCGCTCAGCTCGGGCTGCTCGGCGCGGCTCGCGGTCGGCAGCTCACGGTGATAGCCGCCGACCGCGATCCCGGGGCGCCCGGGTTTCGCCTCGCGGATCGTCGGGCCATCGTCTCGGCCGAGGACGAGCAGGCGATCGAGAGCCTGGCGCGAGCGGAGGCGGTGGACGGGATCATCGCCCCGGGCATCGACTGGCCTGTCGCCATCGCCGCACGCGTCGCGGCGCACCTGGGGCTTCCTCATCCGATCGATCCTCCTACGGCCGCGCGAGCGACCCTCAAGATCCAGCAGCGCCAGCGGCTGCAGGCGGCGGGCGTCCCGCAGCCGCGGTGGCGGCTCGTCAGCCCGGCGGAGGCCGCCGACACGGGTGACCTCGCGTTTCCCTGCGTGGTCAAGGCGCCCGATCGTCAGGGCCAGCGCGGGCTTACGCTCGTTCGCAGGCCGGAGGAGCTCGCCCCGGCAGTCGCGGCCGCCCTGACGGCGTCCCGGTCGGGCGTATGCATCGTGGAGGAGCTCGTCGCCGGGCCGGAGATCACCGTGAACGCGTTCTCGAGCGGCGGGCGCTTTCGGCCGCTGACGGTGACCGACCGCTTGACGGCTGATCCGCCGGCGTTCGGCGTGGCTCTCGCGCACGTGTGGCCGAGCTCGCTCTCCTCCGAGCAGGTACTGGAGGCGACGCAGGTCGCGGAGGCGGCGGCCGCGGCTCTCGGGATAGAGGCAGGCCCGACCTACACCCAGCTTCGCGTGGAGCCGGAAGGGCCGAAGGTGGTCGAGGTTGCGGCTCGCCTGGGGGGCGGCCACGACGCCGAGCTCTGCGAGGCGGCGCTCGGCATCGACTTGAACGGCCTGGCGCTGGCCGCCGCTCTCGGCGAGGAGATTCCCGCGCAGGAGCTCGGCACACGGCCGCAGTCGGGCGGCGCATGTGTGCGCTTTCTCGTAGCGTCCGAGGGTGAGCTGAAGGGGATCGAGGGCCTCGAGGCGGCGACCGAATCGCCGGGCGTTCGCGCCGTCCACGTCTACCGGCGACCGGGCCAGCGGATCGGACTGCTTCGCATCGGGCCCGACCGCGCGGGCGCGGTTCTGGCGGTGGGGGAGAGCCGGGACGATGCTCTCGAGCGGGCGGGTACGGCGGCCGATCTCGTACGCTTCGAGACTGTCCATGCAGAAGCTTCAGCGCACGGTTAGCTTCCAGCCTCCGGCGATCGGCGAGGAGGAGATCGAGGCCGTCACCGAGACTCTCCGCTCAGGCTGGCTGACGACCGGCCCGCGCGCGGGGGAGCTCGAGTCGCGCTTCGCCGAGTACGCCGGCGCGCGGCACGCGCTCGCCGTGTCGTCGGGCACTGCCGCATTGCACCTGGCGTTGCTCGCGCTCGGCGTCGGCCCGGGCGACGAGGTGATCACGACGCCGATCACATGGCCGGCGACGGCGAACGTCGTGATCCATGCGGGCGCAACTCCGGTCTTCGCCGACGTGCGCGAGGGCGACCTCAACATCGATCCCGAGCGGGTGAGACGGCTCGTCGGCGAGCGGACGAAGGCGATCATCCCCGTGCATCTGGCGGGGCAGCCATGCGACCTGGATCCGCTGCACGGCCTGGGCGTGCCGGTGATCGAGGACGCTGCGCACGCGGCCGAGAGCCGCTACCGGGGCCGAAAGATCGGCGCGCTCTCGGAGGCGACCTGCTTCTCGCTGTACGCCACCAAGAACATCGCGGCCGGCGAGGGCGGCCTGATCACGACCGACCGGGACGACGTGGCCGAGGCGGTGCGCGATCTGCGGCTGATGCGGCGCGGCGACGGCTCGCTCTACGACATCTCGGTGCCCGGCTACAAGGCGAACCTCTCCGACATCCTGGCCGCGATCGCGCTCTGCCAGCTGGACAAGGTCGACCGTCATCGCGAGCACCGCCTCAGGCAGTTCGCCGCCTACGACGAGACGGTCATCGCCCTGGACGGGGTCGAGCCGCTCGCGCGTGATCCCCGCGACACGCATGCGCTCCACCTCTACATCGTCCGCATCGACTCTGAGCGTGCCGGTGCGACGCGGGACACCTACCAGCGCGCGCTGAAGGCAGAAGGCGTGAGCACGAGCATCCACTTCCTGCCGCTGCACCGGCTGACCTGGTACCGAGAGCGCTTCCCCGACCAGCCGGCCCTTCCGGTCGCCGAGCGCGCGGGGGCCGAGATTCTCTCGCTGCCTCTGTCTCCGGCCCACTCGGACGAGGACATCCGCTATGCGTGCGACGCGCTCGCCGCGGTGCACGCGAGGCTCACGGCATGAAGCGCGTGCTGAGGCTCGCCGGGACGCTGGCCGTCACCGGGCTCTGCGTTGCGTACCTGCTCTGGAAGATCGACGTCTCGAAGACGGCCCACGTGCTCCGCGACGCTCATCCCGGGTACCTCCTCGGATCGGTCGCGATCATGGTCGCGACGATCTGGCCGATGGCGTGGCGCTGGCAGTTGCTCCTGCGGGCGAAGGGGATCGGCGACCGCCTCGGCTGGCTCACTCGGGCGTACTTTGTCTCCTACGCCGCCGGGCAGATCCTGCCGACGTCGGTTGGAGGCGACGCGGTTCGGATTCTCGAGACGACGCGCAGGCACCCGGGGCGGCCCGGCCCTATCGCCGGCTCGGTGTTACTCGAGCGCGCTCTCGGCGGCGCTGCGACGCTGCTCCTGGCCGCCTTCGGCCTCGTGCTCGCGGTCGGTCGGTACGACGTCGGCGCGTACATCTGGATCGAGCTCGGGTTCGTGCTCGCAACCATCGCCGCGGGCATCGTTCTCTTCTCTCATGGCATTCGCCGCCATCTGCGGCGCATCGCCCCGCTGCTCGGGCGGATCGGCCTCGAGCGCCCGCTTCGCGCCCTGTACGAGGGGATCCACGGCTACCGGGAGAATCTCGCAACGCTGCTCGCGGTCTTCGGCCTGACGATCGCCATCCAGGCGGTCCGGGTCCTCGCCATCTGGCTGAGCGGCAAGGCCGTTGGGATCGACCTGTCGCCCCGCCCCTACTACGTGATGGGGCCGATGCTCTTCCTCGTCATGCTCGTGCCGTTCACGATCAACGGTCTCGCCGTTCGCGAGTCGTTCTTCGTCAGCTTCCTGGGCAATCTGGCCGTCAATCCGGACTCGGCGTTCGCCGCGGGGTTCCTCTTCTTCGTCGTCACGCTCTTCATGGCTCTGCCCGGCGCGCTCGTGGTCGCCTGGGAGAGCCTCGCTGGACCCATGTACGCCCGCCGCCTCACCCATGGGTGACTCTCGCGAGGACGTCTCCGTCGTGGTCGTCACGTATAACGCGCTGCCGTATCTCGAGCAGTGCCTGGCGAGCGTCCGCGACTACGAGACCGTCGTAGTCGACCACGGCTCGACGGACGGGACGTTGGAGCACGTGCGCGACCGCTTTCCCGGTGCCGTGCTCGTGCAGCAACGAAACGGCGGCCTCGGCGCGGGCTGGAACACCGGGCTGCGGCGGACGTCGAGCCGCTACGTGCTGCTCCTGAATGCCGACGCCTGGGTGCTCGGCGACGCCATTCGGCGACTCGCCGCCTTCGCCGATGAGCACCCCGGCGCCGCGCTCGTCGGCCCGCGCCTACGGAATCTCGACGGCTCGATCCAGCGATCGGTCCGCGGTTTCCCGACCCTGTGGCGGCTTGCGACCGAGTACCTGTTCCTCCGCAAGCTGGCACCACGCTCTCGGGCCCTGAATGCCTTCTATGGCGGCGGCTTCGGTCATGACGAGGTGCTGGACGTGGAGGTCGTGATGGGGGCGTGCCTCCTCGTCCGCAAGGAAGCAGCCGAGTCCGTCGGGCCTCTCGACGAAAGCTTCTTCATGTTCAACGAGGAGACGGACTGGTGCTACCGCTTTCGGCGTGCCGGCTGGAAGGTGCTCTTCTTCCCCGGCGCGGAGGTGGTGCACGTCGGGGGCGCCTCCCACGGAGGCCTCATGTTCCAGGAGAACGTGCGTAGCCAGCTGCGCTTCCTCGCGAAGTATCGCGGGTGCCGAGAGGCCGAGCGTGCGCGACGCCTGCTCCACGTGGCGCTCAAGCTGCGCGGCGCGCTCTTCCGCGGCGAGCGGCGCCGGATGTACCGCGACGTCGCCGGGTGGCTCGCCTCGGCTCCGGCCCGAACGCTGCTGGACTCGCCTCGGTGATTCGACTCGCCGTAGGGCCCGTGGCCCTGCTCGGGCTCGTCCTCGCACGCCTTGCGCCCGAGACGGGCGTGGGCCTCTACCTGCGGCTCGCCGCAGCCACTGCTGTCGTCCTGCTCCCCGGTCTGGCGCTCGCCGCCGCGCTCGGCCGCCGCAGCGCTGCCGCGACGATCGCCTGGTCGCTCGCCGCACTCTTCGCCGCCGCCACGGCCACCTTCGTCGCGGGCGGCTCGCTGACGATGACGATCGTCGTGCTGGCGGCGATCGCCGCCGCCTCGGCTCCGTTCGCCCTGCGCGGGGCGCTCGATTCACCGCTCGCGGGAAGCCTGCCGGTGATCGCGCTGGGGATAATCCTCGGCGTCGCCCTCTGGCACGTGGCCGGATCCGTCGCCGGAGACGGGCTCTTCCACCTGGCGCGAGTACGGAAGCTCGACGTCCTCGGGTCACTCTCGCTGCATGCGGTGGACGAGTTCAGGGACGGCGGTCTGCACCCCGGCTACGCGTTCCCCCTCTGGCACACGCTTCTGGCCGTCGTCGCGCGGCTTGCGGGGGTCGATCCCGCCGGCGCCGTGCTGCACGAGGCGAGCGTGCTGACGCCGCTCGCGCTCCTGGTCACCTATGAAGCGGGGACCGCTGTCTTCCGCTCCGCCTGGCTGGGAGCCGCCACGGCCCTGGCTCAGGTGGCGCTAAGTGTCTTCGCGCCCGGTCACGGCGGGGCCTTCGTCTCGTTGGCGCTGCCGGCGACGGCCGCAAGGTCACTGCTCGTTCCGGCACTCGTCGCTCTCTTCTTCGAGTACGTGGAGTGGCCTGGGCCGCGACTCGCGGCGACGATCGCAGTGGCGGCGCTCGGGCTCACCTTCGTCCATCCGACCTATGCGCTCTTCCTGCTCCTGCCACTCGCCGGCTTCGGGATCGTTCGCGCCCTGGTCGCACCGGCCGACGCCGCGCGCCTCGCGACCGCGCTCGCCGCACTAGCGGTGCCGGCCGGCGCGGTCGTCCTCTGGCTCCTGCCGCTCGCGCACGGAACGAAGTCGCACAATCCGTCGGGCGGGGAGCTCGAGCGCGGGATCCTGCACTACCGCACGTACCTCGACATCGGACCCGGCGGGCACTACCGGCTCGCTCCCGAGGTCTTCGGGCGAGGGGGCGCCGTCGCCGTCGCGGCGCTCGTCCTCGTCCCGCTGGCGGCGTTCGCACCGCGCCGCCGCTGGGCCGCGTTCGTGCTCGGGGGGACGCTCGCCATTCTTGCGCTGACGCTCGTGGCGCCCGCCTTTGCGCGCTTCGCCGACCTCGTCTCGCTCTCGCAGGCGCGGCGCGTGGCCGGTTTCGTGCCGTTCGCCTTCGCCTTCGCCGGCGGCGCCGCGGTGCTCGTCCGGCTCGTGGGCTTCGCCGCGCTGCCGGCGTCGCTCGCGGCGGGTGCCCTGATGCAGTTCGCGTTCCCCGGCGAGTTCGGCTACCGGCTCGGCGCCGGCGGCCCTGCGTGGGCGGCCTGGGTCGCCGCGGGGGGAGGCGCCCTGGCGCTCGTCGCCTTGCTGATCCGCCGCCGCGGCGATGCGCTCGAGCGGGCCGGCCCCCTGACCGCGCTCGCCGCTGCCGCCTTCGTCTTCCCCGTCGTGATCCACGGCTTCCTTCACTGGAGCCCGCGCTCGCACGGCCAGCCGTTGACGCCGGGTCTGCGTTCTGCGCTCGCACGGGAAGTACCGAAGGGGGACGTGGTCTTCTCGGATCTCGAGACGAGCTACCGACTTGCCGCCTACGCCCCCGTGTACATCGCCGCGGCGCCTCCCGCACACGTCGCCGACACGAAGGCGAACCGGCCCTACGGGCGCCGGGACGACGTCGTGCGCTTCTTCAGGACGAGGCAGCTCTCGATCCCGCGCCGGTACGGTGCCCGCTGGATCCTGCTCGACCGCAGGCGCTTCCCGAGACGGTTCCGGCTGCCGCTCGAGCGCGCGTATGCCGATCACCGCTACGTTCTCTATCGCCTGCAGTGAAGCTTCTGCTCGTTTCGCTCTACTTCCCGCCCGCGGGTGGCGGCGGCGTCCAGCGCCCGCTCAAGTTCGCGACCCATCTGCCGGCTCTCGGCATCGAGACGCACGTCCTCGCTCCGGACGATCCGAAGTGGATCCATACCGATGCCGAGCTCGTGCCTCCGACGCAGGCATGGATTCATCGAGCCCGCTACCTCGGGCCGAAAGGGCGGCGCCCCGCGGAGGAGCTGCACGGCCTTTCCGGCCTCGAGCTTCTGTCCCGCCGTGCGCGTCTGACCGGCCGCCGCTTCCTCGTCCCGGACGAGAACGTGACCTGGAACGCGACTGCGATCCCGGCCGCGATCCGGCTCGTGCGCAGCGAGGGGATCGACGTCGTGCTGACGACCTCGCCGCCGAGCTCCGTCCACCTCGTCGGCGCGGCCGTCCGCCGAGCGACCGGTGCCCGCTGGGTCGCCGATCTACGCGACTCCCTCGTCGCCCACCCTCATCGTCGCGCCGAGCGCATCCCCGCCCGCGTAAAGGAGCAAGGTGAGCACCTGGTCGCACGCCTCGTCGCGCGGCAGGCCGACGCGATCGTGGCGGTCTCGGAGGCGATCGCGGAGGAGGCACGTGCCTTCCATCCGGCCGGACGGGTCGTGGCGATTCCGAACGGGGCCGACTTCGAGGACTTCGAAGGCCTCCCTTACCGCGCCGGCGATCGGTTCCGGATCACGCATACGGGGAGCTTCTTCGGCAAGCGGGACCCGCGGCCGTTCCTGACCGCGCTCGCCGAGTCGAAGCTCGACGTCGTCGCCCGCTTCGTGGGCGATTTTCGTGCGGCCGACCGCGAGTGGGCGGAGGCGCTCGGGCTCGGCGACCGGCTCGAGCTGCATCCCTACGCGACGCGCCGCCGAGCGCTCGAGCTGCAGCGCGACTCCGAGGCACTCCTCCTGCTGATCCCAGATGCCTTCGGCCGGGGCCGTGGCGTACTGTCAGGCAAGGTCTTCGAGTACCTGGCGGCCGAGCGGCCGATCCTCGCCGTCGTCCCGCCGGACGGAGCGGCAGCCGATCTCCTGAACGAGACGGGAAACGCCCAGATCGTCGCGCCAGACGACGTGGAGGGCATGGGCGAAGCCCTGCGGGCGCTCAACGACCGCTGGACGGGCGGATCGCTCGACGGCGCGCCGTTGCCCGGTGAGCTGCGACAGCGGATCTCCCGCCAGGCGCGCTCGGAGGAGCTGGCGGAGCTGCTCAGGAGCCTTGTGTGAGGCGACGTAGCCGCCCGGCCGACCTGCTGCTCCTTGCGACCGTCTTCTGCGTGACGTTCGAGAAGGTGCACTGGAACGTCGCGGGCAGCGTCTCGCTCGCCGACATCCTCACGATCCTCTTTCTCGCGGCGTTCGCGTTCGCGGCCGCGTCCGATCGGGTCGGCGGCCTGTCGCTGAGCGCCGCGGTCGTGGCCGCGTTCTTCGGAGCGTTCCTGCTCGTCTACCTGATCGGGTTCTTCAACCTCGACACCGGTCAAGCACTCGGCCAGTTCGGCAAGGGCCTCGTCAAGTTCATCCTGCACTTCGCCTTCCTGATCGCGGCCGTGACGTACGTCGCACACCGCTCCGAGCGCTTCTACTGGCGCGTCCTCACCATGTTCTTCGCGGGACTCGTCGTCAATTCCGGCTACGGCGTGCTGCAGCTACTTGCTGCGCAAGGCGGGCGGAACCTCGACAACGCCGTCCTCGCGCCGCTAACCGGCGGGGCGAGCGCGATCAACATCTACGGAGGAGTGTCCGGCCAGGCGGTCTACCGCCCGAACGCACTGACGGGCGACCCGAACCACCTCGGGATCATGCTCGTCATGGTGCTCCTGATCTTGACTCCGATCTATCTTCGCCTCGAGCGAGGCTCGAGGCTTCGCCTACCGCTCGCTGCGTGCCTCGTCTTCTGCCTGCTCGTCGAGCTCGCCACCCTCTCCCGTAGCGGTCTGCTCGGCCTCGCCGTCGGAGCGCTCGTCCTCGCCGTGCCGTACCGGCGCCGGCTCGCGTCCGCCGCGCTGCTCGTGCCGCTCGGGCTGGTTGCCGCTGTGCTCGCGTTCGTCATCGTCCGGCGCGCCGCCTTCTTCGAGAACGTGCTTCGCTCGCGGGTCCAGACGGGCGGCAGCTCGACCTCGGCCCACCTCGGCGTCTACGGCTTCATCCCCCACGTCCTCCAGGCGCATCCGCTGTTCGGGCTCGGGCTGAACAACTTCTCCGTGTACTACGAGTTCGTGACCGGAAAGACCAACTGGGGCCCGCACTCGTTCTACGTCTCGCTGCTCGTCGAGAGCGGGCTCGTCGGAACGCTCGTGTTCGGGGTCTTCCTGGTGTGGCTCTTCCGCCGGCTCGGGGCGGCGCGGCACCTGGGAAGGGCTCTCGCAGCCGCCGGCGATCCGGTGGCCGCGCGTGTGAGGCCGCTGGCATGGGGGCTGACGGCCGCGCTCGTCGGCACGATGGCCGCGAACGCCTTCTACCTCACGATGCAGTTCTACTACTTCTACGTCTTCGCGGCGCTCGCGGTGTCGGTGCCCGCCGTCTTCGGACGACGGCTCGCCGTTCCGTGAAGCTCGTCGTCCTGACAACCTCCTACCCGAGGCACCCGGGTGACGCCGCGGGCCGCTTCGTAGCCGACGCGGTCGAGCACGTCCAGGCGGCGGGCGTTGACGTGGAGGTCGTCTCGCCGACCGCTTTCCGCCACTACGGACTCGCGTACGGAGCCGGCATCCCCCAGAATCTCCGCCGGCAGCCCTGGCGCGGGCTCCTCCTGCCGGCGATGCTCGCCGACTACGCGCGCGCCGCCCGTCGTGCTGCGCGACGGGCCGATCTCGTCCACGCGCACTGGCTGCCGTCCGGCGCGGTCGCCCTCGCCACCGGGCGCCCCTTCGTCGTGCAGCTCTGGGGAACCGACGTCGAGCTCGCGCGCCGCGCGCCTGTGCTGGCGCGGGCCATCCTGCGGCGAGCGCGCCTCGTCGTCTGCGCATCGCGCGCGCTCGCGGAGGCTGCGACCGAGCTGGGCGCCGTGTCCGTCCGAATCGTGCCGAGCGGTGTCGACGTGCCGGCTACCGTCCCGGACGAGGCCGATCCTCCCGAGGTGCTGTTCGCGGGGCGGCTCTCGCGCGAGAAGGGCATCCTCGAGCTGGTGGAGGCAGCCGAGGGTATGCGGTTGGTCGTGGCAGGGGACGGCCCGCTCCGCGCCCGGGTGCCCGGCGCCCTCGGCTTCGTCCCGCACGAGCGCCTGCGAGCGCTCTACGGTCGTGCGGCGGTCGTCGCCTGCCCGTCGCACCGTGAGGGCTTCGGTGTGGCGTGCGCGGAGGCGATGGCGCACGGGCGACCGGTCGTGGCGAGCGCAGTCGGCGGCCTGCTCGACCTCGTCGTTCACCAGGAGAGCGGTCTCCTCGTGCCCCCGCGGGACGTCGCGGCGCTTCGCTCGGCGCTCGAGCGGCTGCTAGGAGATGGGCCGCTGCGTCGCAAGCTGGGAGAGGGGGCCCGCGAGCGCATGCGCGAGCACTTCTCCTGGCGGCACGTGACCGGGCTGATGCTCGCGGCGTACTCCGATGCGCTGGCCGGGCAGGAAACGGCGCCCCCCGCATCGAGAAGGTAGCCGGGGGAGAAGCAATGCGTTGGAAAAAGTGCTGTCGAGTCGGAGTACTATTCCGCTTGACAATCATGGATTGAATGGAGAGTGGGTTTATGACGGGTGTCCCGAAGAGGGCGATGACGATCGTCCTCACACTGATGCTTTTCCAGCTAGGTGGTGTTAGCGCCCACGCCGCACCACCGCCCTGGGCCAAGGGGCCGTCGGAGAAAGCCTGCCAGGGACCCGACGTCGAGGTGCAGCATCAGGGGCTCTCGTGCCGCGTTGCCGGTGGCCTCTGGAAGGTCAAGCTCCGAAACGGCCATTCGATTCTGACCCACGGCCCCGATACGCTCCTGTCGAGTACGGCGAGTCTCCCAGCGACGGCGGCGCGCCAGCCCGTCTGCGCGAGTGCGAATCCGCACGGCAACTACAGCCAGGTCGCCATCATCGCCTGGCCGTCCGACGTGACGCCGACGGAGACGGATGCGACGTTCCGTTCGCAGATCCAGAATCTGAACGGGCGCTTCTACTCGGACGCGATCGATTCGGGCAGCCCGAGCGGCGCCGACTATGTGTACGCATGCGACGCGGTCGGTCAGATTCGAGTCGACCGGGTGGCGCTGCCGACGGCGTCCACCGCCGACTCGTTCAGCTCGATCGTCTCCGACCTCCAGGCCAAGGGTTATAGGAACGCGAACGAGAAGTACGTGATCTGGTACGACGCAGCAATGCCGTACTGCGGCGCGGGTACCTTCGCCGGCGACGAGCGCCACAGTGTCGACAACTACAGCAACATCGGGCCTGACTACGGGATCGCGTACAAGTGCGACTCCCTCCAGCACGAGAACGGACACAACCTCGGCGCCGTCCAGTACAACGCGCCCTACTCGACCGGCAGCGGCGGGCATTGCTGGCAGGAGTACGACATCATGTGCTACGCCGACGGCGGCGACCGCTACCCCGGATCGCTGACGTACACGTGCACGGACGCGAACCACTTCGACTGCCAGCACAACGACTACTTCGACGCGCAGATCGGCGCGGGCCAGGGCGGCGCCACGGGCTCCTACCTCGACACTCGGTGGAACATCGGCGAGTGCGACAACCGCTGGATCGTGAACTACGCTTGCCCGGGCACAATCCCGCCGGGACCCGGTTCACCGCCCCGCTCTCGTTCGGTCAGCACCGGCCCCGGTAGCGGCTCCGACCCGCTCGTCAAGAGCTTCGACCAGGCAGGAACGGCTCAGGGCTCCTTCCTCGCCTACGCCCAGGGCTTCCAGGGCGGTGTCCGCGTCGCAGCAGGCGACGTCAACGGGGACGGTGTCACGGACACGATCACCGCCGCCGGCCCGGGCGGCGGCCCCCACGTGCGCGTCTTCAACGGTGTCGACGGCTCGCCGATCAGCGGCTTCTTCGCCTACCCGGCGGGCTTCACGGGCGGCGTCTACGTCGCCGCCGCCGACCTGAACGCAGACGGCAAGGCCGAGGTCATCACCGGCCCCGGCTCGGGCTCGGATCCCCTGGTCAAGGTCTTCGACGGGCGAAGCGGGGCCCTGCAGAGCTCCTTCCTCGCCTACGCCCAAGGCTTCCAGGGCGGCGTGCGCGTCGCGGTCGGCGACGTCACAGGCGACGCGACGCCCGAGATCATCACCGGTGCCGACCAGGGCGGCGGCCCGCACGTGCGCATCTTCAGCGCGGGCGGCACGGCGATCAGCGGCTTCTTCCCCTA
>JBBRYW010000072.1:0-15142 GCA_038237235.1 Gaiellales bacterium
AGCTCGAGGTAGACCATCTTGGCCGAGTCGCCCTGCCGCGGGCCGAGCTTCACGATCCGCGAGTAGCCCCCCGGGCGGTCGACGAACCGAGGCGCGACATCGGCGAACAGCCTATGGACGATCTCCTGCGAGCGCAGGTACGCGAGCGCCTGTCGGCGCGCCGAGAGGTCACCACGTCGCCCGAGCGTGATCATCTGCTCGGCGATCGGCTTCACGGCCTTTGCCTTCGCCTCGGTCGTCTTGATCCGGCCGTGCTCGATCAGCGCTCCGGCCAGGTTCGCGTAGAGCGCCTTGCGATGGGCCGAGTCTCGGCCCAGCTTCTTTCCGGAGCGCTGATGTCGCACGTTTCGTTCTCCCCGGGCCTACTCGTCGCCGCGGAGCTTCAGCCCCTGCGTGCCGAGCGTCTCCTTGACCTCTTCAATCGACTTCTTGCCGAAGTTCGGAATCGCCGCGAGCTCGTTCTCGGTCTTGCCGACCAGATCACCGATCGTCTCGATGCCGACGCGCTTCAGGCAGTTGTACGAGCGGACGCCAAGCTCGAGCTCCTCGATCGGGAAGTTCTCCATTGCGTGCGAGAGCGAGGTCTCGTGCGTCTCCGCCGCGGCAGCGGCGGCGTCCGTCAGGCCCTCGATCTTCTCGACGTCGGTGAAGATCGCGAGCTGGCGGATCAGGATCTCAGCGGCTTGCGCGATCGCCTCGCGGGGATCGATCGAGCCGTCGGTTGTCACGTCCAGGCGCAGCTTGTCGTAGTCCGTGCGCTGCCCCACGCGGGCGGCCTCGACGTCGTAGGCGACGCGGCGAACCGGCGAGAAGATCGAGTCGACCGGTATCACGCCGATCGACTGGTCACTCGTTCGGTTCAGCTCGGCGGGGACGTAGCCGCGGCCTCGGCCGATTGTCAGCGTCATCTCGAGCTTCCCACCGTCGGACAGGTTCGCCAGCTCGAGCTGCGGGTTGAGAATCTCGAGGTCGGCGGGGATCTGGATGTCCGAGGCAGTCACGGCGCCGCGGCTGCTCCTCGCGACGTGCACCTCGATCTCGGGCGATTCACCGTGCAACTTCACGATCAGGTTCTTCAGGTTCAGGATGACGTCCGTCACGTCCTCGCGCACTCCCGGCAGCGTCGTGAACTCGTGCGCGACGCCCTCGATCTTCACCGCGGTGACCGCGGAGCCTTCCAGCGAGGACAGCAGCACGCGCCGGAGCGAATTGCCGAACGTATAGCCGAAGCCACGATCGAGCGGCTCGATCACGAAAACTCCGCGGAGCTCGTCGACTTCCTCGTGGACGATCTTCGGCACCTGGAACTCCATCAAACTCGTGGGTGTAGCCAAATCGTTCCTTTCCTGCCGATCTTCTGCGAAGATCGGCTAGCGTCTTTTTTCTAACCAGACTTTCCGCTCCCGGAAAGTCTGGCGCTACTTGGAATAGAGCTCAACGATGAGGGATTCCTGCACGGGCGTGTCGATCTCATCCCGCTCAGGCCACTTCAAGACCTTTCCGGTCAGCGCGTCGTGGTCAGCCTGCAACCAGGGCGTCACGGTGGCCGTCAGGTCGGTCGCGTCGCGAATCACCTGCTCGGCAGAGCTTCCGTCGCGCATCGAGAGCACGTCGTTCGGCTTGACCTGGTAGCTCGGGATGTTGACACGGCGTCCGTTCACCATGAAGTGGCCGTGGCGAACGAGCTGCCGGGACTGCGCACGGGAGGCCGCGAAGCCGAGCCGGTAGACGACGTTGTCGAGGCGAGTCTCGAGCATCCGGAGCAGAGTCTCGCCCGTGATCCCCGAGCCGCGCGCTGCCTTCGCGTAGTAGAGGCGGAACTGCTTCTCGAGCAGGCCGTAGTAACGGCGCGCCTTCTGCTTCTCGCGCAGCTGAAGCAGATACTCGGACTGCTTGATCCGTCCACGGCCGTGCTCGCCTGGTGGGTAGCTGCGGCGCTCGATCGCGCACTTCTCGGTGAGGCACCGCTCGCCCTTCAGAAAGAGCTTCATACCCTCGCGGCGGCACGAGCGGCACTTGGGCCCGATGCTCCTGGCCACTAGACGCGCCTCCGCTTCTTCGGGCGAACGCCGTTGTGCGCCTGGGGCGAGACGTCCTTCACGCTCAGAATCTCGAGCCCCGCAGCCTGGAGCGACCTGATTGCGGTTTCCCGGCCCGAACCCGGACCCTTCACGAAGACGTCCACCTTCTGCAGGCCATGCTCCATGCCCTTGCGGGCGCACGAATCGGCCGTGACCTGGGCGGCGAACGGCGTCGACTTCCGCGACCCCTTGAAGCCGGCCGACCCGGCCGACTCCCACACGATCACGTTGCCCTCCTTGTCGGTCAGGGCCACGATCGTGTTGTTAAACGACGTCTTGATGTGCGCGTGCCCGATCGCGATGTTCTTGCGAACGCGACGCCGAGTGCGGCCGCGCGTGGCCTGCCTTCGAGGCGGTGCCACTACTTGGCCTTCTTTCCGCGACCAACAGTCTTCTTCGGGCCTTTACGCGTACGCGCGTTCGTCTTCGTGCGCTGGCCGTTCACCGGCAGTCCGCGACGGTGGCGGATCCCGCGATACGCGCCGATCTCGGACAGTCGCTTGACCGCCTGCGAGCGCTCCCGCCGCAGGTCGCCCTCGACCTGGAGCTCCGCGTCGATGTGGTTCCGTAGGCGCGTGATCTCCTCATCCGTCAGGTCTCGCACCTTCGTATCGGGCGAGAGCCCCAGCGCCGCGCAGACCTCGCGCGCGGACGGCTGCCCGATCCCGTAGATGTAGGTGAGGCCGATCTCGAGCCGCTTCTCCCGCGGCAGGTTGATTCCGGCGATACGAGCCACGTTCCTCCTTCGCCCTAGCCCTGGCGCTGCTTGTGCCGTGGGTTCGAGCAGATGACCATGGTGCGACCGTGCCGCTTGATCACGCGGCACCGCTCACACATCGGCTTGACTGACGGACGTACTTTCATCCGAGTTCGATCTTCTCCTTGCCTTTCGATTCATCCACACAACCCGCGGCCCCTTGGAGCGCGGTCGTGGTCCAACCAAAACGAATGCGGCCCGTGCGCCGCGGACGATTATGTTAGCAAACCGGCACCGACCAGCCCCTCCGCGGACGTCAGGATGCGAGGCTCGTCCCCGGTTACGGCGACCGTGTGCTCGAAGTGCGCGGAGAGCGAGCCGTCCGCCGTTGAGATCGACCACTCGTCGTCGTGGACGACGACGTCGGCGCCGCCTGCGGTGATCATCGGCTCGATCGCGAGAGTCATGCCGGCCGCCAGTTGCGGGCCGCGCCCCGGAGCGCCGAAGTTGGGAATCTGCGGATCCTCGTGGTAGGAGCGTCCGACGCCGTGGCCGACCAGCGCCCGGACGACGGCGAAGCCGCCTTCCTCGGTGGCGCGCTGGACGGCATGACTGATGTCCGAGATCCGGTTGCCGGAACGAGCCGTTGCGATCCCTGCCCACAACGCCTGCGCGCCGACGTCGAGCAGGCGCTCCGCCTCGTCGCTCAGTTCGCCGATGCCAAAGGTCCAGGCACTGTCGGCGACGAGGCCGTCGAGAGTCACGCCGATGTCGACCGAGATCACGTCGCCTTCCTTCGCCCGGTAGTCAGTCGGGATGCCGTGCACCACCATCGCGTTCGGAGAGATGCAGAGCGCTGCCGGATAGCCACGGTAACCCTTCGACGTCGGGACACCGCCGTGGTCGCGAATGAACTCCTCCGCAAGCCGGTCGAGCTCGATCATCGACACGCCGGGGACGAGGTGCTCCGCGGCCAGCGCGAGAGTGTCGGCGACCAGCATGCCCGCCCGCGCCATCCCCTCGATCTCGTGGGCTGACTTGCGAATGATCACCGGACGGCGATCTGCTCGGGCATCCGCGCGCGCACCTGATGGTTGATCGGAGCTTCGAGTGCCGCTCGGGTGCGGCAGCGGCCAAGCCGGGCGCCGAGATCGCTCGCAGCACGGGCCCGGAGGCCCCGGCAAGAGCGACCTCGACGAAGCGGCGCCGTGCCGGGGCAGTCATCCGCCGTCGCTCGAATTCTTCGATCAATCATCTAGGCATCCAGTCTCGCCGTGGGGACGCCGAGCGAGGATCCTGCGCCGTCGAGCCGCTCAGCCTTCTCCCGATCTGCTCTAACGCGTCCTGAATCTCACCGAAGACCGAATCGACGGAGCGCCCGGCATGGATGCCGACGAGGTTGCCCTGGGTGCGGTAGTGCTCCACCAGCGGCTCGGTCTCCCGGTGGTACAGCTCGAGCCGCATCCGAATCGCCTCCGGCGTGTCGTCGGCTCGGCCCTCGAGTTGCGCGCGCCTCGAGAGCCGCGCAAAGCATTCGTCGTCCGACAGCTGCAGCGCGAAGACGACGGAGAGCTCGCGCCCGATCTCGCGAAGCATGTCGTCGAGCGCGCTCGCCTGGGGCATCGTGCGTGGGAAACCATCGAGAATGAATCCCTCCGCGGCGTCGCCTGGCTCGAGACGCTCGCGAATGAGCTCGATCATCAGCCCGTCCGGAACGAGCCCGCCGCCCTCGAGAATCGGCTGCACGCGCTTGCCGAGCTCCGTCTCGGTGCCGATCGCGCGCAGCATGTCTCCCGTTGCAATGTGGACAACGGCGTAGTCCGCGGCGATGCGCTTCGCCTGGGTTCCCTTACCGGAACCCTGTGGGCCGAGGAGGAGGATGTTCACGGCGGGATGCCCCCTACTTGAGGAAGCCTTCGTAGGAGCGCATCATCATCTGCGACTCCATCTGGCGCATCGTGTCGAGGGCGACTCCGACCACGATCAGGAGCGACGTGCCGCCGAGCGCAGAGCGAAGGGCTTGCGAGAAGCCGAAGAAGTAGATGAAGATGCTCGGCAAGGTGGCCACTACCGCGAGGTACAGCGCTCCCGGCAGGGTCAACCGAGCCAGGACGCGATCGAGGTAGGCCGCTGTCGGCGGCCCCGGTCTGATCCCCGGGATATAGCCGCCTTGCTTGCGTAGGTTGTCCGCCTGATCGACAGGGTTGAACTGCACGGCCGTGTAGAAGTAGGTGAAGATGATGATCAGCAAGCCCTGGATCAGCAGATAGGGAATGTTGTCCGGCTGGAAGTGATCCTGCACGAAGCCCTGCGTCTGCGGAAAGTAAGTTCCGACCGTCGGCGGGAACGCCATGATGGCCGCAGCGAAGATGACCGGAATCACGCCCGCCATGTTCACTCGCAGCGGCATGTAAGTCGCACCCCCCGTCGTCTGCCTCCGACCCACCATGCGCTTCGCGTACTGGATCGGGATCCGGCGCTGCCCCTCCTGAATGAACACGATGGCCGCGATGATGGCGAGCGCGAGGATCGGGAAGAAGAGCTTCTCCGTCGCGCCGCCGTTCACGAGCGATTGAATCCCGACGGGCATGCGGGCGAGGATCGAGGCGAAGATCAGCAGGGAGATCCCGTTTCCGACGCCCCGCTTCGTGATCAGCTCGCCGAGCCACATCAGCAGCGTCGTACCGGCGGTGAGAGTGAGGATGATCAGGAGCATCCGGCCGACGTTCGCCTGCAGGACGTGCTGCCGCTGAAAGAGGATCGCGTAGCCCGTCGACTGCGCGATCGCGAGCACCACCGTGAGGTAGCGGGTGTACTGGTTGATCTTCGCGGAGCCGGACTCGCCCTCCTTCTGCAGCTGCTCGAGTCGCGGCATGACGACAGTCAGGAGCTGCAGGATGATCGACGCCGTGACGTACGGCATGATCCCGAGCGCGAAGATCGCGAACTGCGACAGCGCGCCTCCCGAGAACAGGTTCAGCAGGCCGAGGATGGTTCCGCCACGGCTGTCGAAGTAGTTCTTGATCGTGCCCGAGTCGACCCCGGGTGCAGGCATCCACGAGCCCAGGCGATAGATGCCGAGGATCAGGCCGGTGAAGAGGACGCGGCGGCGAAGTTCGGGCACACGCCAGGCGTTGCTGAGCCAGGTGAACATCTCCCTACCCTTCCCCCTCGGCAACCTCGGCCGCGGCGCCCTCCGGCTCGGCGTCGACTGCCTCGTCGGCGGGGACGCCGGACGTGGCGCGTGCCGCTCTCCTCGCCGCGGCCTGGTCGCGGCGGCGCGCCTTCTTGCCTCGCGGCGAAGCCGACTCGTCGTCCCGAAGTGCCTGCACCGTTCCGCCTGCCGCCTCGATCTTCTTGCGGGCGGTCGCGGAGAACCGGTGGGCTACGACGGTCAGCCGCTTCTTCAGCTCCCCCTCCCCAAGGATCTTGACGTCGGTGCGCGTGTTCTTGATCAATCCCGCCGAGACGAGCGCGTCGACAGTGACCTCCGCACCGTCGTCGAAGCGATCGAGGTCGCGCACGTTAACCGGAATTGTCGACGTTCGATGCGGGCCGATCGGCATCGCGTCGGCCGAGGTCGCGCCTCGCTGCTTGCCGAGCCGCATGTAGATGGGCATCTGCCCACCCTCGAAGCCGGCGCGCATCTTGTGCGAGCCGGAGCGCGACTTCTGGCCCTTGAGACCTCGACCGGAGTAGCGTCCCTTGCCGGAGCCCAGCCCGCGGCCGATGCGCTTGCGAGCCCGGCGCGGGCTCGCAGGCTTGAGGTTGGAAAGGTTCAGCTCGTCGGGCATCAGCTGCTCCCACCGTTCTCAATTCGAACGAGATGGCGGACCTTTCTCAGCATACCGGCGAGCTGCGGGCTCTCCGCGTGCTCCACGCTTCGGCCGATCTTGCCCAGCCCGAGCGCCCGCAGCGTGCCACGGTGTCGCTCGCTCTGTCCGATCTGGCTACGAACCTGCGTTATCCGGATCTTCGCCATCGCTCTCCTCAGCTCGACCTGCCGGAGCGTCGCTGACGAGCTCGTCCGGCGCCGCTTCAGCCGTCTCCTCCTGCTCCTCGGCGCGCTTGGCGGGCAACGGGAGCACATCTCGAATCGCGAGACCGCGGCTCGCCGCGACTTCCGCAGGGCGCCGCAAGCTCTGCAGGCCTTGCACGGTCGCCTTCGCCATGTTGATCGGGTTCGTCGTCCCGAGGCTCTTCGCGAGGATGTCCCGGATACCGGCAAGCTCGAGCACCGCGCGAACGCCGCCTCCTGCGATCACGCCGGTGCCCTCGCTGGCCGGCCGCAGCATGACGCGCGCGGCCGAGAAGCGTCCGAGCACCTCGTGGGTGATCGTCGTGCCGTGCTTCGGCACCTGGAACAGGTTCTTCTTCGCGTCGTCGACCGCCTTGGAGATCGCGAGCGGGACCTCTCGCGCCTTGCCGTAGCCGACCCCGACGCGGTCTACCTCGTCACCGATCACGACGAGCGCGGTGAACGAGAAGCGCCTACCGCCCTTGACGACCTTGGCCACGCGATTGATCTCGACCACGCGCTCCTTGAGCTCTCTGGACTCCGCAACGTTGGTCGCCATCAGAAGGTCAAGCCCCCCTCTCGCGCGCCGTCGGCCAGCGCCTTCACTCGCCCGTGATACAGGTAACCCGCGCGATCGAAGACGACCCGCTCGATATCAGCCTTGCCGGCGTTCGCGGCCAGCAGCTTGCCGACCTCCGTCGCCTGCTCGATCTTCGTGCCCTTGAACGACTTCTTGAGATTGGTCCAGCTGGCGGAGGCCAGGGTCCGGCCCTCGAGATCGTCGACGAGCTGGCACGAGATGCCCTTGTTCGAGCGGAAGACGACGAGACGCGGCCGCTCGACCGTGCCCGAGATGCGGCCGCGGACGCGGCGATGCCGGCGAGCGCGTGCCATCGGCTTGGTCAGCGCGACCATTAGGCGCGCTTACCTACCTTCCGCCTCACGTACTCGCCCTGGTAGCGGATGCCCTTGCCCTTGTACGGCTCGGGCGGTCGCACAGAGCGCACCTCTGCGGCCGTCTGGCCGACCTGCTGCTTGTCGATGCCCTTGACGACGATTTGATTTGGCGCGGGCACCTCGAATTCGATCCCGTCACGCGGCTGCATCACAACCGAGTGGGAATAACCGACGTTGAGCTCCAGGGCGGTTCCGCGCAATGCTGCGCGGTAGCCGACGCCCTGCAGCTCCAGCCGCTTCTCGAACCCCTTCGTGACACCTTCGACCATGTTCGCGACAAGCGTCCGCGTCAGCCCATGAAGCGCGCGATCCTCGCTGCGCTCGCTCGGCCGCGTGACGGACAACTCGCCTTCGCCCTGCGCGATCTGCATGCGAGCAGGGACTGCCTGCTCGAGCTCGCCAAGAGGCCCGTTCACGGTAACGCGGCCAGGGGCCAGCGCCACAGACACGCTGCTCGGAACTTCGATCGGCCTCTTTCCAATCCGGCTCATTGCTCTTCAGTTTCTCTCGCCGGTGAAAACCGCCAGGCTTTCACCAGATATGACAAATGACCTCGCCACCGATCCCGCGCTCCTGCGCAGTCCGGCTCGTGACGAGGCCCGTGGAGGTGGACAGGATAGCGGTGCCCAGGCCTCCGAGGACACGCGGCAGACGATCTTTTCCCGCGTAGATGCGTCGTCCCGGCTTCGAGATGCGGCGAAGGTCGGTAATGACCCGCTCGCGGTTGCGACCGAACTTCAGCTCGATCACGAGAATGTCGTAGCTGAGCGCGTCAGGCTCCCCTGCGGAGCCCTTCCGGTCCGCCCCTTTCTCGACGTGGTAGCCGACGATGTACCCCTCGTCCTTCAGGATGCGCGCGATCGACTCCTTCATGCGGGAAGTCGGCATCTGGGCCGTGTCGTGCATCGCCTTGTTGGCGTTGCGGATGCGGGTGAGCATGTCTGCGATCGGATCGGTCAGCATCTGACTCTCCCTACCACGAGCTCTTCGTCATCCCGGGGATGGCGCCCTGGTGCGCAAGCTCGCGCAGGCAGATTCGGCAGAGCCCGAACTTGCGGAACACGGCACGGGGTCTACCGCAGCGGTTGCAGCGCGTGTACTCCCGCACCTTGAAGCGCTGCGGGCGAGCTGCCTTGGCGATCAATGACTTCTTGGCCACTAGTTGATGTTTCCTCCTTCTGCGGCGAACGGCAGGCCGAGCCCGCGAAGGAGCGCGAAAGCCTGGTCGTCCGTCGTCGCCGTGGTCGTGATCGCCACATCCAGGCCGCGAACGGTCGCGACGTCGTCGTAGTCGATCTCGGGAAAGATGATCTGCTCGCGGATTCCGAGCGAGTAGTTGCCGCGCCCGTCGAACGAGCCCGGGTTGAGCCCGCGGAAGTCTCGGATCCGCGGCAGTGCGACGGAGACGAGGCGGTCGAGAAACTCGTACATTCTCGTCCCGCGAAGCGTGACGCGCGCGCCGATCGGCATGCCCTCGCGAAGCTTGAAGCTCGCGATCGATCTTCGCGCCCGCCGAATCTGGGCTCGCTGCCCGGCGATCGTGCTCAGCTCAGCAGCCGCGGAGTCCAGTGCCTTCGCGTCCGTTTTCGCCTCCCCGACGCCCATGTTCAGCGTAATCTTGGCGACACGCGGCACCTGCATCACCGACGGAAGCTCGAGCTGCTCCTTGAGCTCGCTGCGCAGCTCCTGTTCGTAACGCGTCTTGAGACGCGGCACGTAGGCACCTGCCCCGTTGCCGTTGCCAGTCTTCCGCGCGCGGGCCACTAGTCGATCTCCTGGCCGCAGTCGGCGCGGCGGCATACGCGAATTCGGCGCTGCTCGCCTTTGAGCTCCTTGAGCACGATCCCGACCCGGGTCGCGCGCCTACAGGTCGGGCAGACGATCATGACGTTCGAAACCGGCAGCGGAGCCGGCCGGGCGATCACGCCGCCCGGGGTCATCTGCTGCTGACCCATCCGACTGGAGTTGGTGATCGGGCGCGGCTTGGTATGCCGTTTGACGAGATTGAGGTTCTCGACGATCACGCGGCGCTTGGCCGGCAGCGACTCGAGGACGCGGCCCTGCTTGCCGCGGTCCTTCCCGCTCAAGACCTGGACGAGATCGCCCTTCTTGATTCTCATCGTCTGCGCCATCAGAGCACCTCCGGAGCAAGGCTCACGATTTTCATGAAGTTCTTCTCGCGCAACTCACGTGCGACGGGGCCGAAGATCCGCGTTCCGCGCGGGTTTCGCGCGCTATCGATGATGACGGCTGCGTTCTCGTCGAAGGCGATCTGGCTGCCATCGTTCCGACCGTAGGGCTTCTTCGTCCGCACGACGACGGCGCGCACCACCTCACCCTTCTTGACGGTTCCCTGCGGGGTCGCCGTCTTCACGGTGCCGACGATGATGTCGCCGACGTGCGCGTAGCGGCGGTGCGAGCCACCCATGACGCGGATGCAGAGGAGCGTTCGGGCGCCCGTGTTGTCCGCAACGCGAAGTCGAGATTCCTGCTGAATCATCGCTCTACCTTGCCGCCTCAACGATTTCTGCCAGGCGCCAGGTCTTCGTCTTCGACAGGGGTCGCGTCTCCACGATGCGGACGAGGTCTCCGACCTTGGCGGCGTTCTGCTCGTCGTGGGCGTGGTACTTGCTCGAGCGGCGAACGACCTTCTTGTAGCGCCGGTGCGCCTTGATCGTGTCGACCTTCACGACGATCGTCTTGTCCATCGCGCTCGAGACGACGACCCCGCGACGCTCCTGGGTTCGCCCGCGCTCTCCCTCGGGCTTGGGCAGGCGGACGATCGGCCGGCGGCTCGCCGGCTTCTCTCGCGCCACCGCGGGCCGCTGGCGTCGCAGCGGCCGAGGCAGACGCTTCTTGGTACGCCGAAGCTCCCGCGGAGCTGCGCCGGCGGGAGGCTCGACCGGGGCAACTTCGCCGGTCGGGGCGACGTCCGCGACAGGCACCTCGGCCTCGGGTTGCGCTTCTGCGGCAGGCACCTCGGCGACATCGGCCGGAGCGTCGACGACAACCGGCGTGTCCGCCGGGGCGGCGGACGAATCGTCGGAAGCCGCGGCGGCTTCTGCGCTCGATGGGTCGACGGTCGGCGCCTCGGCCTCGACTGCAGGCTCGCTCCCGGCGCTACTCGCTTCCTCGGCTGGCTTTGTCTCTTCGGTCATTCGCGTTACCTCTCCCGGCGCGTGATGCGCTCGGTCTGGACGGTCAGGATGCGGGCGATGTCGCGCTTCGCGCCCGTCAGGCGCGCCGTGTTCTCGAGCGAGCCCGTGCCGGCCTGGAAGCGCAGGTTGAAGAGCTCCTGGCGGCGCTCCTCCAACTGGTGCTCCAGCTCGTCATCGGTCAGATCTCGTAGTTCCTTTGCCTTCATCTCCATCCCTATTCGAAGAGGTCAGCCTCGCGCTTCACGAACCTCGTCTTCACCGGCAGCTTCGAGCCGGCTAGGCGCAGTGCCTCTCGTGCGAGCGGCTCGGGGACGCCGGCCAGCTCGAACATGACGCGCCCGGGCTTGACGACCGCAACCCAGTGTTCCGGCGAGCCCTTACCGGAGCCCATCCGCGTCTCGGCCGGCTTCTGCGTCACCGACTTGTCCGGGAAGACGTTGATCCACACCTTACCGCCACGCTTGATCCTGCGCGTCATCGCGATTCGGGCCGCCTCGATCTGACGGTTGGTCACCCATGCCGCCTCGAGCGACTTGAGCCCGAAGTCCCCGTAGTGAACCGACGTCTGGCCTTTGGCCAGGCCGGCACGTCGTCCGCGGTGGACCTTGCGAAACTTCGTCTTGCGCGGGAGGAGCATCAGTCGCTGGACTCCTGGCTCACGTCGCCTGAGCTCTCGAGCTTCGTCGGATCCTCGTGCCCGGTCTTGGGCGTCGTCGTATCGGGCGCGTCAACGACCGGAGCAGGGGCCGACTCGACCTGCGGCTCGATCACCGGTTCGGTGCGGCCCTCGGCCGAGCGGGCCGATTCGTCGCGCTCCACGCCGGACTGTCCGCGCGCGCGATCCCCCGCGCCCGAGGGGCGGGTTCCGCCGCCTCGTCCGCCGCGCCCACGTCCCTCGCCGCGGCGCCGCACGGGACCGAGCCCTTCACGGTCCCCCGAGCGGCCGCGGCTCGATTCCCGGGAGGCGCCAAGCCCCTCGGTGACCCCGCCGCGGCGACGCGCCTGATCCTGGTCACCCAGACGGCCGTCCCCGCGAGTCATGCCCTCGAAGCCCTCCGGCATGATCTCGCCCTTGTTGATCCAGACCTTGACCCCGATGCGACCAAACGTCGTCTTCGCCTCGACGAAGCCGTAGTCGATGTCGGCCCTGATCGTGTGCAGTGGCACACGACCCTCGGAGTACGCCTCGGAACGGCTCATCTCGCCGCCGCCGAGGCGGCCGCCGCAGACGATCTTGATCCCCTGCGCACCCGAGCGGATAGCCGAGGCTAGCGAGCGCTTCATCGCGCGCCGGAAGCTGACGCGGTTCTCGAGCTGCTCCGCGATCGACTGGGCGACGAGCTTCGCGTCGAGCTCGGGCCGCTTGATCTCGTTGATGTTGATGTGGACGTTCTTCTGCGTCAGGGCGTGCAGCTCCTTACGGAGCGCGTCGACCTCGACGCCCGACTTGCCAATCACGATTCCGGGCCGAGCGGTGAAGATATCGACAGTGATCCGCTGCTTGTCTTTGCGGATCAGGATGTCGGACAGGCCGGCATGCGAGAGCTTGCCGTTGATGTGGCGTCGGATCTTGATGTCCTCGAGCAGGTAGGCCGGGAAGTCTTTCTTTCCCGTGTACCAGTTCGACTTCCAGTCGTGGATGACGCCGATGCGCATCCCGCCCGGGTGAATTTTCTGACCCACTATGCGCTTCCTTCCTGTTGTGCGGCTGCCGTCTGGCGCGTGCGCCGACGGCTCGCCTTCTGCTCGGACGTCGGCTCCTCGGTCGTCGTCGGCACCGTCTGCGAACGCTGAGCTCCTCGCGTTCGTCCCTTCAGCTCCTCCTGCCCGGCTTGCGCCGCGGGCGCGAGCCGGACCGTGATGTGACACGTTCGCTTGTGGATGGGGGCCGCGCGGCCGCGCGCTCTCGGCCGGAAGCGTTTCATCGTCACGCCCTCGTCCACGTACGCGGCCGACACGTAGAGGTTGTCGCCCGCCAGCCCGTGGTTCGCCTCCGCGTTCGCAACGGCGGAGCGCAGAACCTTCTCGACCTCTCGGGCCGCCGCGCGCTGCGTGAACGCCAGCACGGTGCGCGCCTCGGGAACGGTTCGACCGCGGATGTGCTCCGCGACGAGACGCGCCTTGCGCGGAGAGGTCCGCACCGACTTGGCCACGGCCCGAACCTCGCTGTTCGTCGCCGTCGCCATCACCGCCCTCGCTTCACCTGCGCCTGGCGATCGCCCGAGTGCCCGCGGAACGTCCGTGTCGGCGCGAACTCTCCGAGCTTGTGGCCGACCATCTGCTCCGTCACGAACACGGGCACGTGCTTACGGCCGTCGTGGACGGCAATCGTGTGCCCGACCATCTCGGGGAAGATCGTCGACGTGCGGGACCAGGTCCGGATCATGCGTTTGGATCCCGATCCGTTCATCTCCTCGACCCGGCTCATCAGCCGCGGCTCGACGAAAGGGCCCTTCTTCGAAGACCTGCTCATACCCGGCGCTCCTTACCTCTTGTCCTTGCCGCGGCGGCGGCCGCGGACAATCAGTCTGTTCGATTCCTTGTGCTTGCGGCGGGTGCGCTTGCCGAGCGTAGGGACGCCCCACGGAGTGACCGGGTTCCGGCCGCCCTTCGACTTGCCCTCGCCCCCTCCGTGCGGGTGGTCGACCGGGTTCATCGCCGAGCCGCGCACGGTGGGACGCTTGCCCAGCCACCGACTCCGGCCCGCCTTACCGACGGTCATGTTCTCGTGGTCGACGTTACCCACCTGCCCCACCGTCGCCCTACAGAGGAGCGGCACGCGGCGCATCTCGCCCGATGGGAGACGGAGAATCGCGTATGGCTCGTCCTTCGCCACCAGCTGCACGCCGGAGCCGGCGCTCCGGGCCAGCTGTCCACCGCGACCGGGCTTCAGCTCGACGTTGTGGACGAGCGTGCCGGTCGGGATGTTGACGAGCGGGAGTGCGTTGCCGGGTCGTATGTCGGCGGCCGGCCCCGATTCGACGGTCTGCCCCACCCTGAGTCGGGCTGGCGCGATGATGTAGGCCTTCGCGCCGTCAGAGTAGTGGAGGAGCGCGATTCGAGCCGACCGGTTCGGGTCGTACTCGATCGCAGCGACCTTCGCGGGCACGCCGTCTTTCGTCCGCTTGAAATCGACGAGGCGGTAGCGGCGCTTGTGGCCGCCGCCCTGATGTCGGCGCGTGATGCGGCCGTACGAATTCCGTCCGCCGCTCTTCTTGAGCGGGGTGACAAGGTTCTTCTCAGGCTCGGCCTTCGTAATCTCGTCGAACGACGGAACGGTCATGAACCGCCTACCTGGGCTCGTTGGCCTGAACTTCTTGAGTGCCATCAGACCTGAGCTCCTCCGAAGATCTCGATCGTCTCGCCCCGACGCAACTTCACGATCGCCTTCTTCCAGCCCGGCCTCGTGCCGCGCTGAAGTCCACGGCGCTTCGGCTTCGAGCGCACCTGGACGACGTTGACTCGCTCGACGTGGACGTCGAAGAGCTCCTCCACCGCCTGACGGACCTGCGTCTTATGCGCGTCCGGGTGAACGCGGAACGAGTACTTGTTCTGCTCGATCAGGGTGTAGCTCTTCTCCGACACGACAGGCGCGAGCAGGATGTCCTGTGCCCTGAGCGCAACCGGCATCAGTTGCATCTCGCCTGTAGGAAAGGGAGAGAAGCGGCGCTCACGAGCACAGAACGTGCTCCGAGCACGGTCGCCACCTCAAGCTCCGCCGGCACGGTTACCGCGACGCCGGCGAGGTTGCGAAACGACTTGATCAGCGCCTCCTCGGTCTCGGTCGTGACGACGACCAGCGGCAGATCCTTGCCCCAGTCGGCTACGAGGCTTGCCGCCGCCTTCGTTGAGGGGGTCTCGAACGTGCTCGGGTCGACCACGCCGAGCGTGCCATTCTGAGCGTGGACGGAGAGGGCGCCCCGAAGTGCTGCCCGGCGAACCTTTCGGTTCACCTTGACATCGAAGGAGCGCGGGCTCGGCGGAAAGACCACGCCGCCGCCCGTGAACTGGGGGGCACGAATTGTCCCCTGGCGGGCCCGGCCCGTACCCTTCTGACGCCACGGCTTGGCCCCTCCGCCGGAGACGAGGCCGCGACTCTTTGCTGCCCTCGTACCGGCCCGGCGCGCATTGAGCTCGGCGCGAACGACCTCGTGCAGGAGGTGCGGCTTTGGATCCGCACCGAAGACGCTCTCGTCGAGAGTGACCTTCCCGGACGCGCCGACGACTGGTG